>JAPHTO010000110.1 GCA_026196955.1 Colwellia sp. | reverse complement strand
TTAGTCACTAATTTAAATGCACCTAATAAAAAAATTGTTAGCGTAAATGCCACTAAGCCGCAAAGCGAACATTGGCAAGATTTTATCGCTGAAACCGACTACGTTCTAAGTGCCTCAACAGGCGGAGGATACTTCTTCACTGAATATATGGTTGATGCAATTTCAAAAGTATATCAATACGATTATCAAGGTAACAAAATACGTGAAATTAACTTGCCCGGTGTCGGTAGTGCGAGTGCATTAGAGGGCGATAAAGAAGATTCAATCTTGTATTACTCATTTAGTAACTACAAAACGCCAGGCACTATATATAGTTTCAATATAGATCAGGGGGTTAGTGAAGTATTTAAAAAATCTGGCGCTAAATTTGACAGTAATGCCTTTGAATCTAAGCAAGTATTTTACCCCTCCAAAGATGGCACAAAAGTGCCAATGATCATCACCTATAAAAAAGGCTTAAAGCTTAACGGAAAAAATCCGACGCTTTTATATGGCTACGGTGGTTTTAATATCAGTTTAACACCACGATTTAGCGTAACTCGCGCAGTTTGGTTAGAGCAAGGTGGCATCTATGCAGTGGCCAATTTACGTGGTGGCGGTGAATACGGCAAAAAATGGCACGATGCCGGCACTCAATTAAAGAAACAAAATGTTTTTGATGATTTTATAGCCGCAGGTGAATATCTCATTAAGCAAAACTATACTTCTAGTGATTTTTTAGCTGTTCAAGGTGGTTCTAACGGTGGCTTACTAGTAGGTGCCGTGATGACCCAACGTCCCGATTTAATGAAGGTGGCACTGCCTGCCGTTGGTGTTTTAGACATGCTACGTTATCACACCTTTACCGCAGGTGCTGGTTGGGCTTATGACTATGGCACCAGCGAGCAAAGTAAAGAAATGTTCAATTACTTAAAAAATTACTCTCCTGTACATAATGTTAAGGCGGGTGTCAGCTACCCTGCCACTCTTGTGACCACAGGCGATCATGATGACCGAGTAGTCCCTGCTCATTCATTTAAGTTTGCTGCTGAATTACAAGCCAAGCAAGCAGGCAGTGCTCCAACTTTGATCCGTATAGAAACTAATGCTGGTCATGGTGCAGGCACTCCGGTATCAAAAACCATTGAGCAGTATGCCGATATTTTTGCCTTTACTTTATTTAATATGGGCGTAGAAGCATTACCCAATTAACCACGAATATAAACAGTAATCCGTTACATTGATCTCGAACTAGCACCTGAGTTATCTACTCGGGTGCTCTCCCAACTAAATAATCTTATACCTCCCCATTACCTTAATTTAAAGCAAGCTTTTCATTTTCAAGGTTAACTTTTTTACAAGCTTTACAGTATTGATTAAGGAGCATAAAATCCAATAAGCAATCTCTCTCAGCTAAAAGTTCACTTAATGGGCTCTTATGAATAAATTTTACTCCTTATTACTCATACTCTTTTTTTCTGGCTGTGCCACATTGGGAGTCATGGAATACGACAAACTTTACGGCGAATCAAACATCAATAATCGCTTAAGTATTCCGGCAATGACTAAGCAACAGCAAAGCCATTTTTCAGAAAAAATCCAACCTATTATTGAAAACCGCTGTGTAGTTTGCCATGGCTGCTACGACGCACCATGTCAGTTGAAGCTAGAAAGTCGAGCGGGCTTAGAGCGTGGCGCAAGCAAAAAGCGCGTGTATAATGGCGAGCGCTTACTTACTGCAAAAGACAATCACAGCCTAAGCACACTCACTAAGCTCAACCGAAATACATTATCTGAAATGCGAAAAGAAGGTTTTTTTTCCGTACTCAATGAACGTCAACAAACCCCGATCGCAAATAAAAATGCTGGTCTTATCTACCAAATGTTGCAACTAAAACAGCAACATCCTTTACCTGAAACGCCTTTGCTTGATAACAGCTTTGATGTTTCTTTAGACAGAAGCCAACAATGTCCAACCATAGAAGAGTTTGAACAATATAAAACAAAATATCCACTGGCGGGTATGCCATACGCGCTTCCCGCCTTAACGGCTGAACAGCATACAACCCTTACAACTTGGTTAGAAAATGGTGCTTTGTTACCTAACACTAAGCCTTTAAACGCGAGTGAAATCAGCATCATTGCCCAATGGGAAGCATGGTTAAACAGCACTACTAATAAACAACAGCTTGTATCACGATATTTATATGAGCACTTATACCTTGCCAATTTATTTTTTCAGCAACCCAATAGCAACTACTTTAAACTTGTACGTTCAACCACACCGCCAGGGCAACCCATAAAGCTGATTAATAGCCGAAGACCTTTTGATGCTCCTTTCTCCAATAAGGGAAACAATGAAGAGTCACCGCAAGTCTATTACCGATTACAAAAAAATAACGATACTATTATTGCCAAAAGGCATATGCCCTATCGTTTTGATTTAGCTAAATTAGCCTATTTAGATGAATTATTTATAGCGCCTGATTACCCAGTAGAAACATTGCCTGATTACCAATTAAAAAATGCCGCTAACCCTTTTATCACTTTCAAAGCAATACCTGCAAAATCTCGTTATTTGTTTTTATTAGAGCAAGCACAGTTCTCTATTATGAACTTCATTAAGGGACCCGTATGTCGGGGCCAAGTCGCCTTGAATGTCATTGAAGATCACTTCTGGGTATTTTTTGCCGATCCTAGTTATATTAATCATTATCATAGCGATGGCTTTATCGACAATAACACTGAACTACTGCAATTGCCTGCAAGTACAAGTGATAAAGCTTTATCCGTGTTATATTGGCGCTCTTACGCAAGTCGCCAGCAAAGCTATCTAGAAAACAAACTCCATTTCATGAAAGAAATTGGCTTTAGGCAAAGTGATTTAGATTTAGAGTTGGTGTGGCCTGGTAATGGCAACCCCAACGCAACGCTCACCGTATTTAGGCACTTTGACAGCGCCTCAGTATTGCAAGGTTTTGTCGGCCAAACACCTAAAACCGCTTGGTTTATCACTTACCCATTACTCGAGCGAATTCACTATTTATTAGTGGCTGGCTTTGATGTCTACGGCAATGTTGCCCATCAATTGAAAACTCGCTTATATATGGATTTTTTACGTATGGAAGCTGAAAGCAATTTCATCGCTTTGTTACCGAAAAAAGATCGCCGTAGTATCCATGAATATTGGTATAGAGGCACTAGCGACACCATTAAAGATTATATTTTTTCCGATGATTTCGAACAATTACCAGAAACGAATATTCATTATAAAACAAAGCAACCTCAACAAGAGCTTTTGCAATTAATTGCACAGCATACCGCCAATGAAACATCAAATGACTATAGTCTTTCCAACGGGAAAAATAACCGATATGACTATAAATTACAGCGTTTAAATAACAAAAAAGGAGTAGGTGTTTCTATATTGCCACAGATCAGTTATTTAATGGTAAGCGGTGAACAAGGCGACTCAGTGTATACTTTGATCAACAATAGTGCTCATAGCAATGTAGCTCACCTTTTTTCGGAGAATGATCGCCGACTTCCCGAAGAAGATACTTTAACAGTCGTTACTGGCATTGTCGGCACATACCCCAACGCTTTTTTCCACGTGAAAGAAACGCAGCTTGGCGATTTTGTTAGTAGTGTAGAATTAATGCAAACACCAGCAGATTATCGCCAGCTAAAAGATACTTATGCTGTACGCCGCACAAGCAAGAATTTCTGGCAATATGCTGACAAACTTCATGCTTGGTATAAAACAAACCGACCTAATGAAGCGGGCTTACTTGACTTTAATCGCTTAGAAAACCGTTAATTTAATAAGTAAAGAAACACATAAAAGCTGATCTCGATCAAATACTTGAGCAAATTGCTCAGGTATTATTTGCCCCAACTTTATATGATATTTTGAGTGGAGAAAACTATGGGTTGTTGTGGTGGTTGTGGTGGCGAAGGCCACGATGAGAAAAAAGAACAAGAGCAAGCAGTTGAGCAATCAGCAGAAAAGAAAACTGAAGAAAAAGAATCTTAAGTTACTTTTTACTAATCGCTAAAAGGCAGTGTAGTTATCGCTATACTGCCTTTTTTATTGCTTGCAATAAAAACAAATAACAAAACGTCTTTGCTTGAAAAAAATTACTGCTCGCTATCTTTAATCTCCAACTGAACAATAATCATGTTTTTACCGGTAATCGAAATTTTTTCTGCTTGCTCCACTCGTTCATCTTCAGACACGGTGAATTTCGCTAAATGGCCAGTAGGCACTGTAGTGTTTTTTGCTTGAAATGCACTCATCATCATGTCGTCCGTTAAGCTATAAGCAAAGCATAGTCTGTTTTTCGATAGTTTAATCGACACTTGCTGAAATTCGACATAGCAATTCACCTGTGCAACAACTTTGTCATTATCGGTTATGATATTGAAATCTTTTATCGCGCCAGCAACTAATTGCCCTTGCGTTTTACTGCTACCATCAAAACTAGCAACATCGAGTATATTTTCCAGCATATCGACGCTTTTTCCGTCATGATACAAGTTTATGCCTTTCCCTGAAATCAGCACCAGATTGCGATCGTAGCCACTAAAATCAGAGAAAATGCCATCATTAGCAACACTGGCAATACTTAATCGCCACAGAAAGTTATCTAAACTCGCCCCTTCATTAATAGCCAACTCAGTGGTTTCACCTAAGCCATTTTTCCATGGAATGGTTTTAAACTGATGGGGCTCTATCACTTCAATCATAAATAACTCTGAATAATATTAATTTAAATGGATGTTAGTCTTATTGACTAATCGCAATTTTAGTTTGCCATTCCAGCCAATCACTATCGACATCTTGATGCAAAATAAAACTTGATACGTTTTTCAGGTTCTCACCCTCTTCAAGCGCTGGTGTGGCAAACGCGATACCACCTGCAATTAAGGTTTCAATAGATTCAGAATCAATATTTACCCCAGAAAAGATACTGGCTTCAATGTTAATACCGCTAGTATTCCAAAACTTACTACCGCTATTGACTAAAGGAGCATAGCGTTTAGCAATATTAATAAACACATCAACAGTATCAGCATTAGTCGACAGGTCGATACCAATCACTTTTCCTACTTTCACCTGACGAAATAGCACAGGGTTTCCAACGCGTACTGAGCCTAAGCGCTGAGTTGTTAATTTAATATTTAACCCATAAGGCAACTGACTAACCGTTGGTGGTAAATCAAGCGCTTCAAACTGCGTTTGTTGTTTACTGGCATTTTGATTACTCGGTAAAAGTGCAATGAAAGCTCCTTCTAAGAGTGACGCAACATTCTTTGACCCCACTAAGCCTATCTCAGGCTCTACTAACCAAAACTTACTCCCTTGTTTGGCATATTTTGCGCCAATATCATTTAACAACACTAAAGCCGTAACACCGACTTTGTTATCATCAAAAATTAAGCGAGTAATAGCGCCTATCTTTTGTTCTTGATAAATAACATTAGTATTTACCTTTAAGCCTGAATAATCATGAAAGTGAATACTAATGGCTAAACCAGCATTTTTTGCCTGTTCAAAGTGCTCAAATAATTTAAAGCTATCTAGTTCTTTCACTTCTCCAGTGAGATCTGACTCTATACTAGGGTTATAAAAACTGATACCGCCACGTAACATTGCATCAACTGATTCTGTTTTGACGACAAAGTCTCCTAAGCCACCGTGGATCATAATGCCACTGGCATTATAAAAGCGCGTATCCGCTTTAATTAACGATTTATGTGCTTCATCAATCGTAATATTTACCCGCACTTTATCTGCGTCTTTATCTAAAGCAACATTATCGACTTGACCAACAACAACCCCTCGATAACTAACACTACTGCCTGCACTAGCAACATTTGCACTATCGGTAAGTAAACTAAGTTGCAAACCTGAAGCGCTTGCATGCTTAGCTGGTGGAGAGGTTAATAAAACAAAATTTGTTTTCGCAATGCTATTTTCATTACCTAAAGTAAAGGTGATATAACTACCACCTAATAAGGCATCTGTATCCGTAGCACCAGATAAGCTCAAATTAGGCTTAGCTAACCAAAACTGAGTACCTTCACGTAATATGTTTTCATATTCTGGCAATAAGCCAAGAAAGAGTTTACTTTCCCCGCCTTGCACTTGAATATCATGTATCGCACCGATCTCTTTTCCCCGATACAATACGCGTGTATTCGCATTAATGTGCTCTTCTGCTGATATGGCTAAAGTAAAACTGGTACGTTGCTTAGCGAGTTTTTCATTGGCAAATAATGCAAATTTATCGCCATTTTGCACCTCAGCATTAATCGTTTCTGTTTCAACATTAACAAAGGATATCCCCCCGGTTAAAATACTTTGCAGTGATTGAGCCTCAATATTTACGCCCTGAAGGTTGGCTTTAACCTTCAACCCTGAGTTGTTATAGAAGTGGCTAGTTGTACTCACATAATGCTGAAACTCTGGTTGAATATGAATATGGATCAAGTGCTGATCAGCGCCAACAGTTTCAACCGCTTGCACATTTCCCACCACTTGTTGTTTATAGTAAATATTACTGCCCACTTGTAATGAATGTCGATCATTGCTTTCTATGATCAAGTGCAAGCCAGGCTCAGTATAGCGATATGGCGGTTTGGCATTAAATACTGAAAACGAATTTGTTGGCTCACCCTGTAAGGATGGTCGAATACTAATATAAGTACCCGTCAATAACGTTTTAGCGTTTGATATGCCTGAAAGTCCAATCTGAGGCGACACTAAATAGAATTGTGATTGTTCCGTTAAATAAGGCACAACGCGTGGATTTACTTTCGCTATTGCAGTGATCTTTCTCATTTTAGGGTCAATTTTACTAAAAGACTCAATACTGCCTATGGTTAAACCTTGGTACAAAATAGCAGCATTATGATCTATGCCTGAGTTCCAATCTAAGGTTAACTCAATTTCGTGCCCCACTTCTGCCGATTGAAAATCAGCATGTAAGGGAAAAGCATCGCCATTTTTAGCCGGCGCTAATTTTTCTTGATAGCTTAACGTGTCAACGGCTATACCACCGCCTATGATTGAAGCAAGCGAATCCGTATTAACTTTTACCCCACCCGACAGTGAAGCCGTGACCTGTACGCCACTAGTATTCCAAAAAAGTGAGTTTTCTTTCACTAAATGGGCATACTCTTGTTCAATAAAAACATTGATATCAATGCCTTGTTTATCTTCAATATAATGATAACCCGTCACATAACCAATGGGGATCTGCTTAAAGGTAATAGGTGAGTTTTCACTTATAGAGCCTAATACACTGGTTTGTAACGTTAAATGCAGCCCTGGCGTTGTCATATCTTGTTGAGGCGCCTCATTTAGCGCAATAAAATGGTCTTGGCTATCTGCTTCTTTGTGAGTGTCGGGAATAATATTGATATAACTTCCAGATAACAAGGTATCGAGACCCGAAACACCTTGTAATGAAATATCTGCGCTCACTAGCCAAAACTGGGTATCTTCAGTGAGGTAATCAGCAAAAGATTTAGACATCTCTACTTCAGCAATCACTGACTGTAGATCATCTGAGGGCACAACCCTATTTACCATACCAGTGACTAAACCTTTATAACGTACTTCAGTTTTTTTCGGGACAATGCCAGTCCCACTGTCAAACTCTATAGTTATAAAAACACCTTGTTCAGACAGTGCTTTGACGCCTAACCAGCCCCCAAAAATTAGCGCAATAAACGGGATAAACCAAATAATTGAAATACCTTGGCGGGGTACAACTTCAGCAGAGGCACTAGTCCCCTTCTGTTCCTTATTGTTCGGTGAGTTATCAATAACCATTTTTTTCCTTAAGTTCTTTTTTGTCCCATAAAAGTCGAGGATCAAAACTATTTGCCGCTATCATGGTAAAAATAACCGTCAAGGTAAAATAGTTTATCGCAGGGCCTGCTGCGACTGAAGTAACAAAGCCTAGCTCAACTACCGCTACCAACAAAGCAACAACAAAAACATCGAGCATTGACCAAGGCCCCAAAAATTCAAGCGCGTGATAAAATTTACTGTGCTTATCAGGCCGCAGGCGTACCCCTGTGTAAGCACGATATACTAATAAGTACAGACCGACAATTTTGAGTAACGGCACTATGATACTCGCGGTAAAGATGATGGCTGCAATAGGATATAAACCTTGATCAACAAACTGCCCAATACCTGAAAGTATGGTCGAAGGGTCGCCAATTCCCAACGAATAAATAATCATAATAGGGTAAAGGTTTGCAGGAATAAAAGCTATTAATGCCACTGTATTCCATGCCAAAGTATACTGTAAACTATTGGGTTTACGCTGATAAAACCTGCCATGACAACGAACGCATCGTATGCTGTTTTGTTGGTTAGCATCATCGGTAACCTTATTCAGGCGATGACATTTAGGGCAGAGGGCAAGGTTGCTTTCTTTTGCAGTATTAGTCGACAAACTCATCCTCCAACTTCTGCCAAATATAATCTTGGTCTAAAGCACTCGATGCCATTGTTGAGCTAATAAGCCAAAGAATAAAAGCCAACAAGCCCATATTGACAGAAAGCTCAGTATCATCAAGTAACTTATACATAGAAACAACAATACCCAACATAAACACGTTAAGCATCGCCCAGTTATCTAAATGGTGAAAAGCTCGAAAGAAATATAATAGCGAAGGTTTTAATTTATTAAACTTAAAACTGTATGTGATATAAAAAGCGCCAAACAAGCGGACTACAGGCACCGCAATTGCAAACAAAAAAACTAAGGTGGCAATCATAAAAAAGCCACGGTCAATAAGTACCACAATACAATCAAGCAATGAAGCGTGATGGTATTGCCCTGCTAAAGTGACTCCCATAATAGGCAGTAAAATGGCAGGAACCAATAACATAATACCAGCGAGTGACCAATGAAAGCTGCGCTCTATTGAGTTAACCTTCCGCTCCTCTATTGTGCTGCCACAACGAGTGCACTTCGCACTTTGCCCCTGTTTTAATTCCGGCTTTTCATAAAGAGCATCACACTGCTGACAGGCAATAAGTTGCTCTTTATTAGCACTATTAGTCAAACTATCTCTACCCTACCTATAGCAATTACACGGGTATTTTAGGGTATATAAACAAAAAAAGCAGCGATAAACGCTGCTTTTCATCAAGTTATTGTTAATTATTTGTCAACTATTTAAGTGATGACATGTAATTAACTAATTCGTCAATATCGCTATCAGATAATTTAATCGCAATGTTACGCATCATGTCATTTCTATCATTGCCTCGGCTACCATCGCGAAAGCTAGCAATTTGCTTTTTCAAGTAATCTGCATTTTGACCAGCAATTCCAGGAAAACCAGCATGAGCCATACCTTTACCTTTAACACCATGACAAGCTACACAAGCTGTAACGCCTTTTTTAGCATCACCGCCAAAATATAACTTTTGACCAATTTCGCTTGCTTCACCCACACCTTCTGTAGGTGTTTGTACTGCGTAAAATGCACCTAAATCTTGCATATCTTTTTCAGATAATCCTGCAACCATGCCTACCATAACAGGGTCTTTACGAGCACCTGATTTAAAATCAGCTAATTGTTTAGCAAGATAGCTAGCACTTTGTCCAGCCAACTTAGGGTACATAGCCACTAAACTATTACCATCAGCGCCATGACAAGCAACACACATCGCTGACTTTTCTTGGCCAGACTTAACATCGCCTGCATAAATGGCTTTCGCGGCTGTTGACGTAACCACTTCGACATTGCCCGGTGCAGCTACCGCAGCAGGTGCATTGTTATCAGCTGCTGGTGCATCTGCTCGCTCACTTGCGCGCTTTTGACTCGCAAAGAATGCGCCTAAATCAGCCATATCTTGGTCTGATAAATTTGTCGCCATAGGCGCCATCATCACGTCAGTACGAGCACCTGATTTAAAGTCTGCTAATTGCTTTACGATATACGCTTCATGCTGACCAGCCAAATCTGGATAAGTAGGATTAGGATTAATACCCGTAGCACCGTGACAAGCACCACATACACCGGCTTTTACTTTACCTGCCTCGGCATCGCCTTCTACTGCACTCGCTGTACTTACAGCGCCCACTGTTAACAAAAGTGAAAAGATTATTTTTTTCATTGAGTTGCTCTCTGCTTGTCGAAAAATAAATTAAATTCAGATAAATAATTGACGGCATTTTACACTAATATAAGCAGTGTGTAACAGCATCAAAGAAAAATTTCCTTGAAAAACACTGTATTTCACCAATTTATTCATTTTTTTAAGTAATACCCCCTCAGAAAACGTTATAATCAACTTTATTTTTTACAGAGTTAAGCCCTTGTCTTCTACAACTATACATTTAAGCAAAGCCACTTTTACCATCAGTGCGCCCGATATTCGTAAATTACCTGAAGACGCAGGCATTGAAGTTGCTTTTGCTGGTCGCTCGAATGCTGGAAAATCCAGTGCTTTAAATACATTAACCAATCAAAAAAGCCTAGCGCGAACCAGTAAAACGCCTGGTCGAACACAATTAATCAATGTATTTGAAATAGCAAATAATAAGCGTCTCATTGATCTACCGGGTTATGGTTTTGCCAAAGTACCACTAGAAATGAAAAAGAAATGGCAAAAAGCACTAGGTGAATACCTAGAAAAGCGTGAGAGTTTAAAAGGGCTTGTGGTTTTAATGGATATCAGACATCCATTAAAAGATTTAGACATGGATCTTATTGAGTGGGCTGTTGATAGCGAACTTCCTGTACTTGCACTGCTCACTAAAGCAGACAAATTATCTCAAGGAAAACGTAGCGCTGAGGTCTTAAAAGTGAAAAAAGTGCTTGCTGAACTTCAAGGAGATATAAAAGTTCAAGCCTTCTCTTCCTTAAAACGCACTGGCGCTGAACAAGCTAACGCAATTATTTGTGATTGGTTTGCTGAAGAAGTAAACGAATAAGCAAGGATTTAAGACATAAAAAAGCCGATGATATTTCTTACAAGGAAGAGTCATCGGCATATTAGCTATGGGGAAAGCTAGAATAAAAATTATTACAATAAGTGTTCGCTAAGGAACACAGACATTATAGAGCAACGACTCTATAAATGTAAAGTAAAAATAGTATAAATACTCTATTGATGTTGATCTGGATCAATTCTCTTTCTATTGTGGTGTGTGGATCGTCATAAATAATGAGAATTTAACCAGAACAAAATATCAGAGCCTAACTAAACCTGACAGACCACTATAAGCTCTTTGTTTATTGACAGACTTTAAATACCATTGAATAATTCAAGACTTTAAATTAAACAAGGTATCTTTTTGTGAAGTATATACCACTTCTTTTTGTGGCTATTTTAGTTGGGTGTTCTAGTGATAGCGAAGGCGATAAACGAATAGCCATTAGTGATATTGATTTTATATCAGAAGAAATTAAAAACTGTGTTAACAGAACAGCCTCTGCACAAGACTTAACATATGCTGATGAGTTAACAGAATTTATCTGTTACGCGAACTCTTATAATACTACTAGCTCTAATAGCACAGAAGATCTGTTATTATTTCCGAACATAATGAAAGTAAAATTAAGTCATTTAGAAAGTGGTTTTATCGACTCTAACCATTTCACGCAAATAACAAGTTTCACTTTGTCTTCATCATCAATTAAACAAATTAACATTGATGATCTAGTAAACTTACAAGAATTGTTTTTATCTCAGAACACTAACCTTAAAAATATAAATCTTACCTACAATACAAAGATAAAAAACATCTATATAAATGATAATCCACTTGAAGCTTTAAATGTTGAAACATTAACAGAGCTTGAAGAATTGCAGCTATTAAATTTTGAAGATTTTCAAGTGCCTCCTACACCAACTAATAATGGGATAGTTAGAACAACGTGGGGTGATATAACGCACATTAATTTTGACAATAATTTAAACCTTAGAGAGTTAACAATTATAGGAAATTTATTAACGAACCTTTCATTAACCAATCACCCTGCACTTACTATAGTTGAAGTAACAAACTCAAAATTACAACATGTCGAATTTGACCTACCAGCCCTAGAAATACTTTCTCTAAGCCATAATAGCTTATCGAATATAGATTTGAGCTATTCAGCGAACTTAACAAAATTAAACCTCTGGAAAAACAGTATAGAATCAATAGATTTTTCAAATAATCCGAAGTTAAATTATGTTAATTTAGTTGAGAACCCCTTAGCTGAAGAAACAATAAGCTACTTAGAGTCAATCGACTGGATTGATATGCTGGAATTCTAGCTGAAAATAAATGGCTGTAGTTATGTGTTTGATTAAATTTCGGATTTAGAAGATCCACAGGCGTTGGTTACTCTACAAACACGCTTGTTTATGCATGATGTGACTTGCGAAACTCCGTGGGTGTTTTGCCAGTTTCCTTTTTAAATACCTTATAAAAAGATGATCGCGCATTAAAACCAACTTCTAGGGCGATGTTTAACACAGTATCTTCATTGGCGATTATTTTGGGTTTAGCCGTTTTAATTCGCCATTTATTGACAAAATCGAAAAAGTTTATGCCCATTGTTTCGTTTAATGTTTGGGAAATATAGTTGGGGGGAATTGCAACATGCCGTGCAAGCTTATGTAAAGATAGGCTTGGGTCTAAATGTAGCTGTTCCTGCTCCATAGCAGTGTTAATTTTGTCTGCAATACGAAGAGCTTGATCTTTACCAAGAGCGGAACGCACATATTTTTTGCCATTTTCTGAATTGGCATTTTCAGGTGTTGATATATCAGGTTCATCGTCTGCATATCGCCCTTCAAAGCCAGGTTTTTGTCGCAACCCCCAATAAGCCAAAGTCCATACCAAAATCAGCAATAGCGTTGTTCCAAACCTGTAGCTGAACAATGAGTTGTCTTGTACTAACGTTGATATTAAGCTTGCAAAGGCAAGGAACCAAGTACCTGCGGTAATCAGTAATACCCAGCTCAACCAACCTAGTTCCCGTTGTTCATTACTGGCAAACAGATCCTTTAGTTGCTTCCTATATTTAGATAACCGAATAATTATACGGATAACATAGTACCCAGACTGCACAGCCCAAAGTAACATTGCCAGAAACATGCTTACGACCACCACAAGTGGAAATCCGGTTTCAATATCCGCTCCATCGCTAAAGATACTCTGACGCATTTCCAGCGGTAAACTAATGATTAACCCAGTGACAATTAAGCCCAAAACGAAGGGGATAAGCTGAACAGCGTGCTTAGGTTGCATGTGCCAAGGTGTACTTGATGTAAGTCCTTCTACATATAGCCATAACGCAGGGCCAAGAAGAAGCCATGCCGGAAATATTGAAGCGATGTAAATCGTGTTCCATGCTGGAGTTAGCAAAAATATCGCAGGCCCTAACGCGATGACACCATTAGCAACAAAGAAAATCGCTAGGGGAAAATAAGTTTGGGTGTGGAATGCGCGTGAAAGAAGCTGAGGAAGACAAAAGCCAATTTGTCCAAGTGTTATCATTGTAATTGCAAGCACTACAAGATCTTCCAAGACCACTCCCCCATTTATTTATAATTCGTGTGATAATGAGAGATGATTGTACCGTCTCTGATGCGATTAAAACACAAAAAAGTGTCCGCCCTTGCAGTCTCGGACGATTTGAGCGCCCAAAACAGCGAAGATAATACACAGCCGTTGGATAGTTGCCTCGGCAATACAAAATAAATTTTAAAGGTGAGCTGTAGAGTCTGTTGATCTTTCAGAACCCAAAAATATAAGGATAATCTTTCGTGAATAATCTTCAAAAACTTGGCGGTATGGCAGCCCTTTTAGAGGCCACTATTTACGTGTCGGCTTTTATTTTCTTTGGTGCATTTTGGAACTTCCCTACCGAAGCTGATTCTGTACAAAAGTTTGCTTTTCTAGCTGAAAATCAGGTCATTCTGTCCATCGTAAATCTCATTATGTATGTACTCTTTGGGATTTTTTTGGCTGTATTAGTGTTGGCGATTAATGAGCGTTTGAAAAGCAATTCCCCAACTCTTTCACAAATCGCCTCACTATTTGGAGTTGTATGGGTAGGTTTAGTCATTGCTAGTGGAATGATTGCAAATATTGGGTTATCTGCCGTTTTGGAACTATCAACTAAAGATCCAGAGCAAGCTATGACAGTCTGGCGGGCTATTTACTCTGTAGTTGAAGGTTTAGGTGGTGGAAACGAAGTTGTTGGAGGGCTATGGGTGCTATTGTTAAGTTTTGCTGCTTTAAAAGGTGATGAGCTTTCTAACAAAATTAATTACTTTGGAATTTTCGTTGGTGTTGTTGGCATACTTACCGTTTATCCTGCTGAAGTGCTTACAGAAATTTTTGGTATAAGCCAAATTGTATGGTTCTCATGGCTGGGTTTTATAATGTTGGCTGAGCCTGCTAGGCAAACAAAGAATTCAGGCGAGGGCTAGTTAACGCATCCTGTTTAACTATTATCAGTGTCCCATTTGTGTTCTGAGAACAACCGATGGACGCAAACGAGCTTATAGCGGCCTATGTCACAGCTTAAAAACAAAATCACTATATTGCTAACTTAAGCAACGCTTGATTAGATACGATCAATACCGTTGAAAGCAACAAAGTAACTATTGCTGGAATTGCATCTTTAATGGTATCGAATCTTAGGTGAAAATAAATTGCCCCTAGTGATGTAAAGGCAATACCTAACGCGCCTATGCCATTTAAAACTTCAAAATCGAATATCATCGAGATCACAAGAGTAATGGCTGCACTTAACTCAATAAGCCCTATGCAAAACATATGGTTACGATTTAACCCATATTTTTTAAAAAAGATAAGTTGGGTTTCAAATATAAATTTTTGCCAAGCTAATATTTTTATTGAGCTAGCAAATATAAAGAAAAACGTGAGTAAAATAGTAATAATTGTCATGTAAAAGTTCCTATCTGAATAATTAAGTACATTAAACCATTCCGAACTAACTGAATAAATGCTATTTTTATCGTTATTGGTATTCCAATTGGGAATGTGTATGGATAAGTTTGAATGTATTAAGCTATTTAACCAAATAGCCAGATTAGGCAGCTTTACCGCTACAGCAAATGAATTAAACATGAGTCAAGGAGCGGTGAGCAAAAAAATTGCATGGCTAGAAAACTCGCTTGGCTTTACACTTTTTCACCGAACCTCTCGAAAAGTAAGCTTAACAAGTGCGGGTAAACAGTACCTCAAGCAATGTCACGAACTCATTGAAAAAATAACCATAACAGAGCAACGGCTTAAAAATGAGTTAAGCCAAGTAGTCGGTGAATTAAAAATATCTGCGCCTTCTGCATTTGCGACACAACGCCTCGCTATACCAATTCGCGATTTCATTAACTTAAACCCCAAGGTTTCAATCAATGTCTCCGTAAACGATAAACAAGTGAACCTCTACAATGATGATATAGATATCGCAATTAGGGCGTCTAATCTTAAAGACTCAGGCTTAAAGGCCAAAAAGCTGCTTGACCACGAACTTTGTTATTTCGCCTCGCCTGACTATTTGAAGCAAAACGGAACACCGATATCCCATAAAGAAATAGCCCACTATCACTGCATTACTTATTCATTAAGCAACCCCTCTAATGTTTGGTATTTCAATAAAGAAAAATATACCGTTCGAGAAATTTTCTCTAGCGATAGTCCCGAAATGATCGTTAATATGGCAATATTAGGGTTGGGTATAGCCGCAATGCCTAAATGGATGGTTCAAAAGCACATAGATAAGAATGAACTTATTGAGGTATTTGAAAATGTAGAAAAGCATTCACTCCCTATGTATGCCGTATATAAAAATGAAGATTACTTACCTTTTAGGATAAGAGCTTTTATTGACTTTTTGGCAAGCTATTTTGAGAGCGAAAAATTGAAATAATGTATAAATTGAATTGAAATTCCAACCACCTTATTGCGTCTTTCACTAATGATCCTTTCATCTAGTGCGGTTAAAGTTAGCATTTGGTAAAACAGGTAAGTTAAATTAATTCACCTACCTGTCTACAGGGCTTATCACCCCTGATCACCTAGTATTGAAATTTTCGAAGACACACGCGTATGCGGATGCTCACAAATAATGAAAAAGCCTAACCATTGGTTGAATCTTTTGTTAGTTGTTCTAATAGTTCTTTTTGCAGCGCTTCAGGGCTCTCACGTAATTTTTTAATAAACTCTGCTGGAACTTCTGTTTGCTCATCATACCTTTCCGACCAATCAATCATTGATAACATCATTGGCATTAAGGCTATGCCTTTTTCTGTCAGCCTATAAATATATTTTGAGCGTTTAATCGTATCTTGGTGCTTACTTACTAAACCATTGAATTCTAAATCAGCTAAGCGGTTAGCTAGAATATTCGTTGATATTCCCTCGCCGGCTTCTAAGAATTCATTGTAATATCTTCGCCCTTTAAACATTATATCTCGTATGATTAAGAAGCTCCATTTATCACCGAACTGACTCATGCCAAAGCGTACGGGGCATCCCGTCCAATTTTTTGATTTTTTATCTACCATTGATAAATAATACCAACAACAAATTTAACTTGCAAAAAGAAAGTTAAATAACTAATCTTTATTTAACTTGTAAAAAGCAAGTCAATTTTAATTAAGGAGAATAATATGAAATTGTATGCCATTGTTGGCTCACCTAATTCCCGCAAAGTGCTTGCGGTGATTAATCATCTAGGCCTAGAGGTGGATACTGAATATCTTGATCTTTTTGCTGGCGATACTAGAAAACCTGCTTTTAACACCTTAAATCCAAATTCGATGGTGCCAACGTTAGTGGATGGTGACTTAACCTTATGGGAATCAAATGCCATTATTCAGTATTTAGCCGACAAGTCAGAAGATAACCATTTATTTCCTCATGATTTTGCCATCCGAGCTGACATTGTTCGTTGGCAGTGTTGGGAGCTTGCTCACTTTAATCAAGCATTTGGTACACTTGCGTTTGAAGCTATTGCTAAGCCAAATTTTATGGATGTGCAAGGAGATCAGGCTATTATCGAGTGGAGTAAAGCGCAACTAACTCGATTTGCCTCGGTGTTAAACATGCACCTACAGGATCGATCTTATATGGTAGGAGACTCAATAACATTGGCAGATTATTCTATAATCCATGTTGAGTTCTTCAAAGAACAAGTTCCTTTTGATTGGAGCATGTACCCACACCTTAATGATTATTTCGATCGCATGCGCCAATCCCCATCTTGGCTAGCGACTGCTCCAAAGAGTCTCGAAGCGATTGGAAGAATACCCGAGAAATAATGCCATATGTTGCTAAGTCATAGTATTTTTCACAATATAGAGCCTTTGCTTATTATTAGTGATTATAAAATGAAAAGTAATCACTAATCGTGGTGCCAACTTACGAAGTTTTTACTGCTAAATACTATTTACCTAGATGCTGATTTTTGTAATAGTACCATTGGTTAGCTAATATTATTTTAATAATAACATTGTCTGTATGCGCTTAAGTGAAGCTATAAAGTAAATAGCTTATTTTATGAGACTATTGGCTCTATACATAAAGAGATCATTTTCCATTTAATTAATTATTGGAATTGTTAATTGAAATTAACCACGTTACTTTTTCTAGCAAGTAGTTTTGTCAGCTGTGTTGTTTCTGCACAAATACAGCTAAAATTTATTGTTAATCACCCTGGCTCTCCTCCTTATATATATAAAACAACTGACGCCGATAATTATCTCGGCATTATTCCCGATGTTTTAAAAGAATTAATTGAAACAAATCAGCTTAATATTAGGTTCGTTTCAAATAGCCGTATACGTAGTGAAAACGCCTTATATCAGGGAAAAATTGATCTCATGATGCTAAGTCATAAATGGTTAAAACAGCCTGAAAAACTCATTGCCACCATCCCGATACTACAACATAGAAGCTTTCTGTATGGGGTTGAAGAGTTTAGTGAGCAGTTTTCTTTGAAAGATATAAAATCAATTAGAAAAATCTGTACCAGAGTTGGTTTTAACTACCCTAATTTAGAGCCATACTTTCAACAAAACATGTTAAATCGTATCGATTCATCGAGCCAAGTAACAATGCTAAGAATGTTATATAAGGGAAGATGTGATTATGCAATATTCAACGAAAATAACGCGATTAGCCTAATGATTTCATCTGAGTTTAAAGAAAAAAAACTTTATCAAGGAAAAAGTCCTATCAGTACAGTTCCTTTAAACATCATTTTAAGGCCTGAGCTAACGAAAGAAAAAAGAATATTAGATTTACACATTAAAAAGCTAATGAAGAGCGGTGAACTTCAACGCATCATCAATCATCACATTCAATAAATACAGCGTTTGTTATTGTGGATAGACTTAGTTTATCCGTAGGTATTAGCTCTCCCCCTTGAGTTGATTAGTCAAAATATCTAACACCTTGTCATAGCTTGTAGCACAATCTTTATAATCAATAGGAATAGAAAAAAGCTCATCATTGACCGCTAGCACTAATGAAGGGAAACCTTGAATAGGCATGTTTCTCGCCATAGTAATTTCATCCGCTAATTGTTGCTTTAATGTATTACTATTAATTTGCTGAGCAAACAAATCAACATCCAAACCAATAGCAGCGGCAATTTGGGTTAACGTACTTATTTCTGAAGGGTTTTGTGCATGTAAGTAATACGCTTGCTGTATGGCTAAACACATTGCGTGCTCTTTATGATATTTTCTAGCGAAAATGATTGCACGACATGATGGGTAGGTAGAACGTTTTGGTTGGCACAAAGACCAAAAGTCAAAATTAAATGTAGTGCCTAACTCTGCTGAAATTTTATGCCAGGTTTGCTGTAAAAATGTTTGCATTTTTTCTGGCATAGGTGAATTTGAATCCTCAGCTAAACCACCTACCATTGACTTGATTTCTACTCGATTTTCAAGCTTATCCTGTAAACGCAGCCAAGTGGGTCGGTAACCCCAGCACCAGCTGCACATAGGATCGTAAATATAATATAACGTTGGCTTTGTCACTATGTGTAGTCACTTATTCTAACTGTGTTCCATTAATTCTCTGTGCGCTATCTTTGAGTTTATTTGCTCAGATAATGTTCATAAAAAGCGCTAACTCAATATATCAGTTAGCGCCTTCTTTAAAGCTACACTTTAAATGTACTCGCAATATCTTGTAACGACGTCGCTAACCTTGCTTGCTCTTTAGCGGTAACAGCAATTTGATCCGCCCCGGTTGTCGTTTCCATTGATTTTTGCTCAACCGCAACAACATTTTGTGCCACGTCTTGCGTCACAACGGCTTGTTCCTCTATGGCCGTGGCAATTTGGTCAGTCATTGCAAAAATAGTGCTAACAGAAGAGGTAATATCTTCTAAAACTAACTCAACATTCTTTGAGTTTTCAACGGCTTGCTCTGCTTTTTTCTGGCTTGTTTCGATGACATTAAAGGCTGCATTAGCATCCGTTTGCAATGACGAAATAAAGCTTTCTATTTCAGCGGTCGATTCTTGTGTACGTTGCGCAAGCGTTCTTACTTCGTCAGCAACAACAGCAAAACCTCGCCCTTGCTCTCCTGCTCGAGCTGCTTCAATAGCAGCATTTAACGCTAACAAGTTTGTTTGCTCTGCAACAGATTTAATCACATCAACAACGCTCGTTATATTATTGCTACTCTCATGCAAGCTGTTAATTTGAATAGCCAAACCGTCTATGTCAGTCGCTAACATCTCAATTGAATGATAAGATTTTTGTACTGTTTTTAAACCTTCATTCGCTTTTTCATCGGCTTCTTTTGCCGAAGTAGCGGTACTTTGTGTGTTTGCTGCGACTTCTTTTACCGTTGCTGAAAGCTCTTCAATCGCGGTAGCAATAACAGTAATACCGTCTTGTTGTTCAAACAATGATTTGGAGTTATCTTCACAAGTTTGCGATGTTTCTTCCGCCGCAGATGCTAAGGTAATACTTGAAGAAGAGATATCTTTTATAACACTAGAAAATTGAGCCAAGGTTTTATTTAATGATGTTGATATTTGCCCTAGTTCACTACTTCCCTCAAAAGGGCTATGTACAGTCAGATCATTATCATGTCTAACTTTTGCCATGACTGAAGTAAGGCTTTTGACTCGAGCCATTAATTCTTTGATGGTACTAAAACTAATAACAATCGCTAATGCAATTAACACAACACTGCTAAGTAAGTTCAGAATAAGCGAGTTCAGTGCGCCTGCTTGTTTTTCTTCTACCAGCGTTAGCATCTCTTTGCTCAAGTGATTTTCAATTTTCTTTAATTGCCCTATTCTTTCAGTAGATTGAGCAAACCAATACTCGGCTTTAACATCAAACCCAGAGGTTTTACTTTTTGCTATCGCCCTTAACTTTAAAACCTCGCGCACAGAGTCGTTATCTAACTGCTGGTTAAAGTATTGTTGATTTTGCTTATTGGTAAAGTGAATAAAATTATCAAAGTAGGTGTTTTGCTCACTCATTAAGGTAATAAATTTTGCCATCATACCTGCGGCAAAGGCATCTTTTGCAAAGGTATTACTTAATACTGCTCTTTCAATCCCAGCTCTTTCCTTGCCTTGTAAAAAGTTATAGTAAGCCAACGTTTCTTTAGTGACTAAAGCATCTGTGCTTATTGTTGCATTTGTCACCGCAACACTTAATAGCTCTTTATTTAACAGGGTGTAAAATGTCAACGCTTCTGTTAACGGTATGGTTTGTGAATCAACTCGTTGGCGGATGCTTTCAATGTCATTAAAGGCTTGATTGATAGAGGTGTTCAGCTTATTTATATCATCAAATTGAAAGGTGTTGTCTTGCCAAAACTTCACTTGCTGACGGCGTTTTTCATCCGTGTTTTTACGCTGCTCTTTCAGCTTTGCAATAAATTTAGTGCCGTTAGAGCCAATGTAACCTGCTGTCATGCCTCGCTCTTTTTGCAATTCATGCACTAATTCGCTATAAGCAACAGATAATTGAGTCAATGAAGTAATAGTCGACATCTCACTTTTTATATTAGCACTTTGCAAAATAGCGCTAACACTTAACCAGATAAAACCTAACATAGGCAATGCTAGCAAGGTCAAAATCTTCTTTCGAAAAGAAAGGTTTGAAAAACTCATAAGTCTCCCTGAAATTTATTTATAAACTAGTGGATGTAGAAACGGCTTAAGTATAGTAACAAAATTTAATACAACCAATTAATTGGACTATAGTATGACAACAATCAAACTAACAACCGATGACAAATCAATATTGATCAACAAAATACAAAGTTACCTGCAAACTGAGTTAGACTGCGATGCAGGCCAATTCGATACAGAGTTCTTTTTAGATTTTTTAACCAAAGAGCTTGGGGGGCATTTCTATAATCAGGGATTGTATGACGCTCAAACAATCTTAGCAAACAAAATAGATGATATTAATGAAGCTATTAGCGAATTAGAGCAAGTTATGTAATCATTTTCTTCAAAAAATGTTACTAAATTTCAGGCAAAAAAAACCGGTAGCAAAACTACCGGTGGATTAGCTATGAGGAAAGCTAGAATATTCAATTGTTACAACAAGCGCCCACATAAGGGAACGAAAAGAATTATAGAGTACATGCTCTAAGAATGCAAGCGTAAAATGTAATTTAATTACATTTTTGTTGTTTAATTACCTTTCGTCCGAAAAATGGCGATTAAATAAGGCTTTACCACCTTTTTTACTTCCCATCGGGCTGCAACTTTAAATTATTAACCCATATTGATAGCCCGTCCTGTTTTATATCAACAAAAAGTCAGTCGATATTTGGTTATCTTTCTGACATACAGTAAACTATCGGCAACTTTCCCATTATTTAGCCTTAGCGAATTAACGATGTCAGCAACAGATCAAAATCAATCCAAAGATACAATGCAAAATTCTGCAGATGAAACCACTCACTTTGGTTATAAAACTATTGATAAAGAAGATAAAGTATCAATGGTTGCAGGTGTTTTTCATTCTGTTGCTAAACAATATGACATTATGAATGACTTGATGTCATTTGGTATCCACCGTTTATGGAAGCGATTTACCATAGATGCGAGTGGTGTACGCCCTGGCAATAAAGTCCTCGATTTAGCTGGTGGCACAGGTGACTTAACCGCTAAATTTTCACAGCTTGTTGGCAAACAAGGTAGTGTCGTTTTAGCTGATATTAATAGCTCAATGCTTAACGTCGGTCGCGATAAGCTACGCGATAGAGGCCTAGTTCAAAATATTGATTATGTGCAAGCCAATGCGCAATATTTACCCTTTGAAGATGATACTTTTGATATCGTCACCATTGCCTTTGGCTTACGTAACGTGACCGATAAAGATATGGCATTACGCTCTATTTATCGTGTCTTAAAACCCGGTGGTCGCTTATTAGTATTGGAATTTTCAAAGCCAGAGCATGAACTTATTAATAAAGCATATGATTTTTATTCTTTTAATATTCTCCCTAAGATGGGTGAATTAGTGGCTAAAGATGGTGATAGCTATCAATATCTTGCCGAGTCTATTCGTATGCACCCAGATCAAGAAACCCTTAAAACTATGCTAGATAACGCTGGTTTTGAGCAAACCAGTTTCAAAAATCTCACTGGTGGTGTAGTAGCCTTGCACAAAGGTTATAAGTTTTAGCCGTTATGACTGCGTCCTATACCCCAATCAGTAAGCAACTCATGTTACCTCAAGGGCTAGCTGCCAGCTTGGAAGCTATTATTAATAAGGTATTGTCATTAGATACGGCCACTAGTTCACTTGAGAAGCTCGCGCAAAAAACCTTAACATTAGTATTAACCGAGCTTGGTTTTCCGTTAAGTTTCACTGTCACCTCAGGTATTGGCGATAATAACAAAATACTGTTAGTGACTTCGTTGACCGAGGGCGCTGATTGCACCATTAATACCAGTATAAAAACCTTACGTGAGTTGCAAGAAAATCAACAACTAACAGAGCTAATCAAACAAGACAAACTTGATGTTACGGGTGATATCAAAGTAGCACAACAATTTGCTAATTTGGCTCAAAACCTCGATATTGATTGGCAAAGCGAACTGGCTAAGCATATTGGCGATGTTGCCACACATAAACTAATGCAATTAGGTAAAAAAGTATCGGCTAAACTAGACTTTGCTGCTAAACAAATTCAAGCAGATGCTAGTGAATACCTTGTGCATGAGCAGCGACTAGTGGTCACCAAAACGCAAATAGAACAATTTAACCAAAAGGTTAATGATGTTGCGCAGCAAGTCACCGCTCTAGAAACACGCATTGCTAAACTTAGTAAACAGTAAAAAACATTCAAATTATTAAAGGATTTTCAATCACGTGAGTAGTATTCGTTTATACCAAATTATTAAAACATTTTTGCACTATGGCTTAGATGACATAGTGCCACGTGAAATGTTGCCTTGGTATGCAAAATTAGGACGCAACTCACTGTTTTGGTTAAGAAACAAACATAAAGATAAAGCAATAGCGTTACGTTTTCGTTTAGCCATTGAATCCCTAGGCCCTGTTTTTATCAAATTTGGTCAAATGCTTTCGACTCGTCGCGATTTATTGCCGCCTGATTTTGCTGATGAATTGGCCTTGCTGCAAGATCAAGTCACACCATTTGACGGTGAAGCCGCGAAACAGCTCATCATTTCAGCCATGGGTGAAGAAGCCTTTGAACAACACTTTAGCGACTTTGACCTCGTTCCGCTTGCCAGTGCTTCAATAGCACAAGTACATACTGCCACGCTCATTGCTGATGAGAATCACCATAAAAATATCGTCATCAAAGTATTGCGCCCACATATAGGTAAAACAATTTTAGCGGATGTGAAGGTGATGTCTCGCCTTGCAAATATAGTCGCTCGCTGGTTGCCTGATGGAAAACGATTAAGACCTAAGGAAGTTGTCGCAGAATATAAAAAGACGATTTTAGATGAGTTAGATCTTAATCGCGAAGCGGCTAATGCAATTCAGCTCAAGCGTAATTTTGAGCAAGGCAGTGAATACGACAAAGTTCTTTATGTGCCTGAAATATACAGTGAATACTGCCATAAAAACGTCTTGGTTATGGAGCGTATATACGGCATTGGTGTTGCTGAAATCGATACCTTAAATCATCTAGGCGTTGATATGAAATTGCTCGCTGAACGCGGTGTCGAAGTTTTTTTCACCCAAGTATTTCGTGACAGTTTTTTCCACGCTGATATGCACCCAGGTAATGTTTTCGTTGATGCGACTAACCCTGCTGATCCGACATGGATAGCGATAGATTGCGGCATAGTGGGCACCTTGAATCGTGAAGATAAACGTTATCTGGCTGAAAACTTTGTCGCCTTCTTTAATCGAGATTACCGTAAAGTCGCACAACTTCACGTTGACTCAGGTTGGGTACCAACAAACACCAGTGTTGATGAGTTTGAATTTGCCATACGCACTGTCTGTGAGCCAATATTTAACAAGCCTTTAGCAGAAATATCATTCGGACAAGTGCTCGTTAATCTATTCAATACCGCCCGACGTTTTAACATGGAAGTGCAACCACAATTAGTACTGTTACAAAAAACCTTATTGTACATTGAAGGCCTGGGTCGACAGCTTTATCCCCAATTAGATCTATGGCAAACCGCTAAGCCCTTTTTAGAGAATTGGGTTAAAGAGCAAATGGGTGTCAAAGCGGTGTTTACTAAAATTAAAGAAAACTTGCCGTTTTGGAATGAAAAATTACCTGAAATTCCCGATCTTGTGTACGACTATTTAAAAGCAGGCAAAGAAAGTCATACTCAGCAAACACAACTTATTGAAAAAATGACTCAGCAACAACAAGTCAATAGCCAACGATTAATATGCAGTGTTTTAGCGGCAGGTACTATCATTGGTGCCGCCTTGTTTTTCGGTCAAAATCAGCTGTTGTTAGCGGGCACAGGTCTAATCGTGAGTGTGTTATTTACCTTGTTAGCCTTAAAAAAGTAAGCCTCTTTTTCCGTATCAAAGGCAAGGATAATTAGGTTTTTGGTTAACTTCTTTATTCAGTGCTAATTCTATACAGTCAATTTTATCTTGACCAAAAACAACCGTTTGTCGGTATTTAAAACTTGGCACACCCCATAAGTGATGGCCGAACAATTCATCCAAGTTCTTTTGCGCCCAAACGCGCCACTTATCACTATCAAGGTGCTTTTTGGCACTTTGCCAATTCAAGCCACAACGCTCAACAATAAGCTTCAAACCGCTATCAGTCTCTGAGTGAATGCCTTGCGCCCAAACACCTTCTGCGAAGCTTTTAACAAAATCTATTTCTTTACCTTGTGATTTTGCATAGTCAAAAAGCGCATAACAACGCTCAACGCCTTTACCTAAGGGATCAGCAATAAACCCAAAATCAGCACCCTGCTTAAGGGCTTCACGTTTAGCATCTAAAAGAATATAAAAACGTTTGTTTTTCGGTACCGCCATACCACGCATCACCATAGGCAAAACAGGCTTGATCACCAGTGAGCATTGATAGCGCTCAGCCAGTTTAATCGCTTTTAGCAAGGCTAAATAAGAATATGGACTTCGGATAGACCAAAACATTTCAATAGGGGCTAGCTTGCTGGGTTTTTCAATAAGATCACCAACGGCTTGTTGCGGCAATGTATTGGTTATTTTTGAGGGCTTTACAGTTTTACTTTCAACATGAGTACAGGCGTTTAACTCATGCAGGCGATCTTCAAGATGCTCAAGCCTTTCTAGGCTCCAATACCATTCACCACCATAATGAATAGTTGCCGCTAAGTAATGTCCGGCTTGCTTAAGTTGCTTTTCATTGTCCGATAAACGCGATAAGTAATAACGGCTATCCTTTGCTAAACCTTCAGTGAATAACGTGGTGATAGCATATTCATCTGCATGCCAATAAGCATGAAAAAGTGCTAATGCCTTCGTTAAAAACTCATCTTGCTCTTGCCAAGAAATCAAGTGCGCACTTAACTGTTCATCAGTATATGCAGAGCTGGCATTTTTTCGTGTAGGAGCAATGAGTTGATAGCGCTCAGCTAAATAGCAAGCATCGTTAAAAGCATTACTGTGCCATAGCTCTGGTGCTGGGTACATATCACGTTGTAATGCAAGCACAGGAACAAAGTGTAAGTCTACTTGATAATGTTGCTGAATTTTTGCTAATGCCTGCAGCAAAATATAGCTATAGGCATCATTGATCCTGAGGTAAATGGTAAGCTTGTGTGGCTGTTTATAAACTCGTCTTTTCAGCTCATGCCAAGACCGCTTAAGCTTCAATAAACGCGTACTTGTGATTATGTTTGCTATATAGGGCGTAATACTCTTCAACATAAGCCTACAGTTCAGTGTTAAAAATTTTATTATTCTTTTTTAAACAAAGCTCGTAAATTAGCAACACCTTGTTTGTTGGACTGCTCTTTATGGGCATCAGTTTTCTTCACTTGCCCTAATTCCCAATTCAGATCATCTTGAGGTAGCTCATGCAAAAATCGACTTGCCTCTGTTCGGGCTATTTCACCAAATTGACGGCGCTCTCTAGCGTAAGTAAATATTAACTCACGTTGCGCACGGGTAATACCAACGTACGCTAAACGTCGCTCTTCTTCAACACTCCCTTCATCAATGCTGCTTTGGTGGGGTAATAAACCTTCTTCCATACCAATTAAGAAAACGTACGGAAACTCTAATCCTTTCGAGGCATGTAACGTCATTAACTGTACTTGATCACTATTATCTTCATCTTCATTACGCTCCATCATATCCCGCAACGTCAAGCGAGTTACAATTTGAGGTAAGGTCATAGGCTCTTCATCATCACTACCTTCTAGCATCTGCGTAACCCAACTAAAAAGCTCAGTGACATTTTTCATGCGCATTTCAGCCGCTTTAGCGCTGGGAGATGTATCGTAAAGGTAATCTTCGTAATTAATTTCACGGATCATTGAGCGCAATACTGCAGCAGTATCACCACGTTCAGTTTGATCAGCCACATCCACTAGCCATTGGGTAAATGCTTGCATTTTCATTAATGCACGACCCGTTAACGTTTGCTCTAACCCCAGTTCAAAACTGGCCGCAAACATGCTTATTTGACGCATATTGGCATAGTTACCAAGCTTCTCTAACGTTGCAGGACCAAGCTCACGTTTGGGTACATTCACAATACGTAAAAAGGCATTATCATCATCAGGATTAACCAAAACCCGCAAGTAAGCCATAACATCTTTAATTTCAGCGCGTGAAAAGAATGAGGTGCCACCACTGATTTTATAAGGAATTCGGTTAGTCATCAGCGCTTTTTCCAACAAGCGCGATTGATGGTTACCCCGATACAAAATAGCATAATCTTTATAGTGGCTGCGGTTCATAAAACGATGACCAATTAACTCACCAATGATACGCGACACTTCATCTTCTTCATTTTTGGTTTGTACTACCCGCAATTCCACGCCATAAGCAAGCTCGCTGAAT
Organism: Colwellia sp.; assembly: GCA_026196955.1. Classification (GTDB taxonomy): domain Bacteria; phylum Pseudomonadota; class Gammaproteobacteria; order Enterobacterales; family Alteromonadaceae; genus Colwellia. The sequence continues at coordinate 29,010 of JAPHTO010000110.1, read as the reverse complement.
AAAGCTTTATCGTAAACATGGGGGTTATTAGCAATTAAGATATTCGCGCACTTTAAGATACGGCCACTTGAGCGATAATTTTGCTCTAATTTGATCAATTTTAACTGTGGAAAATCTTTTCCTAACAAGACTAAATTTTCAGGTTTAGCACCACGCCAAGAGTAAATAGACTGATCATCATCGCCCACGACAGTTAAACGTGCTCGCTCACCGGCAATTAACTTAACTAATTCGTATTGACTGGCATTGGTATCTTGGTATTCATCAACTAGCAGGTAACGAATTTTACTACGCCAGCGCTCTCGAACTTCTGGGTAGTTTTTCAATAATAGCGTAGGGATCAAAATCAAATCATCAAAATCTAGGGCATTATACGCCTTCATGTGTTGATGATAGCGCTGATAAAACTCGGCATATTCCTGTGTATCAGCATCACTGGCCATTTTTAACGCGGCATCTGGCAGTAATAGATCATTTTTCCAATTGGAAATCATACTCTGCAGTTTACTTAGTAAGTCTTTATCACCATCAAGCTCATCAATGGTTAATTCTTTTAATAAGGCTAAGGTGTCTTGATCATCAAATAAGGTAAAGCCGGGTTTGTACCCCAAGGTTTTAATTTCGCGGCGCACGATATCTAAACCAAGAGAATGGAAGGTAGACACGGTTAATCCACGCGTTGAGTCTTTACCGAGCATTTTTACAATACGCTCTTTCATTTCCCTTGCGGCTTTATTGGTAAAAGTTACTGCAGCAATATTTCGGGCTTTGTAATCACACTTTTGGATCAAATAAGCAATTTTTTGGCAAATAACGCCGGTTTTACCACTGCCTGCGCCCGCCAGAACAAGGCACGGTCCACTCACATACTTTACCGCTTCATTCTGTCCTGGGTTTAATTTCATTGCCATTGTGTATTCAAGTTGATAGATTTTTTAAGAGGGCTGATTTTACCTGTTTTTACTCGCTAGCAAAACAGTTACAATAGTTTCATCTGTAATACTCAGGAAAATAATGATGCTTAATGCTAAAAAAATTGAAGAAATTGCCAAGCAAGTGACTGACGCGATTCCGCCTAGTCTTAAAAACCTAGCCAATGACGTTGAAGATAAAACAAAAACCGTGTTGCAGCGTAAATTATCACAACTGGATGTCGTCACCCGTGAAGAATTTGATGTACAAACACAAGTATTGATTAAAACGCGCGCTAAATTAGCCGAGTTAGAAGCACGTTTGGCGCAGTTAGAGCAAGATGCTGCTACCGAGTAAATTACTTCTCACCCTAACACTGACTTTAGTAGGTTTTATGACTATTGCTGATGACTTCACCACCGAAAAGCAACTTGCCAAGGATTACACGGGTAAAATCAATACTTTTTGGCAGCAAGGTAGCTTCTCATCATTTACTGGCGTCAATAACACTCGCATAAACTATGCAACTTTCATCCAAAAGGAAGCGGCGCCTAGTCAAGAAAATAAATGCCTCGTTATTGTTTCTGGCCGAAGCGAAAGCTACTTAAAATATCAAGAATTAAGCTTTGATTTATTTGCGCGAGGTTACAGTGTTTTTCTTATCGACCACCGAGGTCAGGGCTTATCAGAGCGCGCATTGAACAATCCTCATAAGGGTTATGTGGAAGACTTCCAATATTATGTTGATGATCTCGCTTATTTTATCGAAAACATAGTGAGTCAACATTGCCAACGTAAGCCTTACATACTCGCCCACTCAATGGGCGGCGCTATCGCCGCAAGATACTTACAAGACTTTCCTGATAGCATTCAAGCCGCGGTATTGTCTTCGCCCATGCTCGGTTTTAATGGTGGTGGCGTTCCAGAGTTTATTGCCCAATCAGTCATCAAAACCACTGCACAACTTAATCAATGGCTTGATGACTCACCTTGGTATTTTATCGGCCATAAAGACTTCGCCCATACAGGCTTTGCTAACAATCCATTAATGCACTCAGCGGTACGTTATCAAATATTTACTGAGCTATATCAAAACACGCCAGCCATTCAGTTAGGTGGCGTAACAACTAAATGGCTTACCGAATCATTAGCCGCCTTAGAAAAACTCTTTGCTAATATTGATAGCATTTCTACACCAACGCTAGTTTTACAAGCTGGTGATGACAAAATTGTCAGCAACCAAGCACAAAACGACTTTTGCCAACAGTTGCATTCATTGCATCCTCAATCGTGCCCGGATGGAAAACCGACAGTCATTGCAGGTGCTTATCATGAGTTGTTTTTTGAACGTGATATTTATCGAAATCAAGCCTTAACGGCTGTCATAAATTGGTTTGAGCAACACTCTTCGACAAACTTAGCGCAGGCAGACTAAAGCTCGTTAATAACCCATGATAAAGGCCAGCAACCAAGGTATTTACCTAAGGTTGCTGCGCCCTTAACTCTTTTGGTACCACAGAGCTTGGGTCATGATGAATAAACACCTCACAAGGCGCAAGGGCTTCACATATTTCTGCTTCAATTTCATCGCCAATGCTATGAGCTTCTAAAAGAGATAAATTATCGTCAAGCTCTAAATGAAACTGAATAAAGCGCTGCGCACCTGATTGCCTAGTACGTAACTCATGCATACCTAGTGCATGTTCATGGGATAAAATAATCACTTTTATTTTAGCTAATTCTTCATCACTAATTTCATGGTCCATCAACTGATAGACACTTTGGTAAACTATTTGTCCTGCTCCTGACAGCAAATACAGAGCAACGGCAATAGTAAATACTCCATCAGCTTGCAACCAAACACCCTGACTTAAAACAATGGCAAGCAAAACACCAAAGTTCATCAGCAAGTCTGACTGATAATGTAAGGCATCGGCACTGATTACCACAGAGCCTGTTCTTTTAATGACAAAACGTTGAAAAAACACCAAGGCAAGTGTTAGCACAATCGCAGCGACAGTTACCCAAATAGCAATATTGCTATGCACAATAACACGGGGATTGATAACACGTTCCACGCCGTTAAAAATCAGCAAAATAGCAGAGCCTAAGACAAATGCTGCCTGTATTAATCCCGCTAGACTTTCTGCTTTACCATGGCCAAATTTATGCTCTTCATCAGCCGGCGCTAAGGCAAAACGCAAAATAATGATATTCATTACCGAGGCAAAAAGGTCGAGAATTGAATCTGTTGTGGAGGCAAGCATAGCGCTGGAATCACTTACCAACCAGGCATAAAACTTAATGACAACGAGTAGCAAAGCCACTGAAGACGAGCTAATGGCCGCTAAACGTACCCAGTAGGCGTAATCTTCACTTTCAGTGGATGTCTTTGTTGAGTTGGGTGTATTTTCTGACATGAAAAAGCAGGCTTTACGTAAATATAGTCGCTATAATAGCAAGAATTGTTATCTTTATACCAATGCTTGCTATCAATCAATTTAGAGTTATTAAATCATTATGTTAGACGTTGTCCTATTTCAGCCACAAATTCCGCCCAACACAGGCAATATTATCCGTTTATGTGCCAATTCTGGTTTTCGATTACACCTAATAGAGCCTTTAGGTTTTGATTTAGATGATAAAAAACTGCGTAGAGCTGGGCTTGATTACCATGAGTTTGCGGCAATAAAACGTCATAAAGATTTTAACGCCTTTAAAGCCAATGAGCAGCCTAAACGTATTCTCGCCATCACCACCAAAACGAATAATTTTTATGGTGATGTTACCTTTACTCAAGGCGATTATTTATTGTTTGGCTCTGAAACTGCGGGACTACCTGAAGATGTACGCGTGCAGATCCCTGATGAAGATAAAATTCGCATTCCTATGCTAAAAGAAAGTCGCAGTATGAATTTATCTAATGCTACTGCCGTGATTGTATACGACGCATGGCGACAATTAGGCTTTGTGAACGCCGTTTAATTCTCGCTAAGTGATCGATGAATTAGTCCGATTGGCATTACTCTTGTTTTTGATCGCGAGAGAGCAGATCCGCGGCAGCTAATTTTGCCGCCTTACCTTGATAAAGCACCTGATATACTTGCTCAACGATAGGCATTTCAACCCCCATTCGTTGCGCTAACATATGTACTTCTTTGGTATTTCTATAGCCTTCAACCACTTGACCTATGTCAGCCATGGCTTGATCGACATCAGTACCTTGCCCTAAGGCTAAACCAAAACGACGATTTCGCGATTGATTATCAGTACAGGTTAATACTAAATCCCCTAAACCCGCCATCCCCATAAAAGTAGCAGGATCAGCTTTTAATGCTGTACCTAAGCGTGTCATTTCAGCTAAACCACGGGTAATAAGTGCAGTGCGTGCATTGGCACCAAAACCTATTCCATCAGCCATACCCGCACCAATGGCGATAACATTTTTAACGGCTCCACCTAATTGCACACCAATAAAGTCTTTATTGGGATAAACACGGAAGCACTTTTCACAGTGAAGTAAATTAGAAAGCTGATGTGCGAAATTTTCATCGGTAGACGATAACGAAATAGCTGTAGGTAAACCCGCCGCCATCTCTTTGGCAAAAGTAGGCCCTGACAGTACCGCTAAAGCAAGGTTATCTCCTAGAATATCTCGGGCGACATTTTGCAATAAATCACCAGATCGTGGATCTAACCCTTTCGTTGCCCAAGCAACCTTAGCACTCTCTTTTAAAGAAGGTTTGATTTGCTCAAGCATATCGCCAAAAGCATGACTGGGCACAACCACCAAAATATTATCACTTGCCTGCACGGCAGTTGCCAAGTCACTAACAGGCTCTAAACTATCTGGAAATGGACAACCCGCTAAATATTTTGCATTTTCTCGGGCACTAACCATGTCTTCAACTTGATTAGCATCACGGCCCCAAAGCAGGGTTTTATGACCGTTTCGAGCCAAACAAATTGCCAGTGCCGTGCCGTAAGAGCCAGCACCTAAAACAGTAATATCAGCAGAAGCAGTCATAAATTTTCTCACAATTCTCAAGTTCTTTATTTAACAATGTCTGGGTGACATTATTGACCAATGCAGACAACACAAGTGGCGAGCAAGGAAGGTATCGAGTAACGAATACACCTAATTATCTAAGGTTTTTCGAAACTCGTACTAATTACCTCAACACTAATAACTAGTGCGTTTCAGAACTTTCAGGTGCATTAACCTTTGCTTCAGCAGCACGCTGTTGAACGTAAGAGGCAAATAACGCTTCAAAGTTAACTGGTGATAAATTAAATTGCGGGAAAGAGCCACGATTAACTAAACTAGCAACAGTTTCACGGGCATATGGGAATAAAGTGGTTGGGCAAAATGCACCAATAGTATGGGCTAGTTGTGCTTCAGGTAAGTTACCAATAGTGAAAATACCCGCTTGTTGAACTTCTGCTAAAAAGGCAGTTTGACCTTCAACCGTTGCCGTTACCGTTACCGCTAACACAACTTCATAAGTATCATCACCTAACTTATTAGAACGAGTATCTAAATCTAATTTAATTTCAGGCTTCCATTCTTTTTGAAAGATAGCTGGCGAATTAGGTGTTTCAAATGAAACATCTTTTGTGTAAACACGCTGAATAGCAAATTGTGGCTCTGTTTTTGCCGCTTCATCTAATTGGTTTTGATTTTCATCACTCATGGGAATTCCTATTTTATTTTTCTAAATTTGAATGTGTCTGATACTTTGTTATGCCTTTGCTAACAAAGTATCTAAATTATTTTGCATTTCAAGTGAAACTAATTGATCGCAGCCACCAACATGCTCATTATCGATAAAGATTTGCGGAACCGTAAAGTTACCATTACTGCGGGTAATCATAGCTTCTCGCAAGGCCATATCACCATCAATTTTGATCTCTTCTACCGTCAAGTTTGGAAAGCTCGCCGATTTTTCTGCCAACAAGCCTTTTGCTCTCATGCAATATGGACAATATGCTTTGGTGTATATTTCAACTGTAGCCATTAGTTTACCTTTTATGTTACTTCTTGGTCACTGGCAAACCGGCACCAGACCAGGCACTCATGCCACCTTTTAAAACACTCACGCGGGCAAAACCTTTTTTATGTAAATCATTTGCCACTTTAACAGCACTAATGCCTGCGCTACATACAACTATGATGGGATTTTCTTTGTACTTTTCAAGGCTAGTAAAACCATTTTTAGTAATTTTTTCATTCGACAAGCTAACCGCATCAAGAATATGACTCGTGTTAAAATCTTTCTCACTACGAATATCAAGGGCAACACCTTGCTCTCTATTCATCAAAAAAGTTAAATCTTGAGGGCTAATTTGCTTAACCGGAGACATTTGAATTTTAATCGTTATCACAATAATCATCACGACAAGGGCAACCCAAACCGCACTCAACATGCCATTATTGCTGGCAAAAGTAATAAATTGTTCCATAAATGGTGACCCTTTAAATACACAGTAAAGCTGTAGACTAATATTAGCTAACAGTAAAAACGCCACATTATACCCAAGCTGCTTGGAATTGCGAGTTTATAGCTAGGATACTTCAGGATGCGGGTGGCAACTAAATTCAGCATCTTAAGATAACATGAGTATTGTAACTGTTGTTGAATCATTTCTTGCTTAAATAAACCACCGCTTATGTGTACAATAACGGCAATTCTCTCAGATACAGTTAAAGGTACAGCAGTAATGGCACATGCGAATAAAAAATCTATGGTCTTAATTATATTGGATGGTTGGGGCTACCGTGAACAAAGTAGTGCTAATGCCATACAAACAGCAAACACGCCTGTGCTAGATAAACTCAAAGCTGACTACCCAAATATGCTGATTCAAACCTCAGGTATGGCAGTAGGTTTACCCGACGGTCAAATGGGTAATTCAGAAGTTGGCCACGTTAATTTAGGGGCTGGTCGTGTGGTTTATCAAGATTTTACCCGTATTACCAAAGCGATTGAAGATGGTGAATTCACGCAAAATCCTGCTCTGTGTCAAGCCGTTGATAAAGCCGTAACACAAGATAAAGCCGTACATATCTTTGGCTTAATGTCGCCTGGTGGCGTTCATAGCCATGAAGATCATATCTTTGCCATGATCGAATTAGCCAAAGCACGCGGCGCCAGTAAAGTATATTTGCACGCCTTTTTAGATGGTCGTGACACACCACCACGCAGTGCGAAAGCCTCACTTGTAAAAGCCCAAGAAAAATTCAGCCAGTTATTTCCTGATGGTAATGGTCAAGTCGCTTCAATCATAGGCCGTTACTATGCCATGGACAGGGATCAACGTTGGGATCGCGTTGAAGCGGCTTATGACCTGATGGTATCGGGTCAAAGCCAGTATCAATATAATGACGCAGTATCTGCACTCGAAGCTGCTTATCAGCGCGATGAAAATGACGAGTTTGTCAGTGCTAGCGCTATCTTAAATCAAGCTGGTAATGCAATTGAAGTCAATGATGGTGATGCCTTAATCTTTATGAATTTCAGAGCCGATCGTGCTCGCCAATTCAGTCGCTGTTTCACTGAAAAAGATTTTGACGGTTTTAACCGTAAAAAAACACCTTTGCTTAGTGATTTTGTTATGCTCACCCAATATGCTGCCGATATCGACGCAAGTTGTGCCTTTGCTCCTCAAGCACTAAATAATGTCATGGGTGAATGGCTTGCCAAACATGATAAAAGCCAGTTACGCATTTCAGAAACCGAAAAATATGCCCACGTTACTTTTTTCTTTAGTGGCGGACAAGAAGATACCTTTGACGGTGAGCAACGTATTCTAGTGCCATCTCCCAATGTGGCTACCTATGATCTGCAACCAGAAATGAACTCAAGCTTATTAACTGATAATCTCGTTGCCGCTATTGAAAGTGGCGAGCACGATTTTATCGTCTGCAACTACCCTAATGGCGACATGGTTGGTCACACGGGTGATTTTAATGCTGCTGTAAAAGCCTGTGAAGCTGTCGATGCTTGTATAGGGCGCGTCGTTGATGCCTTACAAAAAACGGGTGGTGAATGCTTAATAACCGCTGATCACGGTAATGCTGAGCAAATGCTTGATGAAACCTCAGGCCAAGCTCACACGGCCCATACCTGTGAGCCAGTACCGCTAATTTATGTTGGTAGAAACGCAACGCCGGCTGAAACAGGCACCTTAAGTGATATTTCACCGACACTTTTACATTTAATGGCAATGAAACAGCCTGAAGAAATGACTGGCTCGGTATTGATGCAATTGGATTAATACGGCAAACTGGAGGCGGTTATTCCAAATTAACAATAATAAATTACCGATGCAGTGTCAGTCCTACCTTTTTTTCAAAAAAATAAGCAGCTTACTTTTACTAAGCTGCTTATTTGTGCCGCTTGCTAGCCTAGCAAGTAATGGTAGTGATAACGAAAAAAACAAGGCGCAGAATAGTGAAAAGCTCAGTGGTGTACAGCAGGCTATCGCCCAACAAGAATCCAATATTTTTAATACCAATAAAGCCCGCTCACAACTTGAACAACAATTAAAGCAAGACGATTTAGCCATTGCTAAAACAGCCAAAGCAATTAACGATACTGAGCAAAGCTTAGAAGCTACTCACGTTAAAATAGCGAAACTTGGCCAAGAAAAGCAACAACTTACCGCGCAAAAAAAAGCGCAAGAAAGATTACTCGCTCAGCAGCTTCGCTCTGCGTACACCACGGGTCAGCACGATTATCTAAAATTGCTCTTAAACCAAGAGCAAAGTGAAAAAATTCAGCGAACGATTAGCTATTATCAATATTTAAATAAAGCCCGTATCCAAGAAATTGATAATTATCAAGCCACAATAGCAACATTATTAGAAGTAACATCAGCCCACCAAGAGCAAGTTGAGCAACTTGAAGTACTTAAAAAATCGCAACTCCAGCAAAAGTTAACACTAAGAGATAATAAAGCCAAACGCACAAGAACGATCACTTCACTGAACAAAAAGCTGTTGTCTAGTAAGCAACAATTAGCCAAGCTAAAAGCTGAAGAAGCGAACTTAACCGCTGCCTTACAAAAATTAGAAGCGCTTATCCGTGCCGAGATAGACTTAACGGGCTTAAGTAAACTTAAAAGAAAACTCTCGTGGCCAGTGAAGGGTCGAATGCTAAGAAGCTTTGGCAGTAGAAAACAAGGATATTTGAAATGGAAAGGCGTTTTACTGGGCGCCCCTATTGGCAGACAAGTACGCACCATTCACAACGGAACAATTTTATTTTCAGACTGGTTAAAAGGTTATGGTTTATTAACGGTTATCGACCATGGTAATGGTTACATGAGTTTATACGCGCATAACCAAACCTTATTAAAAGCCGTTGGAGACAGAGTAGAAACAGGTGAGCCTATTGCGCTAGTTGGCCAAAGTGGTGGGCAAAACCAAGCCGGGTTATATTTTGAAATTCGCCACCAAGGTAAAGCGGTCAATCCAAAACTATGGTGTAGATAATCCCCTTAGCAGAAGAGTAAATACCTTCATTTTTCAAAAAGCTCGCCTTTAAAGACAACGGCAACTCTCTCCTTGAAGAGGCTTAAGTATAAGTGCTATGCTTTTATTATCCCCCACTTATGATAAAAATAATTAAATGATTTCAGCAGTGTCGAAATTTTTTACTCTTATTGTATTTTTACTTTTCCCTCTTTTGTATATAAGCCCGCTTAACGCTGCTCCTTCTAGGGTTGCGATTGTTATTGATGATATTGGCTATCGTTATACAGACAAACAAGCATTAACTTTACCCGGGGCTATAACCTATTCAATTTTACCCCATACGCCTTATGGTAAAACACTCGCCTTGCAAGCTAATGCACAACAAAAAGATGTCTTGCTGCATATTCCCATGGAAGCAGAAAACGGTAAAAAGTTAGGTCCTGGGGCATTAACCAGCACAATGAATGAAGCACAAATTATTGATAGTTTAAATGCGTCATTTGCTGAGATCCCTTTTGCGATTGGCATTAATAACCACATGGGTAGTCACTTAACTCAGCTAAACGATTCAATGACTTGGACTATGAGCTTTTTAAAACGGCATCATTTGTTATTTTTAGACAGCAAAACTAGCCCAAACTCAAAAGCGGGCAGTATTGCTAAAACCTTGGGCGTACCAGTAAAGCGCCGGCATATCTTCTTAGATAATCACCTGACGCAAACTTATATCAACAAACAGTTCCAACAACTGATTGCCTATGCTCAAAAACAAGACGTAGCCATTGCCATTGCTCACCCTCACCCAGAGACAGTCTCAGCTTTGCAGCAATTAATTCCTACTTTGGCAGAAAATAATATAAAGTTAGTACCACTGTCTACATTATATAAGCCACAAACAGCCGAGCATACGTTGGTGACAATTAGTGACTAGCAACTTGCTTAGCAAGGACATGAAATGAATAAGACCATTATTTCACTGATTTTGATCGTTAGTTTTATCACCGTTGCTCACGGGCAAAGCTTTCATGGACAGGCCTTACACAAAAATGAGCATGAAGCACGTCAACACGCTATTGCTGATTTACAGCAAAATTTATATGTTAACGTGGAAAGCTTAACCCAAACTCAACAGTCAAATAACAACGAAGATGTGTTCAGGTTTACGAGTAAACTCTCTTCAACTTTACCTATTTTAGGCGCGCAAACAGAATGCTTTTCTGCTTATAAAGTCACTCAATGTGATGCAAGTATTGACAGTAAAAAAAGCGCCCCTATGTATCAGGCTGCAATTTTACAAAAACAAAAGATTATTGATAGCCAATGGCAAAAAACAAAAAATATTACTGCTGCGCAAATTAAATACCAAGCACTTGCAAAGTTGTTAACCCTTATTCAAGAAACCCAGCAGCTAACACTCGTACTGAGTATTATTGAGCCCAGCAGTAACATTAGTCCACCAGCCATAAACGCTACCGATATTAATCAGGCAATGCTGAGTCTAGAGCAGGTTGCCAATGGCTTACCTATGGCCGCTTTACTGCTTACCAAGCGCCTGATTACCGATAAAACACTAAACAAGGCCAAAGTCTTAGTTAAGCCTTTCACTCCCTATGAATCTCCAGAAATCACCCCTTTTGCCAGTGCCTTACAAACTCAGTTAAGCAGCCAGATTAATGCTGTATTAGCCAGTAAAGATGCTGCTTATATTTTACAGGGTAAATACCAAGCCACCCGTGAATATATCAACCTTGAAGCCCAACTAGTAGATAACCAAGGCAATATCATAACCGCTGCAGTAATGAGTATTAACAAAGCGTCGGTGGCTCAGTTTGATCACCAACCCAAGCAGCTTGATTTTGAAAGGTTACTCTATTCAGGCCAAATTGTTGGTAGCTCCTTTACGGCAAAATTAACCACGAATAAAGGTCAACGTGATTTACTCTTTCGCCCGCAAGAAACTATTCAGCTTTTGGTTAAAGTCAATAAGCCTAGCTACTTCTATATTGTCGGCCATGCAAACAACAACGAAAGAAAGCTCAGTTACTTACTCGATTTAAATAACGCTCCCGGAGATGATAAATTTATTTCTTATCTTGGCATCGATGAAGTGAATAAATGGGTAGTCATTGGCGAATTTGAAGCTCAAGCGCCTTTTGGTAGCGAAAGCTTGCAATTATTTTCAGCAACAATAAAGCCAATAGAAATGTTACCTGCCACCACGTTTGATGGCACTTATCATGTTATTGCCGGTAAACGCAGTAATGCCATGGCAAAAACGCGCGGTTTAGTCAAAAAACAAAAGAAAGTCGCTAAAGACGGTAAAGTGCAAGCAGAAGTTGCTGAAGCGGTGTTAAGTTTAACAACCGCTTTGTAGCAATGAATTTACCAGCGTATGTTATTTTCTTTAATGATTTGATGTAAATACTTCACAGGAATGGCATAAGTAATGCCGCTAGGCTTAGTGATAACGGCTTCTTTTGTTTCTTGCACAAAAACTTTATTAATAACCCCCACCACTTCACCTGTTTTCATATCATACATGGCACTGCCACTATTGCCCGGATAAGCAGTAGCATCAAGTTGGTAAACCAAATAAGGATTACGCATTCTTTTTAGCATTTTTATTGTCATTTGCCCTGCCGATTGCACAGGAATAACCGTTGGAGTAACACTGGCAATCATGCCTCTATGAGTAACAGGATATAAACCTAAAATGGCACCAATAGGAAACCCCGTAAAGGCAATATAACTGCCGTCTGGCTTAAATTGACTATCCGCTAAAGTCATTGCAGGTAAAGGTGCGCCTGATACTTTTAAAATAGCTAAATCATAGAGATCAGAAGTCACCACAATTTCCGCTTTTCTGACTTTAGCTTGTTTACCTGAGCCGATGAAGACCGCCATTTTTTGCAGTAAGCTTTCATCAAGCTCTGTTGGTAATACGTGCGCATTGGTCACAACATAACGACCATCACCAATCACAAAGCCAGTACCTCGCAATATATTTTGTGGTTGACTTGTTGGTGTGTGAATACCTATCCCCACCACTGAAGGCTTTACTTTGGCAACAACATCGACAAATTCAGCGTGGGCAACATTGACGAACAGTGCCAATACAACAAATAATAATCCGTGTAATATTTTCATGTATTTCCTTTGTGGTTAAATAACTAAGCTCTATTGAGTTTACCTGAAATAGGCTAAAAATTGAATATTCGCAAATTGTCAGCTTTTGTCCATACTTATGACTATTAAGCACTTTTTAAAGGACATCAATGAATAATAGCATAGTGCCAATCTTTGCAGGTGGAGGCACTCGATTACCTGCCCATTTAGGTGTATTAAGAGCACTCAATGATCTCGATATTCAATTCAATAGTATCGTCGGGGTTTCAGGAGGCAGCATTGTAGCAAGCTTTCACGCCGCCGGTTTATCATTAGAGGAAAGTAGAGAGATTGCCTTTGAAACTGATTACAATCAATTTCGAGAATTTTCCTTATTCAAATTAATTCGCCATGGCGGGTTAAGCTCAGGCGATGTTTTTGAGAAATGGGTTGATAAAAAATTATCAGGAAAAACCTTTAGCGACCTAGATAAAAACCTGCATATAGTTGCTACCGATGTCACCAATGGCAAGCCTGTCATTTTTAATGAAGAAAACACACCGCATATGAAAGTATCAAAAGCGGTACGATTTTCAATGTCTATTCCTTTAGTCTTTAGCTTCCAATCTTTTGGCAAGCACATCATGGTAGATGGCAGTATTCTATCTGAAGACGCCTTACATAGAGACTGGGATCACCAAGGAACACCTGTGCTGTGCTTTCGCTTACGCAGTGAAAATGAGTACGACGAAATCAATACCACAGGGTTGTTTCCTATTTTTAACTACATCACTTTATTGATTAGAGCGTTTATGACCACGATTTCTCGCGAGTATATTAATGAGCATTTTTGGCATAACACCATTGTGATTAACACAGGTGAAAGCTCAGGTGTTGACTTTAAAATGTCGCAACGTCAAAAAAACACCTTGTTTGATATTGGTTATCAAACCGCTAAAGAGATCATTCCACTAAAAGTGAAACTATAAAAAGTTAGCCTCACCAACTTGCTTGAGAACACCTTTCACTGCAATAATAGCCATATCAATTTCTATTTACATACTTGTAGCAGTAACTTTCAGTAAGCCTGCTTTATAAATGACATTCAGGATGATAAATGACCACCTTTGTTCATGACTTAATCAGTAAAAGTTCGGAAACATTCCCTTCAAATACCGCGCTAACGTTAAAAGAGCAGCAATTAAATTACCGAGAGCTCGACGAAAAAGTCAACGATATAGCAGCCAGTTATCGAGTATTAAACATTGAGCGTTATCAGCGAGTTGGTATTTATTTACCCAAGACGATTGAAAATGTCATCAGTATGTTCGCCTGTAGTAAAGCAGGCGCTGTTTTTGTTCCTATCAACCCGGTATTAAAAGCGCCACAAGTTCAACATATTGCTAATGACTGCGATATAAAAATTATCATTACCAACAAAGCTCGATTTAAAGCACTTCAGCCCGTACTTGCCAGCCTACCAGAGTTAGTCAATGTTATATTAACTGACTCAGATGCTAGCGATGTAGAAACGATCGAGCATGTATCCGTCATGTCTTGGTCATATTTTGCCAACCTGACGTGCGACAAGGCAGAGCCAAGTCCCATAACGGGTAATGATATGGCCGCTATTTTATATACTTCAGGCAGTACAGGAAAGCCTAAGGGTGTTGTACTTTCTCATAGTAATATTGTCTTAGGCGCTAAATCAGTGGCGGAATATCTACAAAATACTGCTAACGATAAAGTATTAGCAGTGCTCCCCTTAAGTTTCGACTATGGTTTAAGTCAGTTAACAACAAGTTTTCTGGTCGGTGCAGAGTGCATACTCTTAGATTACTTACTCCCCAACGATGTCATTAAGGCGATAGTAAAATATAAGATAACAGGCTTAGCTGCTGTACCTCCTTTATGGTCACAACTATGTAAGCTTAACTGGCCAGAAGGCGTTGGCAACACTATTCGTTATTTCACCAACTCTGGCGGCGCATTATCAACAACCAATTTAAAGCAATTACGTACTTTAATGCCCAATGCGGCTCCTTATTTAATGTATGGTTTAACCGAAGCATTTCGTTCAACTTATTTATCTCCAGATGAAGTGGACAATAGAGTTGGCTCTATGGGCAAAGCGATCCCAAATGCAGAGGTATTGGTGGTGCGCAAAGACGGTAGTGAGTGCGACGTTGATGAAGCAGGTGAACTAGTACATAAAGGGCCACTCGTTAGCCTTGGGTATTGGAATGCCGCTGATAAAACCGCTGAGCGTTTTAAACCTGCCCCCAACCAACCTCAAGGTATTATCAATCCTGAATTGGCCGTATTCTCTGGAGATTCAGTAAAAAGAGATCAGGATGGCTATTTATATTTTGTTGCCAGAGCCGATGAAATGATGAAAACTTCCGGCTATCGCATTAGCCCCATGGAAATAGAAGAAGTACTCTATCAGCATGAGGAAATCACAGAAGCGGCGACCATTGGCGTACCACATGCTGAACTAGGTCAAGCAATTTTGGCCATAGTCTGTAGCAATAACCAAAGTGATCTGGATTCAGTAGAAAAATCCTTGCTGAAACATTGCCAAAAGCAACTAGCAAATTACATGGTACCCAAAAAAATAATTGTGTTATCTGCACTACCTCATAATGCCAATGGTAAGATAGATAGAAACAAGCTTAATCAAGAATATAAAAACTATTTTAGTTAGTCTTGCTATAAACTCAGGATAATCGACAGCATCACCATGTTGAATCAAAGCAAAATAAAAGTAAAAATAGCATCCAGGTAGGATATTTCAAACATGACGAAGAGAAAATAAGTAGCATAACATGACAAAAGCATCACCACGACAAGCGCCTAAACATGCTGATATAAGCCACTTCGCTAGCCGCAATAATGAATTAGTTATTGGCGGAAAAACCATTAGCCAAATAGATAAGCTCATTGGCAGTACACCCTTTTATGCTTATGACAAAGACCTTATCGCCAGCAAGGTAGCAGATCTAAAAACAGCCTTACCTGCAAAAATTCAATTACACTATGCTATTAAGGCAAATCCCTACCCTAGCCTAGTGCACTTTATGGTTGATCATGTCAACGGCTTTGATGTGGCTTCAAAAAAAGAAATGTTATTAGCTCTACAATCGGGCATGCCTGCCAACGAGATCAGTTTTGCCGGGCCGGGAAAAACACAAGATGATATCCAATCTGCGATTGTTGCAGGCATTACTCTACATACCGAGTCTGCAACCGAAATAAATCGAGCTATTGCAATCGGCGAAAACCTCGCCATTAAACCTAACATTGCTATTCGTGTTAACCCAGCCTTCGAGCTAAAAGCGTCAGGTATGAAAATGGCTGGGGGCTCAAAACCCTTTGGTATTGATGAAGAACTATTACCACAGCTACTCAACGAGCTGCCTTATGACAAAATAAATTTTCAGGGTTTTCATATCTTTGCTGGCTCACAAAATTTAAAAGCCGAAGCAATTATAGAAATGCACCAGAAAACCTTCGCTTTAGCGCAACAGCTTGTAACATTAACACCGGTAAAAATTGCGTATATAAATATTGGCGGAGGACTAGGCATTCCTTATTTTCCTGGAGAGCAAAGATTAGAGCTAGGTGAAATAAGCAGTAACCTAACTGAACTACTTCAACAGTATCAAGAGGCACTGGCCGATATTGATATTATAATGGAGCTCGGGCGTTACTTAGTAGGTGAAGCCGGTGTTTATGTCAGCAAAATTGTTGATAAAAAAGTATCGCGGGATACAACCTACCTCGTCTGTGATGGCGGTCTACACCATCATTTATCAAACTCTGGCAATTTTGGTCAAGTTATTCGTAAAAATTACCCTGTTAGCATTGGTAATAAACTTAACAATACATCAGAGCAAACCACAGAGTTAGTAAACATCGTAGGGCCACTTTGTACGCCATTAGATATCATAGCTGACCGAATGCACTTACCAACCAGTGATATTGGCGATTATGTGGTTGTTTATCAATCAGGCGCTTATGGCGCTTCAGCTAGTCCAAAAGACTTCCTTAGTCAGCCTGAATTAACTGAGATATTGCTTTAAAAATAAAGGCATACGCGCTAAATTAACAAATGATTATTGCTATTGTTGATAACTAGCTATACTAAGACTAATCATTAAAATGAAACGGGCTCACAATGAGTGAATATTCAATTGCCGACAACTTTAATCAATACTTCAAGATAAGGTTTGCCGACACTAAAGCATTACGACAAGAAGCATTCAAAATACGCTATGGTGTGTACAGTGAAGAGCTTGGCTGGGAACCGTCAAATGAAAAAAAAATGGAAAGCGATGAGTGTGATGACTATGCTTTTCACTGCATTTTAGAGCATAAACGCACAGGGGTTTTCGCGGGCTGTATCAGGTTAGTTATCCCGCCGGTAAATGATCCTCAGCGTAAATTACCCTTTGAAGAGCACTGCTTAGACAGCGCAATTCCCAATACTGTCGATACTCAAACCCTACCTCGTGGTGGTTTTGGAGAAATATCTAGATTAGCCGTACTTGCTGACTTTAGACGCCGTGAAAAAGAGAAAAACACTCCGTTTGTGTTAAATAAGGCCAACCCTGAAACCGTCTTTACTGAGATAGAACGAAGAAACTTTCCTAATATAGCCATGGGTTTATATCTTTCGGGTTTAGCTTTAGCTGAAATATGTAACCATGTTGGCATTATGGTGATGATGGAGCCAAGACTAAACCGTCGCTTACAGCGCTTTGGTTTGCCTTTCGAACAAATTGGTGAAGAAACAGATTACCACGGCCGTAGAGCCATGTTTTTCCTTAAACGTGAAAGATTTCATGTGCAGTTGACAGAGCCTATTGCTGAGCTTTACAAAATCATCCACAGAGATTTGAAAGAGCAAGTTTTCTTTATTCCTTATACTAATTTAACCGACAAGTAGTTAATTACGCATACAATTAATATTGAGATCTGACATGGTAAACCTTTTTGACTACGATTTAGCCTTTTCCAGAAATATTGGCTGGGTTACCGAGCAAGAGCAACAGTTGCTCAAAACTAAACGCGTGGCTATTGCTGGATTAGGCGGCGTTGGCAGCACGCATTTACTTACCTTAATACGCCTTGGCATCACTAAGTTTAATTTAGCTGACTTTGATGAATATGCCTGTGAAAACACCAATAGACAAGCAGGTGCTACCACCAAAACCTACGGGATAAAAAAATTGGATGCCATGGTAGACATGGCTTTAGCTATCAACCCTGAGCTTGAAATCAACACTTTTCCTGACGGCATCAATGCAAAAAACATGGATGATTTTTTGAACGATGTTGATTGCTATGTGGACTCTCTCGATTTCTTTGTTATGGATGCACGCAGGCTTGTATTTCAAAAGTGTGCTGAAAAATCTATTGCAGCCACCACCGCTGCACCTATAGGCATGGGCACCGCCTATTTAAATTTTTTACCTGGAAAAATGACCTTTGAAGAATATTTTTGTTTCGAAGGTTGTTCTGAAAATGAACAATATCTCAAGTTTTTCCTTGGTTTAACGCCATCAGCATTACAAAGTTCTTATTTGGTTGATCCTAGTCGTTTTGATGTCGCCAATAAAAAAGGCCCCTCCACCATTATGGGTTGCCAACTTGCTGCTGGAGTAACTGCTTCACAAGTATTAAAAATTTTTCTTAATCGTGGTGACGTCCTCAACGTACCTTGGGGGCTTCACTTCGATGCTTACTGTAATAAGTTTAAGAAAACTTGGCGACCCGGAGGCAATAATAACCCTATTCAAAAACTTGCCTTTGCCATTGCGAAAAAACGGATGAATATATAATGCTCTCTGAGTCACAAAAACAGCGATTAATTAACGCAGCTATTTTCGCTCCTTCTGCCGATAACAGCCAACCTTTTCAATTTCATTGGCAAAATGACAATACCTTAGCTTTATGGATTGATCCTAAACGATCAGGGAAAGCATCAGATAATAGATTCGTATTATCAGATATTGCCCTTGGTGCTGTCATTGAAAACATCATTATTTGCGCTGAAAGCTTTCCTTTATCGACGCAAGTAGAATACTTTCCCGAAGGCGAGCAGAATGAACTTTTCGTTGCCTGCATTTACTTTCTTCCTAGTGAACAAGCCTTAAATGATGCAGATAACCTTGTTGATGAAATACCCAAGCGCTGCACAGACAGACGCTTTCCATTTAAAGGTCCTATTAAAACACAGTCAATAGAATTACTTACCAATGCAGCCAAACAGCGCGATTGTGACTTGTTAAGCTTCACTGGTAAAAAATCGATAAAAGCTGTGTTACCCGTTATTCAAAAAGCTGAAACAATACGCTTTAAAAGTCAAATTCTTCATCAAGAGCTTTTTTCTACCGTCCATTTTGGCAATCCAAACGCAGAAGAGGGAATGCCTATTTCAGTGTTAGCCATTGAGAAACCCGCCCAGCCGTTATTTAAACAAATGAAAAAATGGTCGGTCATGAATTTTATGAATAGAATTGGCGGCGCAGCTATATTAGGCTTTCGCTCTGTTCGCATACCAATATTACTTTCCCCTGCATTAGTGTTGATCACAATGACAGGAAAGGATCGACTCAACGTCATTAAGGCCGGCCGAGCCATACAAAGGGTGTGGCTTCAAGCTAGCCAGCAAGGTTTATCTGTACAGCCTTATGCTGCTCCTGGCATATTCTCACTTGGCTATATCGCTTGCGAGAATGAGTTTAAAGCCCAGTTGGACGCTATCGCGCAGCAAATGCACAGCATAGTGAATAGCAGTAATGATTCAAAAGGCAACTACGGCTTAATGTTTTTACGCATTGGATATAATAAACCTGTTGTACAGAGAAGTAATAGACGCTCCTTTGACTCTTTTGTTAAGAAGTAACAAAAAACCACCACAATCGTTTTCTTGAGCTTATCGAGAAGCCGATCAGCTATTACCAGCAGCGGTGATCTTATTGGATCCAATAAGATCAAAAACAGCCAAAATAAGTGTCACCTTTTTTTACAACTGTAAAAACAAGTAAAAAGCAAAACATAGATATTATAAGTTTTTCCCAATAAATACATGGAGATATAATTATTTTCAATAATTGGCACAGCTGCTGCATAGTACTAAGCACGGAAACTTAACAAACAGATTTAATTTGGAGAACAACATGAATACATTTAAAAAAGGTTTATTCGCAGGTGCTACTGCACTAGCAATGTCGATGTCAGTTCAAGCATCAGAAGTTAACGTTGGCGGTGTAGTATGGGATCCAGATGCAGTAAATGCTTTTCCTTCTATAGCTGACTTTGCATCTTTTGGTTCAATCTTTGAAACGGCAGTAGTTAACCCTGGTGACATCCTTTCTGGTCGTGGTAAATTTGAAAGAATTAATAGCGCGCTAAACAATGAAGCTTCATTCTGCCCTGGTTGTGAGTTAACTTTTACATTTACGGCAGTGCTTGATGGTTTCAATGGAACACCTACAGGAATTGGTGGTAGCATTAATGGTGATTTTGTTTTCACAGATTTAGATATTTCTATCTTTGTAGATCACACACCTGATTACACAGGCACAATGGCTTCTGCAGCTGATGGTGACCTATGGTTGAGATTAACATCAGATTTATTATCAGGTACTGGTACTAACTTAGGTAGCGGCAGTGACACTGGCTCTGGCTCATCTTTATTAGATGTTATTGATGGCATGGCTATGGGTAACTTTGATACCGACACTGAAGCTGGTGGTGCCGACATGGTACTTAACTCATCTTTCTTCGACCTTGGTTTACCAGGTGAGCTAGGTGGTACTTTTGATTTACGTGGTGACTCAATTCCAGAGCCTTCTACTATCGCGTTACTTGGCTTAGGTCTTTTAGGTTTCGCAGGCGCTCGTAAGCGTAAAGCATAATAATTAACTATAAGATGCTTAGAGAAAATATTAAGCACGGATAGCTGAATTGTTAAGTTTACCGAATAAAAAACCACTTCTTTTGAAGTGGTTTTTTTATGCTTGATGATAAATGTTTAAATTATTACTGTCAGATTTTTATACACTGGAGACTTTGGCTCATACTCACCATATATTCTCTACTAATAGCAATTGAATTAATAAAATCATGAATAACGTGAAGTAAAAAGGTAAGAGGCAAACATTAATTAAAATGAATAGTAACTCGACAGAGTAATCCTTGCATTCTCTAACAAGCAGCCCACTATACTATTTGAAGTATTATGCTTCTTTATACAGCATAATACTTCGACATGGAGCTATAAAAATTAGAACAGCTACTAGATAACTATTTATCAAGCCAAGTTCAAATTAATTAATTAAGTGCAGATTTAGCCTTAGCCAAGCTCATTTCAACTTCTTTATCCTGAGAGCCTTTAGCAATAGCTAACTCTAAAACTTCAACAGCTTGGTCATATACCTTATTAGCCGTTAAAATAACGCCATAACTCTCCAAAATAGTTACATTGGTTGGAGTAATATTATAGGCACGTTTTATTGTTGCTAGTGCATTCTCTAGTTGTCCAACTTGATATTGGTTCCAAGCTAGATTATTCAATATCCCTTCATTGTTAGGGGCAATTTCATCAATGGCTAAATATTGCTGAATCTTTTTCTCTCTATTATTTGTTCCATAGAGCTCAGCTAACAGTAAGCGTATTCTCACATCTTTTGAATTCGTTACCAAGTAACTCTCTAATACTTTTTCGGCTTCCTGTTGTTGACCATTAAATTTCAATGAACGAGACAGTTGCATTGCATTTTCATCACTTGGCTTTTTATCATACGCCGATGAAAAACTATCGATAGCAAGACCTATGTTTTTCTCGCTCAAGGCAATATTACCTTGAACAAAGTCAAGTAAGTGATGCTCAAATTGGTTTTTCTTGGCAATATTAAACGCTTCTATAGCCTTTGCTAAATTTTTATTTTTAATTTCATAATAGGCAAGTAAAATGGTTATACGCTCATTGTTGGGAAATAAGCTAAAAGCATTACGTGTTTGAATTAGCACCTCAGCATCTTTTGCTAATACTTCCAGAGCTCCTATTTTTCGAATATTTAGAAAATAATTATCTGGGCTTAACTTTAATCCATTTGAAAAAGCCATATCAGCTTTTTCAAAGAGGCTTAGTTGCAAATAGCTATCCCCTAATATTGCCCAGTACTGAGAATTTGCAATGCTTTGATCTTCAAGAGCCTCTAAAATTTCTACGGCTTCTGTAATCTTTTTATTTAGACGCAAATTCTGAGCTAATGCTAACGTGAGAAATAGACTCTTATCGTCATATATTTTGGCTAGGAATTCTTCACTGCGAGCGAGTTGATTATTATTTGCCGCTAGTTGTAGCATATTAAATAATGCGCCATTATGCTCAGGAGAGTTGGTCAGCACTTTTTCAAAATAGTCAAAAGCCTCATCAACTTGCTTCAAACTAGCCTTAATTAACCCTAAATTAAATAAACTACTAATATTATCGGGCTCAATAGACAAGGCTTTATTAAACATATCACTTGCTTGATCTAGCTTATTACTACTCGAAAAAATAATGCCTTGCAATAAGTATCCTGCAACAATATCTGCATGTTCACTCATTAGTTTATCAGCAACTCTTTGTGCTGCATTAATATCATTAGCTTTTAAATGTTGTAACCCGAGCGCTAAATCAACATCGGTTAAAGAGGGATCTAGCTCAATAGCCCGCTCTAGTGATCGAATTCCTTCATTATTGCTTTGTGATAATAACACCAAGCCTTTTTGCGTTTGTAGTTGCGCACTATTAGGATCAAGTTTTTCTGCTTTTTCTATTAATTTTTGCGCACTCTCAAAGTCCCCCACTTCAATAAGGCTAGCGGTCGAGGCTTGTAAAAAATCGGCATCTGCATTTGTCAGCCCTTCAAGCGCAATAAAACTCTCTGCTGCTTCAGAGTTATAGCCTAGTTGCAACTTAATCGCTGCAAGTACCTTTTTGATTGGATGTGCATTGGGCAGGAAACTTTCAATCGGTTTTAGGTGATTATAAGCTTGTTCGTAATCTTTGAGTTGGTAAGCACTAGCACCGGCGATCAATTTAGTGACCGCAGAGTTTGAACCTGCCTGAATGGCCTGCTCAGCATTAGTTTTAGCTTCTGTATATAGCTCTTTTTGATATTGTAATTGGGCTTTGTAATGTAATGCTAATGGTGCCTTGTTAAATTTTGCTAGCAATTTATCAGTGATCACTTCTGCTTGCCCATAAAGCTCAGCTTTAATCAAACTATTAATTTCAAAATATCGAACACTGTAATCCATGGGATGCTGAGTTAAATAACTTGCAAATGAACCAGCTGCTTGTTCATAGTCTCCTAAAGAAAATAATAAATGTGCTTTTAGTAATAAAGCTTCGGAAAGGTTTGGGTTATCCTTTAACAAGCCTTCAATATCAGCTAGGCTTTGCGCATAATCTTGCTCTGAATGCGCTAAATACGCTTTTCCTACCTGGCTGTATACTGCCGTTTCACTAATGGCAATAGCTTGGCCAATATAGTCTTGCGCTTTATCTCTTTCATTTTGAGTCAAGGCTGCGATACCAGCATAAGTTAATACGATAATGTAATCATCGTCATTAAGATCGCCACTCGTTTCAACGAGTTGATAAACGGCTTCAGGTTTAGCTAATTTTGCTTTCACTTGTGCTAGAAGAGGTGCCACACGAGCTTGCTCTATCCCTAATTGTTGAGCTTTTTCTAACTCTTTTTCAGCAAAAACAAAGTTACCTTGCTCTAAGTACGCTTCACCTAAGGCGATACGAGCTTGCGCACTTTTAGGTGCTATACGAACAGCATTTTTCAATTCAATCACTGCGCTGCCAAAATCTCGTTTAGCGCTAAACTCGTCTGCTGACGCTAATAATTGCTCCAATGATTTCTGCTCACTACAAGCACTGACTCCAATAGCTAATGCAACAGCTGATGCTATTATTGTTGTTTTATTCATCTCTAATCCTTGTTAATAGATATCTGTTCATTTGCTGTCATCCTCATGGCATTAATCCTTCAGAGCAGTATTGTTCACACTTATAGTAATTTAGTTAGTTGCGCTTTCTTCGCTTTTTGCTCAGCTGTTGATGGCGCTAATTTTGCTAATAGTGATTTAGCTTCGTTTTTACGCGCATTAGCAATCAGTACTTCAATATAATTTAACTGAATATCTATATCTTGCCCTTTTGCTAATTCAGAGGCTCTACTCGCTTTTTTTAAGGCCGCACGCTTATCACCTTTCTTTAGTAACACTTGGCTATAGGTATCAACAACATTAGCCAATTCTGGTGCTAATGCAAACGCTTTTTCGGCATACTCCAGTGCTTTTTCTAATTCATTATTATCCATGTAAAGCCAGGCAAGATTATTGTTAACGACAATACTATTTGGCTGACTTTGGGCTATTTGCACATAACTTTCAATGGCTTTGTTTTTATCGTTAGCAATATACATACCTGCCAAAATGGCTCTTACACGATCATCTTTTTCATGCTTCGTAAGGTAATCTTCTAAGATATTTATTGCTTTGCTAATATCTTTATTTCCTTGGTGTGCTGAGGCTAAATACATTGCATTTTGGCTGCTAGCAAAATTTTGATAAAAAGCTTCCAACTCTGGAATAGCCAATTGGTATTTTTTTTCTAATAGATAAATACGTCCTTTTAAGCCTTGTTTTAATGCATCATCAATATCTCGCTCTACTAAGACGCGATATAGCTGTTTCGCTTGATATATCTCATTGTTATTCAGCAATAATTGCATTTTAACAAGTTGTAGCGTGAGATTGTTTTGGTGGTGTTCAAAGCCACTGTTCACCACAGCCAAAGCGCGTTCAAAATTACGCTTATTAGTATGAAAATCTGCTAACAACACAATGGGCTCAAGATGAAATGGGCTGACTTTACGCCATTTTTCTAGCGTCAGCTGCACGTTATTTTCATCTTGTTGACGCTTATAAATTATCGCTAAAAGCTGCCAATAGCGCTTCGGCAGTTTAGCATTCTCATCAAAACCGTTAAGGATTTTCAGTGCGTTATTTGTTTGATTTAAACTAACATAGGCCTCACTGACCA
This sequence comes from Colwellia sp., assembly GCA_026196955.1. Classification (GTDB taxonomy): domain Bacteria; phylum Pseudomonadota; class Gammaproteobacteria; order Enterobacterales; family Alteromonadaceae; genus Colwellia. The sequence goes on along the minus strand of JAPHTO010000110.1, from coordinate 4,393 downwards.
ATATAGCTTTTTGCAAGTCAGCAGTATCAAGCTGATAAGCTGCTAACAGTTTTTTTAATGCCGCTTCATTGCGATGCACACCAAAATATAACCTTAATGCTTTATTCTGGTTGGGATAAAGCGTAATCAAATATTCCGCTCTTTCTTTTACTAGCGACTCATTTTTTTGAAATGCGGCGACCCTAACTTGTTCAATTAACGCGAAAGCATTATCTGGCTCGACGGTTAAGCTTTGTAGCAACATCTCTTCCGCTTTAGCATACTCTTTTTGTTGAATATGAATAGCAGCCCTTAAATTAAAGGCGCCTGCTTTGTTTGGATATTGCTTTTCCCATTTTTGTGCAATGGCTGTTGCTTGCTCCATATCGCCCGTTTTAACTGCTGAAAGTGCCAAAGCCAATTCAGCCTCAATTAACTCAGGATTAAGCTTTATGGCATCTTGCAAGTTCTGCATGCCCGATGGGTCATTCATCATTAATTTTAAAATGCCTTGGCGAGCATTTTGTTTTGCATTAGGACTTGCTTGTTCTTCACTTTGTTCGACCAATGCTTTGGCTTCATCAACGGCGCCAAGTTCAAGTAGCTTATAGCTTAGCGAAGCCAAAAAGTCTGCATCGGACTCTTTTACTGCAGAAAAGTCATGTAAGGTGTCACTAATATTATCAACTAAGCCAAGCTCTAATTGACTCATTGCTAACATTTTTCGTGCTTGGTGATCAGCAGGTAGATATTTAATAATAGCGCTTAAATGATGATTGGTTTGCTCCCAATTTTTCATGTGAAAAGCACTGGCTCCTGCAATTAACTTTAAGTTAAATTGATTAAAATTAGCCGATAAGGCCGTTTCTGCATGCTCACTTGATTTTGCATAATCTTTCGCTTGAAAACGTACCATTGCCTTAATGTAATTAGCAAAGGGCTGAGTACTCACTGATGCTAAGATAGCGTCGGCATACTGCTCTGCTTCATCATATTGACCAGATTTTAATAGTGAGTCCGCGAGTAATAATTGCACTACGCCTGACTTTGGTTGTACGGTTAAATAAGCCTTAAAGCTTAGTGCTGCTTGCTTGTAATCTTTTTCTGCTGTGGCCACTTGCCCTTGTAACATCAAAACATCTGGATTTTGTTCCGCTATGCTTAATATTGAATTTATTAAGGTGTTTGCCTGTTCAAAATCATGCTCAGAGAAGACCAAATAAGCTTGCGCTAATTTGCTATATAAGCCTTCAGGATCCGCCGCCTTAGCCAACTTAGCACTTTCTTGCGCTATTTCTGTTTGCTCAGTACGTAGTGCTGCTAGGGTTTTATAGGCTAGAAATTGACTTAACTCTGTTTTTGTTAAGCTTTTTGAATCATCTTTTAAGGCAATAACATCATCATCGGCATCCGTTAAAATATAAGCACGCGCTAAAAGAGGTAAAAGCTTGTTGTTGTCATATTTATACTCTTTAGCACGCTCAAGCTCTTTGACGGCATCAACACCATTACCTTGATTCAGGTAAGTTTGCCCTAAAAGAAACCTTGCCTCACCACTTTTGACATCAGCACGAATAGCGTTCTTTAATTCGATTACCGCTTCATTGGTTTTATTTTCTTTACTGTATGATTTTGCTTTACTAAGGTGTGAATCGGCACTTTCTTTTTCACTACAAGCACTTAGTGCTAATAAAACACTTAAACAAACTGTGGCTTTGATGAATTTCATTATTATTTTCCTTAATAGCTCTTATTACTTATTAGTTTATAGCCTCTAGCCCAAATACTACTGGAGTGACAAAACATATCATTAACAACATTTCCATCCGCTTACCCTGAGCTCACCAAAGGGTTAGGATCTACTATCTTATTCTAGAAGCATAAAACGAATAAAGCCCATTTAAACAATGGGCTTTTTATTTTAAGCTCGTGTATTTAACAAGGTTGTTGTTAAGGTAAGCTTGTTATAACACTCATGATCGGTCACCAATATGATGACATCTGCCCAGTTATCCATTTCCACTAAGGTATTTATGCGAGGGCAATCCCAACTTTCAACATAAGGGTCATGGTAACTCACGCTCACGCCTGCTTGATTGAAGTGTTCTAAAATAGCTTCTGCTGGAGATTCACGACAATCATCAACATTCGCTTTATAGGCAACGCCTAAAATTCCGACCTTTTTGCCTTTTATATCCGCTCCCAACAAGTCTAATGCTTGCTGAGCAACGATACTTGGGCGTTTATCATTAATGGCTCTTGCTAAGCGAACAAACTCGCCTGCTTTAGTATTTTCCACCAAAAACCATGGATCAATTGGAATACAATGACCACCAACCCCTGGACCAGGCGTTAAGACATTCACACGCGGATGGCGATTCGCTAAACGAATAACTTCATACACATCGACATTTAATTCTTGAGCAATTTCAGATAATTCATTGGCAAATGCAATACCAACATCACGTGAAGTGTTTTCTACTAATTTAATGCACTCAGCCGTAGTCAGATCGGTAAGAAATACTTCACCTTTAACAAAGCTTTGATAAATAGCTTTCACTTTTAGTTGCGCTGTTTCATTACTCGCACCAATAATGCGATCATTGTGAACCAACTCGTGTAACGTTTGTCCAGGAATAGCCCGTTCAGGACAATGCACTACATCAATGGTGAGGCCAGCATCTTTAAAGCGCTGTTCAACCGCTAAACTCGTTTGCGGTGAAATGGTTGATTCGACAATAACGGTTTGACCATTTTTAGCCACTTTAGCAATCGCATCTACAGCGCTGAACACGTAAGAGCGATCACAACTATTACCTTTATGCGGTGTAGGCACTGCGACTAAATATGTTTCACTTGAAGTGATCTCTGTGCTTGCTTTTAAAAAGCCTTGGCTGACCACTTGTTGAATCAACTCAGGCAAACCGGCTTCATCAAAGGGACACTCAGCGCGATTAATGGCATCAACTTTATCACTGTTTAGATCCACACCCGTAACACTGTAACCTGCTTGAGCTAACAAGCTTGCGATAGGCAAGCCCATATACCCCATACCAATGACACTAAGTGTTTCATTTTTAGCTTCTATAATGTCATCTGCCGAGCTAGGTTGAGTATTGGTAATAATATCTAAAATTAGCTCTGCAACATGGCCATCACCAAAAGGGTTTTTCCAACTAAAATCAGTGTTCGCTGATGATAACCATTTATCTGCTGCTGCGAGGGCTTTATCTCCGTCACGACCAACAAGCACATTAGCGCCTACTTCGATTGATTCTGGACGTTCAGTATTCTCACGCAAAGTGATACAAGGTACACCGAGTAAACAAGCTTCTTCTTGAATGCCCCCCGAGTCAGTTAAAATTAACTGAGCATGTTTTTGCAGTTGAATAAAATCCAAATAGCCAATAGGTGGTATAAGTTTTAAATAATCAGGGAGCTCAATACCAAACTCTTTCAATTTAGCTTGCGTTCTTGGGTGAATTGGCCAAACGATAGTTTGACTATATTTTTCGTGTAACTTGTCAAACAAAGCCAATAATTCTAGTAAGTTGGCCATAACATCAACATTAGAAGCACGATGAGCAGTAACCAAGAAAAATTTGCCAGACTCCACGCCTAAGTCAGATAAAATAGTGCTGGTATTAGCTGAAATATCTAAATGTTGAAATAACGAGTCTGAAACCGTATTGCCAACGGTGTAAATCTTATCTGCATCAATGCCTTCTTTAGCCAAAATAGCATGTTGATTAGGCCCGACAGCAAATAAAAACTCACTAATATGATCCGTCATAATACGGTTAGTTTCTTCTGGCATCGTTCTGTCGTAACTACGTAAACCAGCTTCTATATGCCCCACTTTAATATCGAGCTTTGAAGCGGCTAATGCACCCGCTAATACCGTATTAGTATCGCCTTGTACTAGTACTACGTCTGGCTTTTCATTAATTAAAATAGGTTCCATTTCAATTAAAATATTGCCCGTTTGATTACTGTGCAATCCTGAGCCAACACCAAGGTTATAATGCGGCGCCGGTAGCTCTAATTCTTTAAAGAAAATGCTGTCCATTTCTTCAGAGTAATGTTGATTAGAGTGGATGATAAAATAAGGTATGGCTCGCTTTTGACATTCACGAATAACGGGGGCCATTTTGATGATTTCGGGGCGAGTGCCAACGATAATCCCTATTTTCATTATTAAGTCCTTAAGGCTGATTGAACAATAAAATTACAGTACTTACAGTGTACTGCGCTAGAATTTTTTTTGCAGTAGTTTTTTTGAATAATAGATTCCAGCCCAAAAATGCTGGCATGTCTTGAGTGATAAAAGCAACATCACTCTCAGAGTTTTTCCCTGAATTTGGTCGTACTTCGACTACTCATTCTTCGTGCTCAGTATGAACGGACTTCCCAC
>JAPHTO010000020.1 GCA_026196955.1 Colwellia sp. | reverse complement strand
TCAACACCAGCATCTTTATAGCTTAAAGACTGTTTTTGTTCGCTCACGAGAAACCTCAAAAAATACCAAAGAATTTAAAGGTGCGTATTCTACCAGTGCAAGGGGTTTGAGTATAGATAAAATCTTTATCAGAATTTATTTTTATTTGAGGGTAAAAACTTGCGTTGTTGTGGTAATATCAGCGTTACAAAGTTGCCTGTTTTTTTTTATATGCTTAGAAGTTTATTATTATACCTGTTTGTTATTGTTGCTTTTATGTCCTTAACGCCCGTGCAAGCGTTGGAAGTTAAAGATCTCTATCAAGCAAGCGTTGCGATTAACTCGCAAACTAGTCGTGATAGATCTGCAGCCTTAAAAGACGCTTTAGCGATCGTCATGATCAAAGTGGGTGGTGAAAAAAGCGTATTAGAGAATGCTGTTTTAAAAAAAGCGCTTAAAAATCATCAACAATATTTAACTCAATACCGATATCAACAAAAAGCCGTGCGGGTTGATAAAGCAGCAGTTGAGCAGCATGCGCCTAATCAAAGGCAATTGTTTTTGTTAGCAAGCTTTAATGAAGAAAAAATCAATAACTTGTTTCAACAGGCTAACTTACCACTTTGGGGAAGCTTACGACCTCAAGTACTGCTTTGGTTGATTGACGAGCAAGGTTTTACTCGAACTATTATGTCAAACTCTACTGATTCGGCATTACCCTATATGGTGAATGAGTTTTCTGCTCGACGTGGTTTACCGATAATGATGCCATTAATGGATCTAACAGATGCTAGCCAGATTACTATCAGTGATATTTGGGGACGATTTGAGCAACCGATCAGAGAAGCGTCATCTCGCTATTATGCTGAAGCTATTGTGGTGATGCGAATTTCAAATTCGAGCTTAAAAATATCTGATAGCTTTGCAGAGCAAGAGAAAACAAGTACGGATGCAACGCCAGAAAACTGTGGCTTACTTTGCATCCAACCAAATTCACAACAACAGGATTATGTGCTTGATTGGAGTTTGATTACAGCGCAACAAACCTTTAGCCAACAATATCAAGGCAGTGATCGTCAAATACTATTACAACAGGGCTTAGGGGATATCACCGAGATTATATATCAGCACTATGCTTTATCGACAAGTAGTAGCAATGATTTTGTGATTGAAGTGGCTAATGTAGACTCTTTGAATACCTATATGCAGGTGTTCAACTTTCTAGATGACTTGTCTGCAGTAAAATCAGTGACTTTAGTAAGCGCTAAAGGTGAGTCAAGGCGTTTTCAATTGCAATTACTTGGCTCTGTTGACGCCTTACTAGCTTCATTAAAGTTAAATAAGCAACTAAAACAATATATTGATCCCCTAGCAGAGTTGAATACTGGTACTCAACTGACGCCGGTGTTTTATTGGGGCGGAAAATGACCGATAGTCGACAGCTGGCGTTGTCAGTACAGTTACCTGATGATGAAACCTTTGAAAGTTATCGCAGCAAAGGTAATCAAGGTGTGATCAATCAACTTAGCCAATTTGTTGAGCAAAAGAGCGCTGAAAGCACTAGTTTGCCGAAAAGCTTTTACTTATTTGGTTTATCGGGTGTTGGTAAATCGCATTTACTGCATGCCAGTAGTGCTTATGCCGCAAAACTTGGTAGAACATCTGTCTGCTTGTCTTGTGCAGAGTTAAAAGTATTACCTGTTGATGTGCTTGAAGGTCTGGAGCAAATCGATTTAATTTGTTTAGACGATATTCATCTTATTGCAGACAATCAAATATGGCAGCAGGCCATTTTTGATTTATATAATCGTGTTATTGAACACAATCATTGCTTATTAATAACGGGTGAGCAAAGTGCCAGTCAACTTGGTTTAAGTTTGCCAGATCTTGTGTCGCGACTGAGTTGGGGATTAACAGAGCAAGTAAAACCACTTGATGATGATGAAAAAGTACTTGTGCTTCAATATCGAGCTTCACAGCGCGGTTTGATGCTAAGTGATGATGCGGCTAAATTTTTACTTAATCGTTTATCACGTGAAATGGCGCACTTGTTAACCTCTCTGGATACTTTAGATAAGGCTTCTATTCGAGAGCAACGGAAAATAACCATTCCTTTTATCAAAGAAGTACTCAAACTTTCTTAACTTGATGTTAAGCATTGATCAGATCTTCCTATTTTCGTTAAATAAAATCAGAGGAAAATATGCAAACTGTTACCTTAAATGAGCAGGCTATAACCCCGTCAAAAATTATTTGTATTGGTCGTAACTATGTTGATCATATTGCTGAGTTAGGCAATGAAGTGCCAGAAGATATGGTGGTCTTTTTTAAACCTAATTCGGCAATATCTGAGCAATTGTTTGCGGAACATCAAGAGCCTTTACACTATGAAGCTGAATTATGTTTTCTTTATCAGCAAGGCGGCTTTCGCGCTGTTGCTGTCGGGTTAGATTTAACTAAGCGCGGATTGCAAGGGTATTTAAAAGCAAAAGGTTTGCCTTGGGAGCGTGCTAAGGCATTCAATGGTGCTGCAGTTTTTAGTGAGTTTGTTGCTATTGATTCAGTAGATGACTCGCTAAGTTTGGAATTAACCATTGATGGTAAGCTTATGCAAGCAGGCGGTATCGAATTAATGATGTACAAGCCTGAGGTGATATTGTCGCAACTAAAAGAATTTGTGACACTCGACGATGGTGATATCGTCATGACAGGAACACCAAAAGGTGTTGGTCAAATTATTGCTGGCAGCTCCTATGCCGCTAAAGTTATTTGTCAAAATAAAACTTTAGTATCTGCAACCTGGCTTGCTCAATAAGCTAACCTTAGTGATTAGGTAAGGTTTTGTGATAATAGCGCTCTGAGATAGGGCGTTGCATGTTTATTTCACCAAATAGGTTGTCAGATGTTTTTGCTTGTTTGTTAATTTGCTTTGCTTGGACTGTTGGGCTAATAGTTAAGTTTTCCAGCCAATCATCGCCAACTATCATAGGAATAGGTGCTGGTACTTGTGCTAATGCTGCTATGCTGTCAAATTCAGCAAGCACTCGTGTTGCGCTATAAGCAACACGTTGTTTAATTGTTTCAGTGCCAATACGACCTCGTTGCCCCCAAGTGACAATATAGTCAGTTGCGCTAATGTTTTCGCCATTGGGCAAATTAGTGATGGCGACATCACGAAAAACATTAAAACGAGACTGCATCATTAACTCCTCAAAAAGTAATGCGTAATCTTCTCGCTCGCTTGAATAGGCATAATAGCCTGTTGCGTGATCAGGGCTAAAAAAACCTTCAATATCGGCCGTTAAGTACGATTTCTGTGCGTCTGTGGCTGAAACACCAGCAAAACTTACTTGCGCTAAGCTTCGCATTTCACTGCTTTGTAGAGGAAAAGCTATCGCTAAATTGTCAGACTCAAAATTTGTGCTTAGGGCTGCGTCAAGTATGCGAGATTGACTGTCATGACTAAACCATTCCGTACTTGGAAAAAAGTCATTTGCATGAGCAAGTTCATGATAGAGCAGGGAAGCGAGTCGATAGAAACCATCATCTGTTGTACGTGTCACTCTTTGATCATTAGCAAAATAAGCATCTGCATAGTCGTTGTTTTTAACGTAGCGCCAAGGCATAACAAACTGTAGCTCTTTACCAAAATCAGAGCGAAAGTCAGGGGCTTCATTTATGGTGTCTCGTTCACCTGGTGTCAGCCAAAAATTTTGAGCATCTAAATATATAGCCCCTGTTGCCGCCCAATAAAAGGAAGGTCTTATATCATATGAGATAACGATGGCCGTGGTAGCACGCAGTAAGTGTTTAAAGTCATTATTGGGATCATTATTGATTAAAAAATCTCTAAACCTGTCGCCCATCCACTGGTGAGAAACTATCACTCTGTCCATTATATCGTTAATAGTAGGTATGGACGTTGCTTTGGCTAATAATGGCAGCTTTGCTAGTGTGCAAGAGCTAGATAAGGTGTTGCTATAGGTGCAACTAACTAAGCTGTCTGCAAATGGACTATTGCTATGATAGGGAAAAACTTGTGCCACTCTGGTATCAAAGTAAGCATTGCTGGCAATTTTCTCTGCTGGCTCAACCAGCACAACAACTTTATCAGTAAAGCTTTGACTAGCATCATTGGCGGTAACTTCGAAGGTTAACAAGGTGTCTTTAGTCACGCTAGGCGCGGTAAAAAATACGGCAAGCTCGCCGTCAGTATTATCTTGACTGAAGCTAATTTTTGGCCCTGAAACTTGTAACCACTTAATACTTGCATTATCAATACTTGCCTCAGTAAACACCCGCAAAGAGACTTTATTATCACTTAATACCGTATGAGCAAGTCGAGTAGCGATTTGACTCGTTTGCTCACTGACAGTGATGTGATGGTTGATTGTTTGGCTTGCACCATTATTGAGGGTAAAGCTTACGGCAAAGCTATAGATACCAGCAGTTTCTGGCGTAAAGGCGATAACTTTGCTGTTTTTTGTGAGTAAGGTAACGCCTTCACCGTCTATTTGACGCCAACTGATATTGCTTATCTCATCATCAGGATAAAAAAGTGCTAGCTCAGCACTTTGACCTATTGCCGAACTGGTATCAACTTGAACTATTTTGCCTGTTTCAAAGTTAATATCATCATCAGACATATCTGTTGAGTGACCATTACAACCAGACATCAACAAACTAAGTATTACAACAGTTGCGGTAGCTAACGGGGTCGAATTGGAAAAGAATAAGTGCAATTTTGATGTCATAATTTTTATCCTGAAACTTAGTTAGCTATCCAGTGTTTATTTGTCTTTTTTCGCCTTTCGAATACTTAGACCCAGTTCTTGGCCACGATATTTCGCATAATAACTACAGCCAATAAACATGGTTGAGGCGAAAACAAGCTCTAGTAGCGCCCAGTGTCTTTCCTCTGGTATCACCCATAGCGTAGTTAGGCTATGCAAAAAGTAAATCAATACAATAAAATTAGACCAAGCATAAGTATATGGATTTCCTTGCAATAGCCCCTTTAATGGAAAGAGCAGTGGTAAAGTAAATAGCAGTAGGCTTGTGGTTGTGCTTAAGGCACTATTTGGTGAAAGTACTATTAGCCATATCGGCATATAAATAAGCAATGAAAAATAGCCAAATAGCGCCATTTTTCTTAAATTTGTCGTGCTAATTCTTTGTTCGCTCATAACAACTTAAATCCTAACTAACAAAGCGTCAAAACGTTTTCAGGTGGACGGCCGATGATAGCGCTTTTACCATCAGTAACGATAGGACGCTCAATTAACTTCGGTGTTGATACCATGGCTTGTATTAACTGTTCGTCATTGGCATCACTTAATGCTTGCTCTTTAAACTCGGCCTCTTTCACGCGCATCATTTCAACAGGTTTACAGCCTAATTGTGATAACAATTGTGTGATCTCTTTTTGGCTTAAAGGCTGTTTAAGGTACTCAACGATAGTAATTTCTTTGTTTGAGTTTTGCTGAATTAGCTCTAGTGTTTGACGACTTTTTGAACATCTAGGATTGTGATATATAGTTAGCATGTTTTGCGCTCTTTGGTTAAAAGTGAGTGTAAATTGTTCTTTATAAACGTTTTAGTTTGTTTTCTTGCTCTTGAAATTGCAAAATTCGTGCTTTAATACGTTTTTGCAACAATGGCTGATCGGCCACTAGGTTATAACTCGTTTGTAATTCATCAACGGCTTTTTGATATGCTCCCAACAAACCAAGCACTTCTGCTTTATGAATGTGCATTAGGCCTGTTTTCCCTTGTGCGCGGTACACTGAGGTTAAAATATCGTAAGCAATAAAATTGTTTGGACTGATCAGTAGAAAGTCTTGAATCACACTAGCTGCTTGGTCGTATTTTTTTGCTGTTAGTAACGCGTTGCCGTAATTTAGGCTGATCACTTGGTTATTAGGCATTAATAAGGTTAACGGCTCCAACATAGCAAATGCTTGTTCATATTCATGCAAAGCAAGGTAAACATCGGTGAGAGCATCAATATAAAATAAGTTGTTTTTATCATTCTTTTTAAGTACTTCAAGAATGCTTTTAGCTTGTAAACTTTGCTTGTTATCAAGATATGCTAACGCTAAGCCATATTGTGCCGCAGCTTTTATCGTGTACTTTTTCTTAGCGAGTATCATTTTATAATAGGCAATATTATCCTTTGCGTTACCTTGGTAACGTGCTTTGATCCGTGATTTAGCGAGCTCAAACTGTAAGCTTGGCGGTACGGGTCTTACTGAGTATTTATGTGCTCGTTGCCTTGCATCAGCAATACGTGATTCAGGCAATGGGTGAGTTAATAACATGGCTGGCGGTTTACTTGCGTAGCGGTATTTTTCCGACATTTTACTGAAAAAGTTAGGGGCTCCTTGTGGGTCAAAGTTGCTGTTTGCCAGTAATGCAATACCTACTCTGTCTGCTTCTTTTTCATTGCCTCGGGTATAGTTAATGCTAGCTTGTTGTGATGCTGCCATTGAGGCGCTTAATGCCGCCATACCGACAGTAGGATTAACTAAGGCTAATAGTATACCTGATACCATACCTGCCATGGTTAAACTTTGACTTTGGCTTTGTGATTCTAACCGGCGCGCTAAATGACGCTGGGTAACGTGAGAGATTTCATGGGCAATAACAGACGCTAATTCACTTTCATTATCAGCAGTAGTCAGTAAGCCACTATGGATTCCTACATGGCCACCAAAAAAAGCAAATGCATTTAATTCGTTGTTATTTATTAAGAAAAATTTAAAGGCATAATTAACATCTTGTGCATTTTTAACTAATTGATTTCCTAAATGGTTAATATATTCAATCAGTACAGGGTCTTGAATGATAGGTTGGCTCGCGCGTAATTGGCGCATCATTGCTTTGCCTATTTGCCGCTCTTTATCTAGAGATAAAACACTAAAACCTGAAATACCAATTTCAGGGAGTTTATTTTTATTATTTTGGCCATGTGCTACCACATCAAAAGTTGATAAAGTGGCAATAAGTAAGGTAAGGGCACAAGCAAAAAATAATGGTTTCAAAGTTAACAATGGGTTTTCCTATATTGGTAATTTAGCCTAGGGTTGTGTCTAGCATGTCTATAAAAGGATGATATCTGGCAGTTAGCTTTGGATAACGTCACTATTGAGTATGTTGCCATTTCTTCGAGCTATTTCTTGATAAAAATCGGCAATGCTATAGCCTTCGACCGCTAAAATATCAAAAGATTCGGATAAAGTGTTAATTAATTCGTTAACACGGTAATAAGCATATTTAACTAGCGCTAAGTCTGCTTCATCACCACTTTGATAGGTAAAAATCGCAAAAGCGACTAAACTGTTTATCCTAAATAGCATACGCATACTTTCTGGTAGCCAGATCTGAAAAGGGCTTTGGGGATCACGAACCAAGGGTCTAACAATTTTTTCACCATCTACAACAGGGTAGCAGTGTAATTCATAGCCCATATCATTATAATCATGTTGTAATATTATTTGGGGCTTTCTGGAGACTTGAATGTTGCCATTACTATCCCTTTGACCATCTAAAGCAGATAAATTCCATGTATTACGATCTAAAATTTGTCGATAGGCACTATCAAAGCCATGAGATAAAATTCCTTCTAATTCCCCTAATGATGATGAAACTAGGTGATAAATTGCAGGTACATCACCCCAGGTAAGCTTCTTTTTGTGAGCATTGATTTCTTTTAAATTAGGTTTTTTAGCTAAACTGCTCATTTAATGAGGATTCCTGCTATTTAAACAAAAGTAGATACGTTAAGATGTCGCAAGTGATTGTCTCAGATTACTTTGTTAAATAAAAGAAACTTAACATGAATTTCCAGTATGATGCCAGCCAAGAAAAGTGCCCAATACCATTGGTTAACTTGCGGTTGTTGTTAAAAAAAATGCAAAATGATGATACTTGTGTCATTAAAATTAAAGATAGTGGTTCAAAAGAAGATATTCCCAAGCTCTTAGTCAAATTAGGCTATAAACATACTTTAACCACCATTGATGAAAGTGTTGTCGAGATAATGATAACCAATAAAGAAGAATAAAAGGGCTATTATGATCAAGCTATTTACTAATTGGTATACGCGTAAATTTTCAGATCCTCATGCGGTCACTCTTGTGGTGATATTATTATGCTCAATTTTATTTATTGCTTTATTTAGTCAGCTGTTAATGCCCGTACTTGTGGCATTAGCTATTGCATTTCTACTTGAATTACCGGTAAATAAGCTCGTTAATTTAAGCTTATCTCGCACAAGTGCGACGACTATTGTTGTCAGTACCTTTATTGGTGTTACCCTCATTGCTATGCTGGGCTTAATGCCTGTTATTTGGAAACAAAGCAGTAGTTTGTTACAAGAAGTGCCGCATATGGTATCTGAAGGGCAAAAGTATTTACTGACATTGCCAGAAAAATACCCTGAGATTATTCAAGCATCTCAAATTGAAACCTTTATTTCATCGGTAAAAGAAAAGCTTCTTGAGTGGGGACAGGTGATCTTAACCGCATCATTAAACTCTATTTCTGATATTGTCGCTTTAATGATATATCTTATTTTGGTGCCGTTAATGGTGTTCTTTTTTCTAAAAGATAAAGAAGATCTATCAACGGGCTTAACTCGCTTTCTGCCTAAAGAGCGACGCATGGCGGTACAAGTGGGTAAGGAAATGAATCAGCAGATCCTTAACTATATTCGCGGAAAAGTGATAGAAATCCTTATTGTTGGCGTTTCTACCACCATAGCATTTATCTTTTTAGATCTGCGTTATGCTGTATTGCTTGGTGTTTTGGTCGGTTTGTCGGTTTTAGTACCTTATGTCGGTGCCACGGTAGTAACTATTCCAGTCTTTTTAGTGGCTTTATTTCAGTGGGGATTTAGCAATGAACTAGGTTATGTCATGCTAGCCTATGGCATTATTCAAGCCCTTGATGGTAATGTGATTGTGCCATTATTGTTTTCAGAAGCGGTAAATCTGCACCCGGTTACCATTATAATAGCGGTGATCTTTTTTGGTGGATTATGGGGGTTTTGGGGAGTATTTTTTGCTATTCCCTTAGCGACCTTAGTAAAAGCTGTGATCAATGCTTGGTCTTCAACACAAACGGAAATAGAGTAGGGCTAGCTCATGCAGGATTAGCTGAATAGGCGTTATCCTGCAATAGTAAAAATAAAACCAGTAATATGATGAATTAGTGCAGAAGTAAGTTTATTTATTCACTAATTCATTTAACACATCAAGCACGACCTGGTGATGATCTTTAGTTTTAAATTTATTAAAGACATGCGTTATTTTACCGTCTAGACCAATTAAAAAACTTAATCGGTGAATACCATCATACTCTCTTCCCATAAATTTCTTTAAGCCCCAAACGCCAAAGTCATCAGCAACTTTATGATCAACATCAGAGAGTAAGGTAAAGTTTAATTCGTCACGCTGACAAAACTTTATTAAGCGTTTTGGCTCGTCAGGAGATATGCCGAAAACAACTGTGTTTAATTCGTCTAGTTGGGCTTTAATATCACGTAAACCTTGTGCTTGCACGGTACAACCAGGCGTCATTGCTTTTGGATAAAAATAGACCAGTACTTGTTTCTTGCCAATATAATCGGCTAATTCTATCGTCTGGTTATTTTCGTCGAGTAAGGAAAATAGCGGTGCTTTGTCACCAACATTAAGAGTTTTCATAGTTATCCTGCATTTTATAAATTGTGATTATTAACGTTATACCAGGTTGTGAGGCGCTTGTTTAATGCAACCTTGAACACCGAGTTGCTCACATAGTTGTAGAAAATCATTTTCAATATCATCCATACTAATTTTTTGAGTTAATGCGATAGAAATGCTAGCACTCATGTTGTTAGTTTTTGGATCGATATCTGATTTGAGGGATGAGATGTCAATTTTGCGGGTTGCAAAAAAAGCTGTCATGGCTTTTAAAATACCGGGTTGATCTGTACCCGTGTAATCAGCCTGATAATGCTCAACAAGATCATAGGATTTATGCCCTGATGTTCTTTTCATCATGGTGATCAACTCTAAACTATGAGCGACCATAGGAATTCTAGCTTCAATCTTGTTAATGGCGCGATTATCACCATTTAATAGCATAATAAAGGTGAACTCTACACCGAAGATAGCCATCCTGCTATCTAATATATTACATCCGCATTCACTTGCTAATTTAGTTAATTCACTAACACACCCGGTTCTATCAGAGCCCATGGCTGTTAGTACTAAATATTGAGACATTAAAACGCCTAAGTTGGATAAGAAAACGGCATTATATCTTATTCACCTAAGAAAAAACATGCTAATTGCTTGTGTTTGCAAAACCAGCAAAGTACCATGGTGCGCTAAAATTTGTTCTGGTAAATTAATGAACCAAATGTATTTTTTACCATCCAAAGAACAGTCAAATTGTTTGCATCTTTGTAATAAGTGTTTCCTCAGGAGTTTTAATGAGTCGTCAATTGTTTTATTTTTCGGTGCTTAGTTTAACGCTGTCTGCTTGCAGTAGTGTTGATAGTAAACGAGCACAGGGAGATTTTGATTATGCCCAACAGGTAGAGTCAAAAGAGTTTGTTGTACCTGAGCCTTTAGATAAGCCTGCCAAGCACAATGATTTTGCCATAACTAACAAAATAAATCATAAAGGACCTATTGGCGAGAAAATGGATGTTAGGGCGCCTTCGTTAGTTTTGCCTCTCGCAGCATCATCACGTGTGGTTGCTGATTCTGATCAAGCGATAATCTGGTTTGATAAGGTCTTTGAAGATAAAGATTTACTGGTTTTTATTCGAGATGCCATTATTAGTCAATTAATGTCAGACGATGTTACTTATGAAGATGTCCAATCAAGTGAAGATAAAGGCGCAAAAAGCCAAACGTTAGAGTCTAGCTGGTATCATAATGAAGTAGAGACCGGATGGCTATTCACTGAAATTGAACTTTCAACTAGCTTACGTTTTCGATATCAATTATATGCCAAGCCTCATGGCCGAAGTGTTTCCTTGCAAGTATCACTTGTTGATTATATGAAAACAGACCTAGAAGGTGGCAGTAAAACTGTTGACCCTATTGATAAGCAGCGTGCTGAAATGGCAATGCTTAATGAAATCGTTGCTCAAGTTGATTATAATTATCGCCTACAGCAGCGTGAAAATCGTTTAATGCGTGCAAATCAAAAGCTCGTCACCATAGGTGAAAATAGCACAGCAGAGCCAGCCTACGTTGTGGAAATGGCTTTAGATAACCTTTGGTCAAACATGCCGATTTTCTTTGAAAAACATGGTTTTACCATTAGTGATCTTAATGAAACAGATAAGATATATTATGTTGATTTTGTTAAACCTGAAATCAGTATTTGGGATGCTATTTGGGGTGATGAACGACCCATTATTGAAGTTGCCGATGCTAAGTATCAATTTGTTTTAGCACCGTTAGATGATAAAAATCAAAAAACTTCTGTGAGCATTTATAATGCGGATGGAGAGCCAGTACCATTAGAAACGTTAGAGCGTATTTTTCCTGTGATGGAAGCAGGCTTATCTTTTAGAGATTTCTACTAAAGGTTTAATACCAATTGCACTAATTTATAGATCAACTTAGAGCTGCATTAGCGAGCTTAAAACAAACAAAATTTCTTAAACATAGTTATTCTATATTTCATTAATTTTGTGATGTTATCAGTTTGCTAATGAGCTCCCGAAGGGCGAGTTTAAAAGGCTTATATGCGGCGTTAT
>JAPHTO010000012.1 GCA_026196955.1 Colwellia sp. | reverse complement strand
CAGTCGTGTAGTTTCTGTTTGTTCGTTTTGTCATTTAACACCTCAATAATTGGATTATATTCCATTATTAAAGTGTCCTGTTTGATTATTGCAGATCATGGTTTAGTGGTAAGTTAAACAGAACAATTTAACATACAATGAGTTAATATTGCTCTGTTACCTATACGCTTTTAATATTCAAGTATGACGGTTTTATCTGTTTCTTTGTTTAGCCCAATATAGGCGGGCTGTTGACTTTTTATGGTAAAGAAACTTGGCGTAGGGGTTGAGCTGAATGCCGTTTGCCATTCTATTAGTGAAAAATCATCAATATCAACTTGTCCTTTGCTATCGTTTAATAATTCAAAATCGGTCAATATTCGGTAGCTTTTATAGCCAATTCTTGGTGAATTAAAATCTACTTCTACATTTGTCCATTCACTATTGCCATTAAGTTCAACTGAGCTAATTAAATGCTTTTTACTATTTTCAAAAGCATCAAATAACTTTTGCCTCTTTTTTCGCCCTTGCCAGTAAAAATTTACTTTGACCGTATTGTTTGTTTTAAACTTAGCTTTAAGAGTCATTTGACTGCTTGGGGTATAAACACGCTTAAAGCTTTGCATACCAAAAGTGGTTAATTGTTGGTTTTGCAATGAAAGAGCAAGGCTTTTATTACCACTGGCGCCGTATTGGTTTAGGCTTGTTTTTTGGCGGTTATATAACCAACCTCGTTCAGGTGCGGTGAAATAGGCAAAACTTTCAAAGTCACTGCCATTAATTAGGTTAGTGCCTAAACGATATTTTAATGTGGTTTCTGGTAATAAAACTTGGCTTAATTGGCTATCCCATGGCGTACTGTATAAGTTGACAACTTTTTCATTTCCGCTAAATGACAGGTCAATTGACTTGCTTCTAGTTAGTGGGGAAGCGTTTTTAGCGGTTATAACACCATGGCCACCTGATTGGCTAATATAAGTATTTCGGGTTTTAGACAACTCAGTTAATCGCTTCATTACAGTATAGCGGTGCATACCTGTCGCAGGTGTTGGCTTATACCCTTTAACGTATAAGGGAACAATTTCTGCGCGATGAAATTTACCTTCATCTAACCACACATATAATATAAAGCTATGCTGGGTTGCAGTGAAGTTTTGATCAAAAACAAAGTTCCCCATGGAGTAAGCGATTAGCTTGCCATCATATAATTCTAGCCCTTGGGTAACATGAGGGTGATGTGCAATAGCTAAAGCAGCACCATTATCTAAGGCTGACTTTAACCTTTGCTCTGTAACACCAGTTGGATTATTAGCGTATTCTTGGCTGCCATGGTATTGCACTATGGTTGTTCTATTTTGCTCAACTTCTTGCTTAACTGAGTCCAAAATATTTTTCATGGAGCCAAATGCTGCGCCGCCATGCTGATGGTTTGCTGTTTGTGTTGGACCAGCACTGCCTTCCCAGCCAACATAAGCTAACATTGAAAATTTAGTGTTGTTGATTTTTTCGTGATGTGCTTTTAGTGCCGCTTTTTCATCAAAACCAGCGCCAGAAAAAGCCAGATCACTATTTTTTAAAAAAGCTAGCGTTGATTGAAGTCCTGAGTCCATATAGTCGTAAGTATGATTGTTGCCTAAGGAGACGTAATCAATACCAGCCCAGGAAAGTGCGCTGAGAATTTCAGGTTGAGAGTAAAAGGTAACAGACTTAGGAGCGCGCTCTTCAGGCAATGAGCTAGCAATTTGTGTTTCTAAATTAACAGCCGCGTAATCAGCAATGCTCATATAGGGTTTTATATGTGCCAAAACTGCTTTACTGTCAGGTAGTTTGCTTTCGGGATGAATTAGCACAGCATCACCAAAATAAGGCTTGTAATAACGTCGTCCCATCATGGTATCACCGCCAAAAGCGAGCATGACTCGGGAGGTTTTTTTCGCAACGAGCGTGATATCTGCTATGTGGCCGAAGCCTTGACTTAGCTTTGTTAATTCAAAGTGACTAAAGGTTTGAATATTCGTAAAGTAATTTTGTTTAGTGATATTGAGTTGATAAAGATCGCTTAACGCGACTTTAATTGAAAATTGCCCCGTTTCATCAGAGGTGGTTTGTTTTTCTCCTACGTTAATTATAACGCTTTCAATAGGGCGGTTTTGCTCTGATACTACTCGCCCTGTTAGGGTAAACATGTCTCTTGCAAATACACTTTCAGCGAGTAAACAATTAAGCAATAAAAAGGTAGCTAACAGATAGTGAGGCATATACTTTTCAACTAAAGGCAAATAAAGAAGTTAGTACAATTATAGAAGTATTCATCAAAAATTCGCATTCTATCTTTTGTCAAACATATAACCCAAGGGTATGTGTAAATATCGAAAAGATAATACTTTTTTGATAAAAAGGTATTTACTTAGCGTGTTTACACAAGATGTTGAAGTTAACTGTTTAATTGCTTGATAACATTTTATTACGTTGTTTTACTCGTTGCATACAGTCATTGTGTGTTGAATGCTTATAATGGTTGCAAATCAAGTTAATATTAAAAACTAGTAACAAGGAGTTACCTTATGTCTAAATTAATTGCAGCGTTATTTGTTTCTACATTGTCATTCACAGCGTTAGCTAACGAGCCACTTAATTCGTCTAAAACGATTAGCAAAATAGAGAGCTTAACTGAAAGTCGAATTGACAAGCATCAACATTATATGGAACAGCAGATCGCTAAGAGTATCGAGAGAAGGAGTCATAAAATAATCCTTGATACCATGAATGATTTAAAAGCACAGGAAATTGAGTAAGTTAAATAGCAGCTTGTCGTTTTGAATTTAAAAAGGAAGTGTTTTACTTCCTTTTTTTGTGGTTGGTATTTGGCGCTAATAAACGCTGTCCTTCGGATCCGTTTAAATGCTTCTTGCTCTTTGTTGCTAGGAACTTACATAGAACGACTATGCTACATTCCTAGCGCCGCGTCAAAATGCATTTAATTCTAACAAAACTTAAACATGAAAGAGCAACAGCCCCCAAAGAAAGCTCATTATTTGGTGAGCTTTCAGCTCTCTTCTCATCCTTGATAATATAGCGACACTGTTTCGTCAACCTTGACTCGTTAGCTAGCCGCCTTAGGTTTTCAATTATATATTTGGCAGGCATTGATGAATAAAGCTAACGTGCAATATGTGTGAAAAAGATTGTTATGCTCTAAGCGAAACACTAGTACTAAAATATTATTAATATTTTAGTACTAGTGTTGCTCTGCAGCTAAAAAATTGATTTTGTCGTGATATACTCAAGCCAACTCATTTTTGTTTATAGAAAAAATATTCATGTTACCCCGTATTGATCACCAAACTCATCTTCCGCCTCTTTATGAAAATTTTGTTAATTCATTAACCGCTAAAAACTTTACCGGCGATATAAGTGCTAGCTATAGCGCCCGTTTGGCTGTTGCTACTGATAACAGTGTTTATCAACAGTTACCACAATTAGTGATCCACCCTCGTAGTAAACAAGATATTGTTTTACTCACGAGAACGGCAAGCGAAGATACCTTTCAAGAGATTAAGTTTAGTGCTAGAGGTGGTGGTACAGGCACCAATGGTCAAAGTTTAACGCCGGGCATTATTGTTGATTTATCTAAGTATATGAACCAGGTTTTGGAAATCAACGTCGAAGAGAAGTGGGTTAAAGTTGAAGCAGGAGTGGTAAAGGATCAACTGAATGACTTTTTACGTCCTCATGGCTTTTTCTTTGCCCCTGATTTATCAACCTCAAACCGCGCTACGATTGGCGGCATGATCAATACCGACGCTTCAGGGCAGGGCTCGCTAGTCTATGGTAAAACCTCTAACCATGTTTTAGGACTAACCTCTGTGCTGGCTAATGGTGATGTTTTAACTACAGAGCCCATGAGTATTGATGATGCAAACTTGTTAGCTGAGCAGAGCACTAGCTATGGTCAAATTACCAAAAAGGTTTTGGCTTCTAGCCTTGATAACCGCGAGCTTATCTTAGAAAAATTCCCTCGCTTAAATCGTTTTTTAACGGGTTATGACTTAGAAAATGTTTTGCAAGATGACGGCAATACGTTTGATTTATCACGATTGATTACAGGCTCCGAGGGATCATTAGCTTTTGTTTGTCAGGCTAAACTGAATATAACCCCAATCAGCCCAGCGAAAACACTGATTAATATTAAATATGATAGCTTTGATTCGGCGCTGCGCCACTCACCATTTTTAGTGAATGCCAAAGCGACTTCTGTAGAAACCATAGATAGCAAAGTGCTCAACCTAGCTAAACAAGATATTGTTTGGCACAGTGTAAGTGATTTGATAACAGATGTGCCAAATAAAGTGATGGATGGCATCAACATAGTTGAGTTTAATGGCAGTACCGTTGAAGCACTTGCAGCACAAGTTGACTCATTAACGAAAGGGTTGGATGAAACTATCGCCAATGAAGAAAGTGGCGTGATTGGCTATCAGGTTACTTCTGATTTGGGCAGTATCAATAAGCTCTATGCCATGCGTAAAAAAGCCGTTGGCCTTTTAGGTAATACTGACGGGAGCCAAAAGCCATTAGCCTTCGCAGAAGATACTGCAGTGCCGCCTGAAAATCTAGCAGACTTTATTGCTGAATTTAGAGCGTTACTTGACAGTTATAACTTGCATTATGGCATGT
>JAPHTO010000099.1 GCA_026196955.1 Colwellia sp. | reverse complement strand
GTCGGCCGCCAGCGGCTTCAGGCGCTCAATCTCTTTCGCGAAGTAGTCGCGGAAATCGATCCCTTCCTGCTCGCCGATGGTGTCAAAATTGACGCTGTCGTAGCACATCAGTGCCTGAATGACGGCCGCGCGTATCTGGTCGTCACGATCGACAACGATGCCCTTGCGAATCGGCAGTTCGCCGCGCTCGAGGATTTCCTCGTATTCCATCGTTGTTAGCGAGTTCTGCGCGAACATGTTGCCAATGTTGCCGATCTGATGCGAAAAGAAGTATTGTCAATGAAGCCTTATGACAGTGTCATAGAATTAGGACAATTGATGCTCAAAAATAAGCCTAAGGTTTACCCTGTGATTGATGACGATGGTAATCTGTTAGGTACTATTTGTCGCAATGATGTTTTACATGCTATCGATAAGCATATGCGTGCTAATTTGAAATCAAGCAAAGAGCATGCAGCTCATTAGTATTTGTTTTCAACAATGTAACTTTTGAACAACAACTGATAAAATAGACTTTATTATCATTTACATGAGTCAATAGAGTCTGTTTTGTCTAGTCATCCTTCTCCTGAAACCCCTAATATTCAAGCCTTATTTGAGCAGTTAAGCCAAGTTAAAAAGTCAGATTTTTTTCGCTTTAAAAGACAACTGGTCTCCCATAAAAGAGCGATAGAGCAGGTGCTGCCTCGCGGTGAACAATTAGATGATAAAGCTGTTGCTAAGGTTTCTGCGAAATTAGCACAATTAGCGAAGCAGGTTAATAAAACTGCAGGCTATATCGAACAGTCTATTAACGAAAAGCAGCAAAAAATTAAACACTTACCAAAAATTACATACCCTGATGGTTTGCCGATAGCTGATAATGCTGAACAAATCGCTCAAGCCATTCAAGACCATCAAGTTGTCATTATTGCGGGTGAAACAGGCTCAGGGAAAACCACTCAAATTCCCAAGATATGCCTTGAACTTGGACGAGGTGTCGATGGGTTAATTGGTCATACTCAACCTCGCCGCATTGCAGCAAGAACGGTTGCTAACCGAATTGCTGAAGAACTAGCAACTAAACTTGGCGAGCAGGTCGGTTATAAGGTTCGCTTTAACGATCAAGTTAGTCAGCACAGTTATATCAAGCTTATGACAGATGGGATCTTATTGGCCGAAATGCAAAAAGATCGATTATTACGCCAATATGACACCATCATTATTGATGAAGCGCATGAGCGCAGTTTAAATATTGATTTTATATTAGGATACTTGCGTGAAATACTGCCAAAACGTCCTGACTTAAAGGTGATAGTGACCTCCGCTACTATAGATCCGCAGCGCTTTGCCAAACATTTTGCTGACTCAAAAGGACAACCAGCCCCTATTATTGAAGTGTCAGGGCGAACGTATCCTGTTGAGATTATCTACCGCCCACTTAACAGCACTGAGTTGGGTGAAAGTGATAAATCTATTGAAAATATAGATGTGATCAGTGGCATTTTAGCAGCCGTTGATGAGCTTTCTAGCATTAGCCAAGGGGATATTCTGATCTTCTTAAATGGTGAGCGAGAAATTCGTGATACTGCCGCGGCGTTAAATAAAGCTAATTTAGCCCATACTCAAATTTTACCCTTATATGCTCGGCTGACGATCAGTGAGCAGAATAGAATATTCAAACCTCATACTGGTCGTAATATTGTCTTAGCCACCAATGTTGCGGAAACCAGTTTAACGGTGCCCGGGATCAAATATGTTATTGATCCAGGAACTGCACGTATTTCTCGCTATAGTTATCGCACTAAGGTTCAGCGCTTGCCAATAGAAGCTATTTCTCAGGCAAGTGCCAATCAAAGATCGGGTCGGTGTGGTCGAGTCTCATCAGGTGTTTGTATTCGTTTATACAGTGAGGAAGATTTTAATAATCGTCCTGAGTTTACCGATCCTGAAATTTTAAGGACAAATTTAGCCACGGTTATTTTGCAAATGTTAGCCTTAGACTTAGGTGATATTGCTAATTTTCCTTTTGTTCAGCCACCAGATAACCGAAACATCACTGATGGAATGCGTTTACTTGAAGAGTTAGCAGCAATTGATAGTCATAAAAGTAAACAAGACAAACAGCAAAGCAGTATACGCCTTACTAAAACTGGTCGGCTTTTATCTAAGTTTGCTATCGACCCACGCTTGGCAAAAATGGTGCTTAGTGCCATTGAACTTGGTTGTATTGAACAAGTGCTTATTATTGTGAGCGCTTTAAGTATTCAAGACCCACGAGAGCGACCACATGAAAAGCAACAAGCAGCGGATGAAAAACATAATCGCTTTAAAAATAAATATTCAGATTTTGTAAGCTTATTAAACCTATGGCAATACGTAAGTGAGCAGCAAAAAGAGTTAACCCAAAATCAGTTTCGAAAACTCTGCCAACGAGAATACTTGTCGTATGTTCGTTTACGTGAATGGCAAGATATTTTCAGCCAGCTTAAGTTAACGCTTAAAGAACAAAAAATCCCGTTGACGCATGTGGATTATCATTTTGAGATTGAACATACTCAGCATAAACAGGCAACATCTGATGATAAAACAGCAAGTTTACCGTTATGTTTAGTGCCGGTACATCAAGCTTTATTGGCAGGATTATTAAGCCATTTAGGTCAGCAAGATGAAAACAGAGAATATAAAGGTGCACGAGGCAGTAAATTTTTTATTTTTCCGGGGTCGGCTTTAGCGAAAAAATCGCCTAAATGGCTAATGTCGGCAGAGTTGGTGGAAACAAGTCGTTTGTTTGCGCGCATGAACGCGCGCATTGACCCTTTATGGATAGAGCCATTTGCACAGCATTTAACTAAGCATCATTATAGTGAGCCACATTGGGAGAAAAAGCAGGGTGCTGTGATGGCATTTGAGCAAGTAACCCTTTATGGCTTAACCATTGTAAGTAAGCGTAAAGTTAATTTTAAAGCTATTGAGCCTGATACGTGTCGTGAAATATTTATCCGAGAAGCACTTGTTAACGGCGATAGCTTTATAAAAGAAAATTTTTTAAAAGATAATAATAACTTAGTGAGCAGTATAGAGGCGCTTGAACAAAAAGCACGTCGAAAAGACTTTTTAATTGATGAGCAACAGTTAGTCGATTTTTATGCCCAAAAACTGCCAGAGTCAGTGGTTTGCCAAGCGAGCTTTTTAGCCTGGTGGCAAAAAGCTAAAAAACAAAATCAAACTCAGTTAAATTTTACCAAAGCTTTCTTGCTTAATGAAACGTCAAAAACTTTATCAGCCCAAGAGTACCCTGATACCTGGCAACAAGGACAGTTAACCTTACCATTGCGTTATCATTTTAGCCCGGGTGAACTTGACGATGGTATTAGTGTTGTTATTCCAATCGCTATGTTAAACCAAGTCCAAGATGAAGGCTTTGATTGGTTAATTCCTGCTTTGCGCTATGAATTAGTGGTGGCGTTGATCAAAGCTCTGCCAAAGAACTTGCGACGTAATTTTGTGCCTGCACCTAATTATGCGGAGGCTTGCTTAGCGAATATCAAAGCAGAAGAGGGCTGTTTATTTGAAGCTATAGCAAAACAGTTATTACGCATGACAGGGGTAAGGCTGCCTGAAAATGTTTGGCAAGGTGTTGAATTACCTGTGCATTTAACCATGAATTTTCAAGTGGTTAATGAAAAGGGTAAGTTGCTACAGCAAGGTCGCGATCTAAGTCAGCTTAAGGCAGTACTACAAGGAAAAGTGAAGGCATCAATTAAGCAGGTCGCGGAAAAGGGGATTGAACAATCTGCGCTAACCACATGGAGTTTTAATACCTTACCCCATGGGTATGAAAAGAAAGTTGCCAATATTACCATTAAAGCGTTTCCTGCTTTGGTGGATCACAATACCAGTGTTGCTATTGAACTTTTTGAGCAGCAGGAGCAAGCAGAAACCGCTATGTTATCGGGTCTAAGCCGGTTAATTTTACTTAACATCCCTTCACCGTTGAAATATTTGCAAGAGAAAATGCCAAATAAAGCCAAGCTAGGTTTATATTTTAATCCTTTTGGTGCAATTGTTGATTTATTGCAAGACTGTATCCAAGCGGCTTGTGTCTATTTAGTAAAGCAGCATATGCAACAGCAGGGGAAACAGCATCTTCCTCGAACTAAAGCTGAATTTTTGCAAGTCAGTGATTATGTTCGTGCCGAGATTGCTGATTGTGTACTAACGGCGGCTATCAAAGTTGAGCGAGCATTAAGTTTACGCCACGATATTGCTAATAAACTAAAAGGTAGTGTAGCGTTAAATGTCATTCAATCTCATAGCGATATTAAACAGCAAAGTGAGCAACTTATCTTTAAAGGATTCGTAATCTCCTCTGGTTTGGAAAAATTAGCGGATATTATTCGCTATCTGCAAGGCATACTAAGGCGCTTAGAAAAGCTGCCAATTGATCCAAATCAGGATAGGTTGAAATTAATCGAAGTTAATAAGGCACTTGATGCTTATCAGGCTATACTAGCAAAACAACGCCAAGATAAACCCGTGGCCGTTGATATATTAGCCACGAAGTGGTTAATAGAAGAATTTAGGATATCATTGTTTGCCCAGAATTTAGGCACTAATCAACCTGTATCATTAAAAAGAATTATGAATCATCTTAAAGGTTTTTAATTTGACACTTAATAGAATTGGTATAAGGTGTGAGTTAGTCTATATCCAAGTTACCTCAATCATGATTCGCTCAAGCATCTTGAAACTCGTGTCTTGAAGTGGTTTGGGTATAAAGTAAGCAGACTGTTTAAATGATAGTTAATTAACATTGTATTAAAGCATTACATTGGAGTAGGGATGATTAATTTTGATGATAAGCGCGATTTTTATCGCATGATGTTAAACAGCGAAGTTATTGTGACCGTGATTGATGATGAAGCTAATTGCCAATTAACAGCAACATGCCGTGATTTAAGTGCAACAGGGATGGCAATTGAAATGGAACATCCATTAGAGTTATCCACGCATGTAAAAGTCAAGTTAGACTCAGCTTCTAGTCAAGTTCAGCCACTTGATATGCTTGGTAAAGTTGTTCGAATTGATGAAGAGTGCGAAGGTTGCTATCTCATTGGTATTGCCATTGAAGAGTTAGACTAACTTTCCAGTCAATAAAAAAGGCCATATGATTAAGTGTCATATGGCCTGATCATGCAAAGCATATAGAATTAGAATGTATATTAAGCTAAGTGCTTTTTAGCAATCGTTAATACTTTCAATGTATTAGATGCACCCACAGTTTCCATCAAGTCCCCGTGTGTTAAAATTATTTTGTCGCCGACAACAAATTTTGAATGTTGGCAAACAGATTTTAAAATATCATCACTTAAACTCTCATCATTGCTATGCGTTGAATCAAAAGCAACAGGGTAAACACCACGATAAATAGCTGTTTTATTTAGCGTTTTACTGTGTCGAGACAATGAGTAGATTGGTAAACCTGAGGTAATACGAGACATTAATTTACTGGTTTGCCCTGACTCAGTTAATGAAATAATTGCCGTAACACCGTCTAAATGGTTAGCTGCATACATAGCTGACAAAGCAATTGTTTCTGAGACTTCTGCAAAAGTTAAATCCATTCTGTGGTTTGAAATATTCACAGAGCGGTGCTTTTCTGCGCCAACACAAACACTTGCCATTGCTGTGACTGTTTCAACGGGGTATTTTCCTGCCGCTGTTTCAGCACTTAGCATCACAGCATCTGTGCCATCTAGTACGGCATTTGAAACATCCATTACTTCTGCGCGAGTAGGCATAGGCTGTTCAATCATGGTTTCCATCATTTGTGTTGCCGTGATCACCACGCGGTTTAACTGGCGAGAACGAGCAATAATATGCTTTTGCTTGCCCACTAGCTCAGCATCACCAATTTCAACACCTAAATCGCCACGTGCTACCATGACAACGTCTGAGGCCAAAATAATGCCATCAAGCACTTTATCATCGTTAACCGCTTCTGCTCGTTCAATCTTTGACACTAAACGGGCATCACAACCTGCTTCTTGAGCAAGTAAACGGGCTTCACGCATATCTGCCGCATCACGAGGAAAAGAGACAGCAAGAAAATCGACATTAATTTTTGCGGCTAATTTAATATCTTCTTTATCTTTAGCGGTAAGTGCAGGCGCAGTTAAGCCACCACCTTGGCGATTAATACCTTTATTATTAGATAATGGACCACCTACTGTCACTTCAGTAAAAACAGAAGTGTCAGAGGTTGAAAGTACTTTCAATTGCACTCTACCATCATCAAGTAATAAAATGTCGCCAGAGCTTACATCTTGTACTAAACGCTTATAGTCAATGCCGACTTTTTCTTGACAACCTTGGCCTTTTTCTAAGGTAGCATCAAGCTCAAATTTATCGCCAATAGCAAGTTTTATTGGCCCATCTTTAAAGGTTGAAACACGTATTTTAGGCCCTTGTAAATCACCTAGAATACCAACATAAATTCCTAATTCTTTTGCGGCTTCACGGACGTTATTTGCTCTGTCGATATGATCTTGAGGCACACCGTGTGAAAAGTTAAGTCTTACAACATTTACACCAGCAGCAAGCACTGCTTTTAACTTGGTTTTATCATCTGTTGCAGGACCTAAGGTGGCAACAATTTTCGTTCTTCTAGGCATTTTAATCCTTATAACTTCTTTTGATTAATATATATTTAACATAGGTAGCAAATTAACGTTATTGTCTAGAAAGTGACAATAACGTTAATTTGAGATTTAAATATCAACCTACCATTACTCTTTTCGATCAAAGCGCGAGCTTCTTAAACTATCTTTTACTTTTTTCAAATTATCTCTAAATTTGCTACCACGTCGTAAGGTAAAACCTGTCGCTAAAA
The DNA here is from genome assembly GCA_026196955.1 of Colwellia sp. Lineage (GTDB taxonomy): Bacteria > Pseudomonadota > Gammaproteobacteria > Enterobacterales > Alteromonadaceae > Colwellia. The sequence goes on along the minus strand of JAPHTO010000099.1, from coordinate 1,856 downwards.
CATCAACTAATGCAAGTTGAGCAATACGTGATGACATCGGCATATATAGATCGGTATCTTCACTGACATCAACGGATAGCACTATACTGCACTCCTTAGCGAGTGGGGTTCCTGTCGTTGTTATACCAATAACTGTGGCATCATTTTCTTTGGCTAAGCTAGCAACCTCAACCAATGATTTTGTTCTGCCGGTATGAGAGATAACAATGACCACATCACCTTGACGACTATTTATAGCACTCATTCGTTGCATTAATATGTCATCGAAATAAACGACAGGAACATTGAAACGGAAAAACTTATTTTGAGCATCGTGGGCAACAATAGCTGACGCACCTAAGCCAAAAAATGAGATTTTATTAGCCTGCGTTAAGACATCTACAGAGCGATTGATCAAGGTTGGATCTAAACTTTTACGCGCAAGCTCAAGGCTAGCCATCGTTGATTCAAATATTTTTGCTGTGTACTCATCGGCACTATCGTTCTCATCAACATGGCGATTTACGTAAGGTGTACCGTTCGCCAAACTTTGTGCTAAATGTAATTTAAAATCCGGATAACCCTTAGTATCTAAGCGTCGACAAAAACGATTAACTGTTGGCTCACTTATATTCGCTTGCTTAGCAAGCGCAGCTATACTTGAATGGATAACTGTACTAGGTGATGAAAGAATAACTTCAGCAACTTTACGCTCAGACTTACTTAAGGTGTCTAGTTCATTGGCGATCTTTTCTAATATATTCATTATGTTGTGATCCTAGATCTGCTTTTATTAGCCACATATGATGGCATCTTTATAAGTAAAAATTAGCTGTAATTGCCGTTAGGCATAACAACTATAATCATTTACTGTAATTTATTTTCTGTTCAAGTAACAGGAAAAATGAAATTTTATTTCATAATTTTTACTAATATAATGCAAAAAGTATGAATTTTGCAAATGTTTAATAAATAAACAAGCAAATTTTATCGCTTAAACGTAAAGATATTTGTTCTTCCTGTGAATGAATAAATATTTTAAAATCGGCGAAAGCCTTGTAAATAAGGCTTTTTTGAAAATAACTTTAAAAAAATGTAGTAAAATTACAAAAAGTTCTTTACTGATTAACTTTCAAGCGCTAAATTAGGGGTATATGTAGTTTAGTTACAGCGCTGATGCTTTTAACTGGCTTTTAAGGCTTATTGTTAGAAGATTAAATTAATTGCCTGCTTTGCAGAGAGTTTCAGCCATAAGATCAGAGAGTTTTTATGAATAAAATAGATTGTCAGTCAGCGAGTGAAATTGTCATTTTTGGCGCCTTAGGTGATTTATCTCGCCGTAAGCTTTTGCCTGCTTTATATCAATTAGAAATGTGCGGTTTGATTAATCCTGATAGCCGTATTGTTGGGGTTGCCCGTCAAAGCCATTCTCTAGAAGAATTTAAAGCTATTGTTTTAGAAAATCTTGAAAACTTTATTAAAGAAGCACTTGATCAAGAAGTGTTAGCTCGATTTGTTGAACGACTGGTTTATCAACAACTTGATATGAAAGATGCTAAGGCGTATGAAAATTTATCGACAACGTTAACGGAAGGTAATAGTACTCGCATTTATTACTTTTCAACGCCTCCAGCTATTTATGGCGATATCTGTGATGGTCTTAATCATGCAGATTTAATCACTGACGCTGATCGAGTGGTGATGGAAAAGCCAATCGGCCATTGTTTGGAGTCATCTAAAGTGATTAACAATCAAGTGTCGCGCTTTTTCAATGAGGATCAGATTTATCGCATCGATCATTATTTAGGGAAAAGGGCAGTTAATAATATGCTTTTTTTCCGTTTTGTCAATTCATTGTTTGAACCGATCTGGAATCG
>JAPHTO010000129.1 GCA_026196955.1 Colwellia sp. | reverse complement strand
GATAGCGGCTGTTAATGTTGTTTTACCGTGATCAACGTGTCCGATTGTACCAACGTTTACATGTGGTTTCGTACGTTCAAATTTTTCTTTAGCCATTTTTCAATTACCTTAAAGTTTATTTTGCTATAAAAAATAAAAGCAACAGTCGAAATGACCGCGCTTGTTGTAAACAATTTACAGAACTCTAACGAGTTTCCATAATTTTTTGTGCTACCAATTTCGGTGCTTCATTATACTGCTGAAACTCCATAGAGTAAGATGCACGGCCTTGTGTAGCACTACGCAAGTCGGTAGCATAACCAAACATTTCGGCTAAGGGTACCAATGCATTTACAATTTTCAAACCTGCTGGACCTTCGTCCATACCATCGATAATACCGCGTCGACGGTTTAAGTCACCAACAACATCACCCATATTGGCTTCTGGCGTGGAAACTTCGACTTTCATCATTGGCTCTAAAATAACAGGGTTCGCTTCTAGCGCACCATTTTTAAAACCAATTGAGGCCGCCACTTTAAATGCCATCTCATTTGAGTCAACATCATGGAAAGAGCCATCAAAAAGCGTAACTTTTATGTCTAGCAATGGAAAACCAGCTAAAACACCACTTTCCATTTGCTCTTTACAGCCTTTTTCAACTGCAGGAATATATTCTTTAGGTACTGCGCCGCCAACAACTTCGTTAACAAACTCAAAACCTGAGCCCTCTTCTAGTGGCTCCATCTTCAACCAAACATGGCCATATTGACCTTTACCGCCAGATTGACGAACAAACTTACCTTCCACTTCAACGCTTTTACGTATGGTTTCACGGTAAGACACTTGGGGATTACCGACATTACATTCCACGCTGAATTCTCGCTTCATACGTTCAACAAGAATATCTAAGTGTAGCTCACCCATACCAGAAATGATGGTTTGCCCAGTTTCATCATCAGTGCGTACCCTAAATGAAGGATCTTCTGCAGCAAGCTTACCTAGCGCTATACCCATTTTTTCTTGGGCAGCAATAGTTTTTGGCTCAACCGCTACCGAGATAACTGGCTCAGGGAATTCCATACGCTCTAAAGTGATCACTTTATTGGCATCACACAGGGTGTCACCAGTAGTCACTTCTTTTAATCCAATAGCAGCAGCAATATCACCTGCGCGTACTTCTTTAATTTCTTGTCTGTCATTGGCATGCATTTGCACGATACGGCCAAAGCGCTCTTTTTTGCCCTTAACAGGGTTATAAACACTGTCACCCGTTTTAACAACGCCAGAATAAACACGGAAGAAGGTTAAGGTACCTACAAATGGGTCGGTAGCAATTTTAAAGGCTAATGCTGAAAACGGCGCATCATCATCAGCAGGGCGAGTACCTTCGGTTTCGTCTTTATCATCATTAATACCGGTTATTGCCGCAACTTCGGTCGGTGAAGGTAAATATTCAATTACCGCATCAAGCACCGCTTGTACGCCTTTATTTTTAAAGGCTGAGCCACAACTACATAGAATAATTTCATTAGCCAGCGTACGAGCGCGTAATCCGCTCTTGATTTCTGCTTCGGTTAATTCACCTTCTTCAAGGTATTTTTCCATTAAGTCATCATCAGCTTCTGCCGCTTCAGAGACTAAATTATCATGCCATTCTTGAGCAAGCTCTTCCATATCAGCTGGAATATCTTCATAAGTAAAAGTCATACCTTGATCTTCTTCAGACCAATTGATGGCTTTCATTTTAACCAGATCAACAACACCTTTAAATTCATCTTCTGCGCCAATAGCCAAGTGTATTGGTACTGCATTGGCACCAAGTCTGTCTTTTAGTTGTTCAACAACAGATAAAAAACTAGCGCCAGCGCGATCCATTTTATTCACGAAAACCATACGCGGAACCGCATATTTTTCCATTTGTCGCCAAACTGTTTCAGTTTGTGGCTGAACACCCGATGAAGCACACAACACTAATACTGCACCGTCAAGCACACGTAATGAACGTTCAACTTCAATAGTAAAGTCAACATGGCCCGGTGTGTCGATAATATTTATACGGTGATCATCAAATTGACCTTCCATCCCTTTCCAAAAACAAGTCGTTGCCGCAGAAGTAATGGTAATACCACGCTCTTGCTCTTGTTCCATCCAGTCCATAGTGGCAGCACCATCATGCACTTCACCAATCTTATGAGAAAGACCAGTGTAAAAGAGTACACGCTCTGTAGTAGTGGTTTTACCTGCATCTACGTGCGCACAAATACCAATATTACGGTAGCGCTCTATAGGGGTGGTACGGGCCAATTTTAATTCCTCTTAAATCGTATTTCGTGTGATTCAATTCACACTCTGTCTACACTGCAATTAAATTAAGTAAATCAATTTGTGACTAGTTTATCAACTAGATTTAATTAATTTAACTGTAAAAACACTTCTATATAAAACAAGTATGGCTAGCAAGAGAAACCCTTGCTAGCCATTTACTTACCTTAAGGTATAAAGCCCTAAGGCAAGTAATACATTCAAACAATACAGCTATCTTACCAGCGGTAGTGAGCGAACGCTTTGTTAGCTTCAGCCATACGGTGAACGTCTTCACGTTTCTTAACCGCTGAGCCTTTGCTGTCAGACGCATCTAACATTTCGTTAGCTAGGCGCTGAGCCATTGATTTTTCACCACGTTTACGAGCTGCTTCAACTAACCAACGCATGGCTAGTGCATTACGACGCACTGGACGTACTTCAACTGGAACTTGATAAGTAGAACCACCAACACGACGAGATTTAACCTCTACTTGTGGACGGATGTTATCTAAAGCTTCTTCGAATAACTCAAGGTGAGTTTTCTCTGAATTCTTTTCAGTTAAAATATCTAATGCACCGTATACAATTTTTTCGGCAGTAGATTTCTTACCATCAACCATAAGGATGTTGATGAATTTTGCTAAAAGTTCGTTATGGAACTTAGGATCTGGCAATATTTTACGTTGCCCTACGACGCGTCTTCTTGGCATCTTAATTCTCCGTGTTATTCAGGTTTTACCCAAAATATATAAATTTCAAAAATTTTAATTTGGCCTTACTTAACGTGTTTCATCTCTAATAGAGAAAAAGAAACGGTTAAGACTTAGGTCGTTTAGCACCGTACTTAGAACGGCCCTGTCTTCTGTCGCTTACACCAGAACAATCTAGTGCGCCACGAACGGTGTGATAACGCACACCCGGTAAATCTTTAACACGACCACCGCGGATTAAAATCACGCTATGCTCTTGTAAGTTGTGACCTTCACCACCAATGTATGAAGTAACTTCGTAGCCGTTAGTTAAACGAACACGAGCAACTTTACGTAATGCTGAGTTAGGTTTTTTTGGTGTAGTTGTATACACACGAGTACATACGCCACGACGTTGTGGGCAGGCTTGTAACGCTGGAACGTTACTTTTTTGTACCTGCTTGACACGTGGTTTACGTACCAATTGGTTAATAGTTGCCATTATAGCTCCTGATTAGTTAAAACATTGGGCAATTTATCTCGGCTAAGTTTGCCAAATTCCCCACTAATAAACGTGTAAAATCTACCTTTAAAATCCAGTGTCTACTAGGCACAGAATATAAGGTCGCGAAATTCTATAGGTCAAAGGTTTCACTGTCAAGCTATTCGTATGCTTTTACCTAGTTATAAGCATAAAAAAACCGTGCTCTTTGCAGAGTACGGTTTTTTCTTAATCTTATAACAGCGCCCTTAAAGGCCGCTGATATATGAACACCTATTCGCTAGCTAAGTCATCACCCAAATCAGCACTTAATGCGTCAGCTAATGCTTCAGCGGCTTCATCGGCAGATACAGTAGTATCTTCATGAGCATCAAAAGCAGCTTTTGCTTTAGCACGCTCTTGGTGATAGGCATAACCTGTACCAGCAGGAATCAAGCGACCAACAATTACGTTTTCTTTAAGGCCACGTAATCCGTCTTTTTTACCTGCTACTGCAGCTTCAGTAAGTACACGCGTCGTTTCTTGGAAAGACGCTGCTGAGATAAATGATTCAGTTGCCAATGATGCTTTGGTAATACCCATCATTTGCATTTCATACTCAGCTGGTTGCTTGCCAGCAGCTTCAAGTTCACGGTTTGCGATATTAACGCGCGCCACTTCAACTTGCTCACCTTTAAGGAATTCACTATCACCAGCATCAAGAATTTCACACTTACGGATCATTTGACGTACGATAACTTCAATGTGCTTATCGTTAATCTTAACACCTTGTAAGCGGTAAACTTCTTGTACTTCGTTAACAATGTAGTTTGCAACAGGTGCAACACCACGTAAACGAAGAATGTCATGTGGAGATTCTGGACCATCGGCGATAACCTCACCTTTAGCCACTGATTCACCTTCAAACACGTTTAATTGACGTGTTTTAGGGATCATCTCTTCATACACTTCACCACTTGGCTGAGTGATCAATAAACGTACTTTACCTTTAGTCTCTTTACCGAAACCGATAATACCCGTCTTCTCAGCAAGGATAGCTGGTAGCTTAGGCTTACGCGCTTCAAATAAATCAGCAACACGCGGTAAACCACCGGTAATATCACGAGTCTTAGAACTTTCTTGAGGAATACGTGCTAATGCATCACCAATATTTACCTCAGCACCATCCTCAAGGTTAACAATCGCGTTACCCGGTAGATAGTAAAGTGCTGGAATATCAGTACCCGCTATCATCACATCTTTACCTTTAGCATCAACAAGCTTCAATGCTGGGCGCATTTCTTTACCCGAAGCACTACGCTGTGCAGCTTCCGTAATAACGATGCTTGATAAACCTGTTAATTCATCAGTTTGACGAACCATGGTTACGCCATCAATTAAATCAACAAATTGTGCTTTACCTTTTACTTCCGTGATAATTGGATGCGTATGCGGATCCCAATTAGCGATGGTATCGCCAGCACTTACTGCTTCACCGTCGTTTTTAGAAAGTACAGCACCGTATGGCACTTTGTAGTTTTCAGTAACACGACCCATTTCATCAATAACAGTAAGCTCTGATGAACGTGAAGTAATAACAATGTGCTTATCTGAGTTGGTTACAAATTTAGCATTTTGTAGCTTCAAGGTACCTGAATTATTCACTTGTACGCTGTTTTCAGCAGAGGCACGCGATGCCGCACCACCAATGTGGAAGGTACGCATGGTAAGCTGTGTACCTGGTTCACCAATTGATTGTGCTGCCACAACACCAATGGCTTCACCTTGGTTGATCATATGACCACGAGCCAAATCACGACCGTAACAGTGTGCACAAATACCAAAGTCTGTTTGACAAGTAATAATTGAACGTACTTTAATTTGATCCACTGAATTTTCTTCAATGACGTCACAAAGCGCTTCATCAATTAAGGTATTACGAGGAAGTAATACTTCTTCAGTACCTGGAATTAGCACATCTTCACAAACAACACGACCTAATACACGCTCACGAAGTGGTTCAACAACATCACCACCTTCAATCAATGGCGTCATTAATAAGCCATCTTCTGTACCACAGTCATGTTCAGTTACCACTAAATCTTGGGCAACATCAACTAAACGACGCGTTAAGTAACCCGAGTTAGCTGTTTTCAATGCCGTATCGGCCAAACCTTTACGCGCACCGTGAGTTGAGATGAAGTATTGTAATACGTTCAAACCTTCACGGAAGTTAGCCGTGATTGGCGTTTCGATGATTGAACCATCTGGTTTAGCCATCAAACCACGCATACCTGCTAACTGACGGATCTGAGCGGCACTACCACGAGCACCCGAGTCAGCCATCATAAAGATAGAGTTGAATGAGTCTTGCTCTTCCATCTCACCATCGCGGTTTTTAATCATCTCTTTAGATAAGTTATCCATCATAGCTTTTGATACTTTTTCGTTCGCAGACGACCAGATATCAATAACTTTGTTGTATTTCTCACCTGCAGTTACAAGACCTTGGTCAAACTGCGCTTGAATCTCAGCAACTTCAGCTTCTGATTCATCAATGATAGTGTACTTAGCATCTGGGATAACCATATCGTCGATACCAACAGAAGCACCGGCTACCATTGCATAATGGAAACCTGTGTACATGATGTGATCGGCAAAGATAACAGTATCTTTTAAACCAAGGTTACGATAGGCATGGTTGATCAATTTAGAAATAGCTTTTTTAGCTAGTGGTTGATCGATAACGTCATACGGTAAACCTTTAGGACAAACTTGCCATAAAATAGCACGACCTACCGTGGTATCTCGTAAGCTAGTTTTCTCTTCAAATTCACCTTCAGCATTTTTCACATGCTCAGTAATACGAATTTTAACGCGGGCATGAAGCTCTGCTGCACCAGTACGGTACGCTTTTTCAGCTTCTTTAGTATCAACAAATACCATGCCTTCACCTAAACCGTTTACACAATCGCGTGTTAGGTAATAAAGACCTAATACAACATCTTGTGAAGGAACGATAATAGGCTCACCGTTTGCTGGTGCCAACACGTTATTTGTTGACATCATTAACGTACGTGCTTCCATTTGTGCTTCGATAGTCAACGGTACGTGTACCGCCATTTGGTCACCATCGAAATCGGCGTTATATGCCGCACAAACTAACGGATGAAGGTGAATCGCTTTACCTTCAATAAGCACAGGTTCAAACGCTTGGATACCTAATCTATGCAACGTTGGTGCACGGTTAAGCATAACGGGATGTTCGCGGATTACTTCATCAAGTACATCCCAAACTTCACTACCTTCACGTTCAACTAATTTTTTAGCCGCTTTAATAGTCGTCGCTAAACCACGACGCTCTAAAACACCGTAGATAAATGGTTTGAATAATTCCAATGCCATTTTCTTCGGTAGACCACATTGATGTAATTTCAATGTTGGACCAACGGTAATTACAGAACGGCCTGAATAATCAACACGCTTACCAAGTAAGTTTTGACGGAAACGACCTTGCTTACCTTTAATCATATCGGCAAGTGACTTAAGAGGACGCTTGTTAGAGCCAGTTATAGCGCGACCACGACGGCCGTTATCTAATAACGCATCAACAGATTCTTGTAACATACGTTTTTCGTTACGTACGATAATATCTGGTGCTACTAAGTCTAATAGACGTTTTAAACGGTTGTTACGGTTAATAACACGACGGTATAAATCGTTTAGATCTGAAGTCGCAAAACGACCACCATCTAGTGGCACTAACGGACGTAAATCTGGCGGTAAAATTGGTAGAACATTCATGATCATCCACTCAGGCTTGTTACCTGAAGCGGCGAATGCTTCCATTAATTTTAAACGCTTAGTGATTTTCTTACGCTTAGTTTCACTACCGATTTCTGGCAATTCTTCACGCATTTGCGCTACTTCACCGTCTAAATCAATTTGTTGTAGTAAAGCCAATACTGCTTCTGCACCCATTAAGGCGTCAAATTCATCACCGTGCTCTTCTAACGCATCAAGATATTCTTCTTCGGTTAGAATTTGGCTTTTCTCTAATGTTGTCATACCTGGCTCGGTAACAACATAAGATTCAAAATAAAGCACACGCTCAATATCACGCAAAGTCATATCAAGTAATAAACCAATACGCGATGGTAATGATTTTAAGAACCAAATATGGGCAACAGGGCTAGCTAGTTCGATATGACCCATACGGTCACGACGCACTTTAGTTAGCGTTACTTCTACGCCACATTTTTCACAGATCACACCACGATGCTTTAAGCGTTTATACTTGCCACAAAGACATTCGTAATCTTTTACTGGGCCGAAAATACGGGCACAGAATAATCCATCACGCTCTGGCTTGAACGTACGGTAGTTAATGGTTTCTGGCTTTTTAACTTCACCAAATGACCAAGAACGAACTAGGTCAGGTGATGCAAGGCCGATACGAATACCATCGAACTCTTCGGTTTGATTTTGTTGCTTAAGAAACTTAAGTAAATCTTTCACACTCTTCTCCTGTCGGAGTTAAACATTTGAGAGAGTTAAACTATAACTCTCTCCATGTACTGAATTTTCAGCTTTCCTAGGGCCTAAGCCCTAGGCTTTAGGTATTAATCTTCGTCTAATTCAATGTTAATACCTAAAGAGCGGATCTCTTTAAGTAATACGTTGAATGATTCAGGAATACCTGGATCCATACGGTGATCGCCGTCCACTAAGTTTTTATACATCTTAGTACGACCAGCAACGTCATCAGACTTAACCGTAAGCATTTCTTGTAAGGTGTAAGCAGCACCGTATGCTTCTAGTGCCCATACTTCCATCTCACCGAAACGCTGACCACCAAATTGCGCTTTACCGCCAAGTGGTTGCTGAGTAACCAAGCTATATGAACCTGTAGAACGCGCATGCATTTTGTCATCAACTAAATGGTTTAGTTTTAACATATACATGTAACCTACCGTTACCGGACGTTCAAATTCACGACCAGTACGGCCATCAGTTAAAATAAACTGACCACTTTCTGGCATATCTGCTAGTTTAAATAACTCTTTAATTTCTTTTTCAGCTGCACCATCAAACGCAGGTGTCGCAATAGGTAAACCAGCACGAAGGTTAGCGGCTAAGCGCAGTACTTCCTCGTCTGAGAAACTAGCAACATCAACCTCTTGGCGAGACTCACCAACATTGTAAACTTCTTGTAAGAAGTTACGTAGTTTATGAATTTCTTGCTGTGCTTCTAACATACGGTTGATCTTTTCACCGATACCGCGACAAGCCATACCTAAATGAGTTTCTAAGATCTGACCGATGTTCATACGTGACGGTACACCTAACGGGTTCAGTACAACATCTACTGGTACGCCGTGCTCATCGTATGGCATATCTTCAACAGGCACTACATTTGAAATAACACCTTTGTTACCATGACGACCAGCCATTTTATCACCTGGCTGAATGCGGCGTTTAACGGCTAAGTAAACCTTAACAATTTTAAGAACACCTGGTGCTAAATCATCACCTTGGGTGATCTTACGACGTTTAATTTCAAACTTCTTATCGAAGTCTTCTTTAATATTGTCGTACTGCTCAGCGATTTGCTCTAATTCAGCTTGTTGCGCTTCATCAGCTAAGTTTTGTGTTAACCATTTGTCGCGAGACATACCCGTAAGGTCAGCTTCATTTAAGCCAGCAGTTAACAATAACTTTTTAGTACGTGCAAAAATACCATCTTCTAATATGCTTAATTCATCGCCAAGATCTTTCTTAACTTCTTTAAGTTGCATATTTTCAATTTCAACGGCGCGCGCATCTTTCTCTACACCATCACGAGTGAAGATTTGTACATCGATGATAGTACCTTTAACTGAGTTTGGTACACGCAAAGAGCTGTCTTTAACATCAGCAGCTTTTTCACCAAAAATAGCACGGAGTAATTTTTCTTCTGGTGTTAATTGCGTTTCACCTTTAGGAGTAACTTTACCCACTAAGATGTCACCACCATTAACCTCAGCACCGATATAAACAACACCGGCTTCATCTAACTTACCTAAAGCAGACTCACCAACATTAGGAATATCAGCAGTAATTTCTTCACTACCTAATTTAGTATCACGCGCAATACAAGTAAGCTCTTGAATGTGGATAGTAGTAAATCTATCTTCCATTGCCACACGCTCAGATAACAACATTGAATCCTCAAAGTTGTAACCATTCCACGGCATGAACGCGATACGCATGTTTTGACCTAATGCCAATTCACCCATATCTGTAGATGGACCATCTGCTAACACATCACCACGTACTACTGGCTCACCCATGCGACATACTGGACGCTGGTTGATACAAGTATTTTGGTTAGAACGTGTGTATTTAGTTAAGTTATAAATATCAATACCTGCTTCACCAGCATGCATTTCATTTTCGTTTACTTTAACTACGATACGTGAAGCATCTACATAGCTCACTACACCGCCACGTTTAGCAACCGCAGTAACACCTGAGTCAACGGCGACTACTTTTTCCATACCGGTACCAACAAGTGGCTTATCCACTTTTAACGTAGGTACGGCCTGACGTTGCATGTTCGAGCCCATCAAGGCACGGTTAGCATCATCGTGCTCTAAGAATGGAATAAGTGATGCCGCAACAGAAATAATTTGTTGTGGTGATACGTCCATATATTGAACTTCAGCTGATGATTTCAGCGTAAATTCATTTTTGTAACGACAGTTAACTAAATCTTGCGTTAACTTGTTGCTATCATCACGTTCAGCATTCGCCTGAGCGATAACAAAGTTACCTTCTTCGATAGCTGATAAGTAATCAATCTCGTCGGTTACTAAACCGTCAACCACTTTACGATAAGGTGTTTCTAAGAAACCGTAGTCATTGGTACGTGCATAACATGAAAGCGAGTTGATCAAACCAATGTTTGGACCTTCTGGCGTTTCGATTGGACATACACGACCATAGTGAGTTGGGTGAACATCTCGAACTTCAAAGCCAGCACGTTCACGGGTTAAACCACCCGGCCCTAAGGCAGAAATACGACGCTTGTGCGTTACTTCTGATAACGGGTTGTTTTGATCCATAAATTGAGACAATTGTGAAGAGCCAAAGAACTCTTTCACTGCCGCAGAAATTGGCTTAGCGTTAATTAAATCTTGTGGCATAACAGCATCTAAATCACCAAGACTTAAACGCTCACGTACTGCACGTTCTACACGCACAAGACCGACACGGAATTGGTTCTCTGCCATTTCGCCTACTGAACGAATACGACGGTTACCTAAATGGTCGATATCATCAACTTCGCCTTTACCGTCACGAATGTCGATTAAGGTCTTCATGACAGAAATAATATCGTCATTTGATAAAATGCCAGCACCTGTATCTTCAGCACTGCCATCTTCATTACCAACACGACGGTTAAACTTCATACGTCCAACAGTCGATAAGTCATAACGCTCTGACGAGAAGAATAAATTGCCAAATAAGGTTTCAGCCGCATCTTTCGTTGGTGGCTCACCTGGGCGCATCATACGGTAAATTTCAACTAGCGCTTCTAAACGGTTAGTTGAGCTATCTACACGTAATGTGTCAGACATATATGAACCAACATCAAACTCATTCATATATAAAGTAGAAAGTACTTTATGGCCTGCTTGGCTAAGCTCTGCTAATAATTCTAACGTAATTTCAGCATTGGCTTCAGCAATCACTTCACCAGTAGACTTATCAATATAAGCTTTAGACAGTACTTTACCGACAATATACTCTGCAGGTACTTCTAATTTATCGATATTAGCTTTCGTTAATGCACGAATATGACGTGCAGTAATACGACGACCAGATTCAACTAAAACTTCGCCTTTTTTGATACTAATATCAAAAGTAGCCGTATCGCCACGAAGACGTTCAGGGATAAGATCCATGATCAACTTGTCGCCTTTAATGGCAAACTCAGTTGTGTCATAAAAAATATCTAAAATTTCTTCAGTCGAGTATTCTAATGCACGCAACATGATTGACGCAGGTAATTTACGGCGTCTATCGATTCGTACGAATAAGTTATCTTTTGGATCGAATTCAAAATCTAACCAAGAACCACGGTAAGGAATAACACGTGCGTTATATAACACTTTACCTGATGAATGTGTTTTACCTTTATCGTGATCAAAGAATACACCTGGAGAGCGGTGCAATTGTGAAACGATAACACGCTCAGTACCATTGATTACAAAAGTACCGTTATCTGTCATCAGCGGGATTTCACCCATGTACACTTCTTGCTCTTTGATATCTTTTACAGTACCTGCCGGAGCGTCTTTATCGTATACCACTAAGCGTAATTTAACGCGTAATGGTGCTGAATAAGTAACACCTCGTATTTGACATTCTTTAACATCAAATAACGGTTCACCTAACCGATAGCTTACATATTGTAATTCTGAGCTACCTGAATAAGCTTTAATTGGGAAAATAGAACGGAAAGCAGCCTCTAGACCGGTTTCACCTGTTGGATCAATATCAATAAACTTGCGGAAAGAATCGAGTTGAATGGACAACAAGAATGGATATTCCATTACTTGTGCACTTTTACCAAAGTCCTTTCTAATTCGCTTTTTCTCAAAGTATGAGTAAGCCATGGGGTTCCTCAGCTTGCTGGTTTTGGCCAAATCTGCCCAGTGAATATGAATTCAGCTAGACAGGGTATTGCTGTAATGTTTACGTCTAAACACTACAGAGTAATTCATCAAAATTACTCAACACTAAATAATGCACTGTTTTTCTGTAAAAAAACACAAATTTTTCTAACAAAAAAAGCGCAAAAAGGCCGGTGACGTTTAAATCACCAGCCATTGCCTTTTCAGGCAAACAATCTGTTTATAAACAGATTATTTGATCTCAACAGAAGCACCAGCTTCTTCAAGAGCTTTCTTAAGTTCTTCAGCTTCAGCTTTTTCAACACCTTCTTTAAGTGCTTTAGGAGCTGATTCAACTAAGTCTTTAGCTTCTTTAAGGCCTAGACCTGTAGCGCCACGAACTGCTTTGATTACTGCAACTTTCTTCTCACCGAAACCAGTTAAGATTACGTCGAATTCAGTTTTCTCTTCAGCAGCACCACCAGCGTCACCGCCAGCAACAGCAACAGCAGCAGCAGCAGATACGCCGAACTTCTCTTCCATTGCTTCGATTAATTCAACTACGTCCATTACTGACATTTCAGCAATAGCATTAAGGATATCGTCTTTAGAAATAGACATTATAAAATTTCCTGTTTTTTAAGAAACAGCCTCTGTTTTATTTCAGTAAAAACATAAAGTGCTGTTTGAATAACTATTAATACAAAAAGTGTGTTTAATTTTACGAATAAAATAGTAAAAATTAAGCCGCTTCTTGTTCTTTCTGATCGCGAACTGCAGCAATCGTACG
>JAPHTO010000084.1 GCA_026196955.1 Colwellia sp. | reverse complement strand
TTAGTGATATAAAATGACACGATAGCTAGGCGAGCGGTAATAGATGGCTCAAGCATTCTAACTTGCTCATTTTTGCTTAATTCGGCCATCACATAATCAGTGAGCTCTTGCTCTCGCTGAGCAATGTTTTCTGTGCCCATAGCCTCTTTAACTTTAATAGCTAAAGCGGTGCGAATACATTGTAAAAAACCGGGCGTGCCACCGTCTTCACGCACTTCAATATTATTAAAAAAGCTGTGTTCACCCCAAGGATTTGTCCAAGTAACAGTGCCGCCGCCAGGGTGATCAGGTACTTTATTTTTATATAAGGTTTTATTAAAAATAAGTACACCTGAGCTGCCCGGCCCTCCCAAAAATTTATGCGGAGAAAAGAAAATAGCATCTAACGCCTGTGCTTTATTTACCGGGTGCATATCAATACCTACATAAGGTGCAGAGCAGGCAAAATCGACAAAACACAAACCACCGTGTTGATGCATCACTTCTGCTAATTGGTGGTAAGGGGTTTTAATTCCCGTAACATTTGAGCAAGCGGTGAAAGCGCCAATTTTAACTTTGCGATCTTTGTATTGCGTTAATAACTGTGCCAAATTATCTAACGAAGGTAAGCCTTTTTCATCACTGGCGACTATTTCTAAGGTTACATCACATTCATACCAAGTGGTTTGATTAGAATGATGCTCCATGTGAGTAATGAAAACCACCGGCTTATCATCTTCGCTAAAGCTAACTTGCTCGGCCATACGTTCAGGAATACGCAAACCTAAAATGCGTTGAAATTTATTCACCACATCGGTCATGCCTGCGCCTGAAGTAATTAAAATATCATTCTCACAGGCATTCACATGACGCTTAATGACTTTTTGCGCATCATGATACGCATGGGTCATCGTGCTACCCGTTAGGTTAGTTTCAGTATGCGTATTGGCAACATAAGGACCAAGCGTATGGCTAATATAATCTTCAATTGGCTGGTATAAACGACCACTGGCTGTCCAATCAGCATAAACTATGGCTTGTTTTTTACCATTAATTTCATGCTCCAGATCATGACCAATAATATGCTGGCGAAATGTTGAAAAGTGTTGCTCTAATGACATAGCGTTATCCTCTTTGCGACCAAGTCTCCACATACAACACCTGTACGCGTATAGCTGGTTATAAATCTGAAAGAGAACGCTTGAAGTACCTACTCTACACTGTTTTCAGGGACACATAAGGGTAATTCAGTAGAGCGCTTTATCTCTTCCATGGCAAAACTAGAGGTAACATCAGTCAAGCTAGTCGCTTGAATAAAGCGTTGATAAAAAGCATCGTAACTCGCAATATCTTTTACCACAACTCGCAATAAATAATCGTATTCACCACTCATTCGATAAAAATCAACCACTTCTGGAAAGGCAGACACAGTTGTCGAAAACTGCGCTAACCAGTCACTATCATGTTTGCTGGTTTTCACTTGCACAAACACCGACACACTTAAATCTAATAACTTTGCATCAAGCAAGGCAACTTTGCGTTTGATAATGCCACTTTTCTCTAGTTTTTGTAGACGACGCCAACACGGTGTTTTGGTTAATCCAACACGCTTGGCTAATTCGTCGATCGCAATACTAACATCACGTTGCAAAATAGCAATAAGCCGCATATCGATATCATTTAAGTGCATTTTGTTCTCATTTTTAGGTGTACTTTAAAATAAATTACTCAAAAGCCACTCAAAAAGCAAGCAGATAGAAAAGTTATCTTAAAAAACTAAGAGGTTGAGAAATATCATTTCTCACAAAACAGTAAAATTAATTAAAAATAATTGCTTAAATAGCGAAAAAACTTGAGAAAGGATTAATATACCGAGCAAAAAGGGAATGGTTTTTAGCTATTAGCCTTGGTGTTTTTTACCTTGTTGAGGCCTAAAACTCACTAAAGCAAAACATGATGCAATCGTTGTTGCTATTAACACAGTCGCTAAGGCAGACAAGTTAATTTGTTCGTACAGCGCAAAACGCAATAACTCAACGCAGGCGGTAAAAGGGTTAAATTGACATAACCAATATAACCAGAGGCTGGCTTCTTGCATTTTCCATAGCGGATATAAGGCACTTGATAAAAAGAACATCGGAAAAATAACAAAATTCATCACGCCGGCAAAATTTTCCAATTGTTTGATGAGGTTTGACAGCATTAATCCCAATGCGCCGAGAAAAAAAGCAATTAAGAATATAGCGGGCACCGCACTGACATAACCAACAAGAGGAATATCAACCTCCAGCCACTGAGCAAAAAACAGGAAAATGACTACCTGTAAAAGTGATAACAACGCGCTGGCAATTAGCTTACAACACAGCAAAAAAGGGCGTGGCAAAGGGCTCATTAACAAGACTTTCATACTGCCCATTTCACGGTCGTAAACCATAGAAAGCGAGCTTTGCATACCATTAAACAAAATAATCATGCAGCAAAGGCCTGGGGTAATATACTGCTGATAAGTGATATAGGTGCCATAAGGCTCCATAATCGAAACCCCTAAAGCAGCTCTAAAGCCTGCCGCAAAAACAACCAACCAAAGTAAGGGTCTTACGAGAGCACTCAGTAAACGCGCACGTTGCTGGAAGAAACGTAAAACTTCACGTTTCACAATGCCATTAAAACAATAAAGGTAACGGTTATTCATCAGACAAGCTCTGCATTCGCGGTTAAGCGTCGGTAAAGCTGATATACATCATCAGCCTGATGCTTTTTACATAAAGTACTGCTTACGCCTTGAGCTTGAATATTACCTTCGTTGATAATAAGTAAATGATCATCATCTGATACCTCGTCCATTAGGTGTGTCGCCCATAACACACAAATCCCCCTCTGTTGACAAAGTGTTTTAACGTATTGGGTGATCATCTTTCGACTGTCGATATCAAGGCCGACTGTTGCCTCATCAAGTAGCAAAACTTTCGGTTGATGAATTAATGAACGTGCTATTTCAACGCGACGACGGTGCCCACCATTTAAAGCTCTCACTTTATCATTAAGACGTGGCATCAAGGCTAGTTGTGTCAAAATTGAGTGAATATTTTCTAGCGCTTGTGATGATGAAATACCATGTAAGCCTGCAAAATAAAGTAAATTTTGCTTTACCGATAAATCTAAATCTAGGGTGCTTTGTTGAAAAACAACCCCCATAGATCGCATGATGTCGGCTTTGTTATCACGAAAGTCATAACCATTGATCTTAATATCACCAGATGCAGCCTGATACAGACCTGTTAACATTGAAAATAAGGTACTTTTTCCTGCGCCATTAGGGCCAAGCAAGACATTAAAGCCTTGAGTAAGGTTAATGCTCAATTCATTGATGGCAGCCTTTTTACCATAATAATATGTAAGCTGATTGGTCACAATACTCATGGCACGTACCGTATTGCAACACCCCAAGGGTATCGCCCGACTTTAATAGATTTTTTGACTTTCAAACGCTGAACATCAATGACAGATACATCACCACTGATACCATTGGTTGTTAACAGTTGCGATTGATCATGGTTAAAAGCGAGTTGCCATACTCTGCGGCCAACCAATAAATACTTCTCTACAGCCATTGTTGCTCGGTCAATCACAGCCACGTGATTTGCTGGCCCCAATGCGACAAATGCATACTTACCATCTGCTGTTAATTCAATGCCAACAGGCTGCACGCGATCTCTATGTATGCCACGAACATCAAAGGTGAACTCTTTAATTATCTGCTGGTTAGCAACATCTAATATGACGACAGTGCCGCCAATTTCAGCACTTACCCATAGAAACTTACCATCATCAGTAAATTTAGCTGATCTTGGTCTTGCGCCAACTAAGGTATTGGCAAAATTCTTATGCGTTTGCGTATCTATCCAATGCACCATATTGGTGGTTTCAGAAGTGACAACAACAATTTTTCCATCTGGGCTTACCGCTAATCCTTCAGGCTCAACACCAACATCAACCTGAGTAATAACAGTGGCAGAGGCAATATCAATCACCGTCAGCAAGGCATCATCTTCGTTTGAAGTATAAATTGTTTTACCATTTGGGTGTAATGCAATAGTTTCAGGATCTTCACCCGAGGGTAATTCACCAATAATTTGCTCTGATTTGACATCAAGTATTTGAATACTATCTGACTCACTTGCACAAAGATAAGCAAGCGTCTGCTCTTTATTGAAAATGATCCCTCTTGGCCGCTGACCGACGGCAATTTCTTTGACTACACTAAATTGCGATAAATCAATCACTGAAATATTGTCATCTTTTTCATTGGTCACATAAGCAAATTCATTACTAAGAGCCAAAGCACTGTTAAAGTAAGTAGCCAAAACCAATAAACTAAGCACTAATATTTTTTTCATAAATTACTCTCATTCACTTTTACATTGAGACTCTTGAATGTCGAACCCTAAGGTATCAAGTTCGGTCACAGGATGAAGCATACCCGGCTGGGGTGATTGTGAGACTAATGCGTGAGGATGCACTAAAGCCAGCGGCATTCTTAATTGTTGATTCCAAGATCTAAAGCTGAGTTTCCGTCCTTTATAAGCAGCCAATTCAAAGGCATCAGAGCGAATATAGTCAATGATCTTTTCACTCTCATTTGAGTGAATCTTATGTACTGTCTGGGCAACACTACGTACGGCAAGATAAGCCGAAAAATCGATTTCATTCATGACTCTATCCGTCAACTGGGTAAAACGATGCTGCAACTGAGTCGCTCCCCACTGTTCAATCACACTATGCCATGCCAATGCTTCCAAGCCTGCTGAGCCGATAACCGGTCGAGGCAAGTAGGTATTAAAGGGTAAAAACTCAGCAAATTGTTTAGATTTGTCGGCAACATAAACGGCTTCATAATCCTGCATGGTTTGGGTAAATAATGGAATTTCTTGCTGCGCACTACGTCTGAGATCGGTATTAAAATCCCACTGTTTTTCAGCGATTATTTTTATGCCAAAACGTTTAGCTGAGCGTTTAAATGAAGTCGCTAGTTGCTTATCTTCAACATGATTACCATGTACCAAGAGCACCTTATTCATGCGACGATAAAGTAACCACTGCGCGAGGGCATCTGATCTCATAGCATTACTTGGAATAGTATGAAATATAGCCTCAAGACATTGGCTATTACGCAAGGTATCTGCTGACTCACTCACATTAAACAACAGCACAGCTTTAGCCTTTGCCCAACGATTTATTTGCACTAATTGTGCTATTGGCGCATCAATAATAAAAATACGCTTTCCTTGCTGATATTCACTCTCTAACAAGGGTAAAAATTTCGATATTTCTTCTTCAGCATAATAGCTTAGCTGAAAGTGTTGCTGTAAAAATTTCCCCGTGGTATTAGAGTCATTTATGGCAAGTTTTGCCCCAGAGTAACCACTATCATCTGGTTTTTTAAGTATTTTCGATAAGGTATGAGGCTGTTGCTGAACAAGCTTTACATAACTGATATTGAGCATAATCGGACTTGAAAAGGCATGACAACAAAAAAGCCACAGGCACATAGTGGCACTTTTTAGTCCGTACTTTTTAATCATGGCTCTTGGCTGAACAAACATAGCGCTCCCAAATAAAAAACAACACCAATAACTATCTCTTATATTGATGCACTCGGTATAAGCATATAGAAAAACTTTATAAAGTAAAAAGCTCCACCACAGAAGACAACCAAGCTAATCATTTGATAAACAAAAAGATATTCCCTTAATCTTTGTTTTTATTAAGATAAAATCATACTAAAGGATGATAGTTAACGGCGCTAAAGTACAATTCTTGTTCATCACCAACCTCGATAAGATGGCTACATCAACATTAAGCACAACAATTAATTTACGTAGAAAAAGGTATAAGGCGATGATGAAATTTAATTTAGGCCGTGGCTATCTTGCTGCAATAATAGCAATTTGTTCATTTGGCATAGCAGCTCACGGCCCTGTAACTCCACAATCTGTTGATACCTCAACATTACCTAAGTTAAGCGAAGAGTGGGAAGAAACCAACCCCTATAGAGACGAACAAGGTGATACACGTAAAGAAATTTTACGCATTGGCGCATCAGCCTATAATCAAAACTGTGCTCGCTGTCATGGGTTAGAAGGTATATCAGGTGGTATTGCCCCTGATTTACGCCAGTTAGCAACAGATTATGACGGTGATGAATGGTACATCTATCGTGTGCAAAATGGTGCTGTACGTAACGGTGCTGTGTATATGCCAAAAATGACAGAGCATTTAAATCAAGAAGCACTTTGGTCAATTAGAACTTGGTTAGAGTCTGTCAGTGAAAAAGAGTAATAGCTACCTACTACTCTTGTGGTTAAGTTGTTGGGGTCTTTTTGCCACAACAACTTTTGCACGTTCGTTTGACGACATCATTGCCAGCAACGAAATTACCGTTGCCGTTTATCGAGATTTCGTTCCATTTTCATATCAAGAAAATGGCGCAGCAAAAGGTATAGATGTTGAAGTAGCCAAGCATATCGCCAAAGAATTGGGTGTCACACTGCGTTTAAGATGGATGACTGCCGATGAAAATGTTGAAGACGATCTACGCAATAACCTTTGGAAAGGACATTATCTGCAACGTAGTGTTGCTGATTTAATGTTGAGAGTTCCCTACGATAAAAAATACACACAACTACGTGACGATATTGGTGAGCTTGTCCATGAGCAAGTGCACATGTTCGCTCCTTACCATACTGAATCATGGAAAATAATCTTTAATAATCAAAAAATTGATTCAGTTTCTACCATGGCTATTTTTCAATACCACAACATTGGTGTTGAAGTAGATTCTATCCCCCAGTTTTATCTAATGTCTGCTTTTAATGGCCGTATGCGTAATAAAACCAAACACTACCCTTCATTGCCACTCGCCATCTCGGCCATGCGTGAAAACAAGGTTGATGCCGTGATGGGCTTACGTAGCCAAGTAAGTCATTACCAACAGCAATTAAACGCTTCTGCCTACCCGTTAGCAAGCAATGCTTTTCCAATGATAGGTCGGCAGCAGTGGGATATAGGAATGGCAGTGAAAAGTGATTATCGTCAACTAGGCTACGCCATAGCCGACATTGTCGAAAGCATGATAAAGCAAGGACATCTAAAGAAAATATTTGACCAGTATAGCGCCGTCTATCAGCGTCCAGAGTTGTACTCTTTCCTCGAAGAGTCACGCTAATAGTCATACCTGACATCATACTAAGTGATGAAAAAAATTCTACTGGTGAGTAATAGTCAGCAAAAGGTGCACATTTTAATATGAATGTAGCCTGCTTAAATGGTTTTACTCATCAAGCAAAGAGTGATGAGTTCATTGACGTTATGCAGGAAGGTAAATAGAAAAATTATCGCTAAAACGATTTATAACCCAAGAGGAAATAACAATGATAACAGCAGGTAAAACCAAGGTATTGTCATTATCTATGGCCATCTCTTTAGCCTTTACTGGCCTAGCAAATGCAGGCGTAACCAATAAAGATATTGCCAATGATCAAATGACAACTGAAGACGTAGTATCCTATGGACTTGGTCTAAGAGGACAACGCTACAGCCCTCTTGATAAAATAAATATAGATACCGTTAAAGAAATGCGTCCAGTATGGGCATTTTCATTAGGTGGTGAAAAACAGCGTGGACAAGAGTCACAACCACTAGTCAAAGATGGTGTCATGTATATTTCTGGCTCTTATTCGCGTGTTTACGCAATAGATGCCAATACAGGTGATGAACTGTGGCAATATGATGCCCGACTACCCGACGGCATTATGCCTTGTTGTGATGTCATCAACCGTGGTGTCGCACTGTACGACAACCTCGTTATTTTTGGTACTCTCGATGCAAAACTCGTGGCACTGAATAAAGATACCGGTAAAGTGGTATGGAAAAAGAAAGTTGAAGATTATAAAGCAGGTTATTCCATCACCGCAGCGCCTATTGTTGTGAAAGGAAAAATCATCACTGGTGTATCTGGTGGCGAATTCGGTATTGTTGGTAAAGTAAGAGCTTATGATGCAAAAAACGGTAAGTTAGTTTGGGAGCGACCTACTGTTGAAGGCCATATGGGCTATATATGGAAGAAGGGTAAAAAGCTTGAAAACGGTATTTCTGGCGGTAAACCTGGGCAAACATGGCCGGGAGATTTATGGAAATCTGGTGGGGCGGCACCTTGGTTAGGTGGAACCTATGATGCCGATGTTGATTTACTATTTTTTGGTACTGGTAACCCTGCACCATGGAACTCTCACTTACGCCCAGGCGATAACTACTTTTCAGCATCGCGTTTAGCAATTAACCCTGATAACGGCAAAATTGTTTGGCACTTCCAAACCACACCACACGATGGTTGGGATTACGATGGTGTTAACGAGCTTATTCCTTTCGACTATAAAGAAAAAGGGAAAACTATCAAAGCAGCAGCTACGGCTGACAGAAACGGCTTTTTCTACGTACTTAATCGTGAAAATGGTGATTTCATTCGAGGTTTCCCTTTTGTTGATAAAATATCTTGGGCTTCAGGGCTTGATAAGAAAGGCCGCCCTCTTTTTATCGACAGCAACAGACCCAGTGATCCAAGTAAAGCAAAAGACGGTAAAAAAGGCAGTACTGTCGTTGCCGCGCCTTCATTCTTAGGGGGTAAAAACTGGATGCCAATGGCTTACAGCAAAGACACTGAGCTATTTTATGTCCCCTCAAATGAATGGCAAATGGATATATGGAATGAACCAACAGCCTACAAAAAAGGCGCTGCTTACCTTGGTGCTGGTTTTACCATTAAGGCCATTAATGATGACTATATTGGGGTGTTAAAAGCCATCGATCCTAAAACAGGCAAAGAAGTTTGGCGTTATAAAAACTACTCGCCACTTTGGGGCGGTGTGCTTACTACGGCAGGCAACTTAGTCTTTATGGGTAACCCTGAAGGTTACCTGCTAGGCCTTGATGCTAAAACGGGTGAAGTGAAATATAAATTTAATACTGGCTCAGGCATTGTTGGTTCACCTATAACATGGGAAATGAATGGCGAGCAATACCTGAGTGTATTATCTGGCTGGGGTGGCGCCGTACCACTGTGGGGTGGTGATGTTGCTAAACGCGTCAAACACTTAAATCAAGGTGGTAGTGTCTGGACCTTTAAACTTCCTAAATAGCCACAGCTATTGATATCAAAGGCTTTTGAATGTATTCAAAAGCCTTTTTTTTAAATCCACAAAAGCGCTAATACAATCAACTCGTTCTAAAGTATGATGTTTTCAATGCAAAGGGATAATAGTTTAACTCGCCTTATCAATACTAATATAGATACATGAAAAAACGCTTTGGTGTAATCAAAGTAAACTAAAACAGGGCCACGGAAAAGAGTACCACTCTGGTTGGCCTAGATACGAGGTGATATATGATCTACGCATACCCAGGCAGTGAAGGTTCTGTCGTTTCTTTTAAACCTAAATATGAAAACTTTATCAATGGTCAATGGGTGCCTCCTGTAAAAGGAAATTATTTTACCAACACCACACCTGTAACCGGTGAAGAGTTCTGTCAAATTCCACGTTCCAGTGCGGAAGATATTGAATTAGCACTGGATGCTGCTCATGCCGCTAAAGATGCTTGGGGCCGCACTTCGGTACAAGAGCGCTCGAATATTTTACTCAAGATAGCAGATCGTATTGATGAAAACTTAGAAGCCCTTGCTGTCGCTGAAACATGGGATAATGGTAAAGCAGTCCGTGAAACGCTCGCAGCTGATGTGCCGTTAAGCTCTGATCACTTTCGCTATTATGCCGGCTGTATTCGCGCTCAAGAAGGCAGTTTATCCGAAATTGACAACGACACCGTTGCCTACCACTTTCACGAGCCAATCGGTGTTGTTGGGCAAATCATTCCATGGAATTTTCCACTATTGATGGCCGCTTGGAAACTTGCTCCAGCACTTGC
Organism: Colwellia sp.; assembly: GCA_026196955.1. Taxonomy (GTDB): domain Bacteria; phylum Pseudomonadota; class Gammaproteobacteria; order Enterobacterales; family Alteromonadaceae; genus Colwellia. Next base: position 38,698 of record JAPHTO010000084.1, on the reverse strand, counting down.
AGCAGGCAACTGCATTATACTAAAACCTGCAGAACAAACGCCGGCCAGTATTCTAGTATTGATGGAGATTATTGCTGATTTATTACCAAACGGCGTACTCAACATAGTCAATGGTTATGGTAAAGAAGCTGGTGAAGCCTTAGCAACCAGCACACGAATTGCCAAAATTGCTTTTACGGGTTCAACGGCTGTTGGTGGTCACATTCTAAAATGTGCTGCTGAAAACTTAATCCCTTCTACCGTAGAGCTAGGCGGTAAATCTCCTAATATTTATTTTGGCGATGTTACTCAGTTTGAAGATGATTACCTTGAAAAATGTGCTGAAGGTTTTGTTCTTGGCTTTTTCAACCAAGGTGAAGTATGTACTTGCCCTTCTCGCGCACTTGTTCAGGAAGATATTTTTGAAACCTTTATGGAGAAAGTCATAGAGAAAACGAAGAAAATTATTCGAGGTAACCCCTTAGACACCACCACCATGGTTGGTGCACAAGCCTCTCAAGAGCAGTTTGATAAAATCATGAGCTATTTAAACATTGGTGTTCAAGAGGGTGCTCAAGTCTTAACGGGCGGTGATAAAGAGAATTTAGGTGATTCACTACAAAGTGGTTACTACGTTCAACCAACCATCATGAAAGGTGATAACTCAATGCGCGTTTTCCAAGAAGAAATTTTTGGACCAGTAATCGCAGTAACAACCTTTAAAGATGAAGCAGAAGCACTTGCCATCGCTAACGATACGGCATATGGCTTAGGCGCTGGTGTATGGACTCGCGATACTAACTTAGCCTATCGAATGGGTCGAGGCATTCAAGCAGGACGTGTGTGGACTAACTGTTATCATTTATACCCTGCCCATGCTGCTTTTGGTGGTTATAAAAAATCGGGAATTGGTCGTGAAACCCACAAAATGATGCTTGACCATTATCAGCAAACTAAAAACTTGCTTGTGAGTTACAGCACTAGTCCTTTAGGCTTCTTTTAAGCCTATCGATGTAAGGTGAATGAGTGCTCTCAGTTCTAGGCTGAGCGCATTCATTTCCCTTTCAAATTCAAACAATTTAACTAAGCCTTTGCGCAATATTGCTAAAGCTTATGACGATTTATTTGAGTGTTAGCATGCCTTTTAAAAGAATAAACCATGAGAGAATTTGGGTTCCCATTGCCCTTTTCTTTATGTTAACACTCTCTTTTTTTTCAACCGTTTTTGATGTTTATGCAAATCAAGACGCCACAGCCATTTCCAAAGACATTGCTCAATTATTTCCCAGCGCAACAAGAGTAGGCCCTGTTGATAACAAGCTCCCCGTTATCCCTGTTTATCAATTGAATGAGCTACTAGGTTATGCCTTTGAGTCAGATGATTTCACTCATTTTATGGGGTTTTCTGGGCAAACCATTAACCTGTTAATCGGCATTGATACCCAAGGGGTATTCACCGGCTTAAAAATATTAAATCATAATGAGCCGATATTTTTACATGGCTTAGGCGAGCAGCCTATGTTCCGCTTTATTAAACAATATCAAGGGCATTCAATTAAAGAGCGCTTTATAATCAATGCGCGCGCCAAAACATCTCTCGATACTACCTATTTCGATGGTATAACACGGGCAACTATCTCGGTATTAGTCATTAACGACACGGTTATTGCTTCAGCGCTCAAGGTAGCAAGAGAAAAACTTGAGGGCTTTGTTGCCCCTTCACAAATCATTGTTGATCCTGAACACTTCCAACCTCAAAGCTTTGAGCAACTACTCGCCAATAACTACATTAACCACTGGCAATTAACTCGTGAACATGCGTTAGCCATTGCAGAGACCTCCTCAGCAACACTGGCAAATGAAATCAGCTCCCTCAGCCAAGAAGATAATCATTTTGTTGATATATATTTTGCCTTTGTCAACATTCCAATCATTGGCAAAAATTTGTTAGGCGAGCAAGAGTATCAACGTTTACTTGACAATTTAAAGCCGGGAGAACATGCCTTAATGGCGTTTAATCGTGGCAGCTATGCATTTGTTAGTGAAGACTTTATTCCGCAAACCGTGCCAAACCGTTTAAGTGCAGTGCAAGATACATTACCCGTTGATATTCGTGATATTGATTTCTATAGCTATTATGATCCTTCATTTGCTCTTACCGTGCCTGACTTTGATGAAATTAAGGTCTTTCGCATAAAATCTCAATCGGGTTTTGAATTGAATAAAACCTTATCTTTATCCCTCGCGGTGAATTACAACCAATCTTTTTTAAGTAAGCAACAATATAAGTTTAGTGTCGATAGCACCTTGCCCGATGCTTTATTTATTCAACAAGAAAACACCGCTAGTCTCGACGAAACACAGCCACTATGGGTTAACATTTGGATAACACGTAGCGCTGAAATATTGATACTAGGTAGTTACCTTACTTTTTTGATCTTCTTATTTATTAAGCAAGAAGCTATTGCCAAGCATGCTCGAATTACTCATCGACTACGTTTTTTATCTTTGATCTTTGTTATTGCTTTTATTGGCTTTTATACACAAGGGCAATTATCTGTAGTGAACATTTACACGCTACTGTTATCCCTTTGGCACGGCTTTAACATTGAAGTATTTTTATTAGATCCGATAATTTTTATCTTGTGGCTGTTTGTCTTTATCACACTATTCCTCTGGGGGAGAGGCATGTTCTGCGGTTGGCTATGCCCCTTTGGCGCAATGCAAGAATTAATGGGCTTAGTGGCGAATAAACTGAAAATAAAGCAACTAAAAATTAAGCCTCATCATCATAAAACTGCGCAAAAAATAAAGTATGTACTGCTTATTTTACTGGTTGGTAGCGCTTTTTATTCGCTAACACTGGCAGAAAAACTTGCAGAAGTAGAGCCTTTTAAAACCAGCATAACTCTCAATTTTGTTCGCTATTGGCCGTTTGTTTTATATGTCGTCATACTTCTAGCATTGAGCTTAAAAATTCATAAATTTTATTGCCGCTACTTATGCCCTTTAGGTGCAGGACTGGCCATTGTTGGCCACTTCCCTTTATTTAAATGGTTAAGACGACGCGACGAATGCGGCTCTCCATGTCAGCTTTGTCGTAACAAAAAATGTGATATCGATGCTATCAATCAAGATGGCTCCATTGACTATGGAGAATGCATCCAATGCTTGGAATGTTTAGTTACCATTGAAAGCCCAAAACAATGTGTTGTTAACAAATATGCAAGTAAAGCAATTAGGACCATATCTCCTGAGCAAATAAAGAGATTGAACTGTCATGAACAATCGATATGATGGACTTATGATGATGAATAAAAGGCAATGATATGAAGACAATAAAAACAATAACAGCGGTCAGTAAGGCAACCGATCCTATCATTGCTAGCCAAGAGCTTTTTCAACAACTTCACCAAGAAAACATCGATTTTGTGCTTTTCTACTGCTCATCAACTTATGCACTAGACACGCTTGCCCCTACTATGGAAGAGACCTTTAACAATATTAATATTGTGGGTTGCACCACCGCGGGAGAAGTTACCCATGATGGCTATGAACAGCACTCTATTGTAGCCATCGGCTTTTCATCTCAGTATTTTGCCATTAGCGCGACCCTTATCGAGTCGATGGAAAAATTCGATACCATGAACGCACAATCAACCATTAATGAATTGGTTGAGCAATGCCAATCTAAACAGCTAACCGAGATCAAAAATAATAGCTTTGTACTGACCTTACTCGATGGACTTTCTTCAGATGAAGAGCAATTTTTAGTGACACTTAATTCGGCTGCAAGAGGATTTCCACATTTTGGTGGCTCTGCGGGAGACGATATTAACTTGGCGAAAACCCATGTATATTTTCAAGGGCGCTTCTTTCAAAACGCCGCGATTGTCATCATGGTAAACACGACTTTACCGTTCGAGGTCTTTAACTGCCACCACATTAAATTACCGACAGAAAAATTAGTGGTGACCGCAGCCAATGCCGACAGTAGAACTGTATATGAGCTAAATGCTGAGCCTGCAGCACTAGAGTATGCCAAATTACTTAACATGGATATAAAAGACCTGAGTCCTGAAGTATTTTCACTCAACCCTTTAGCTGTAAAAGTGGGGGGTCATTATTATATTCGCTCCATTCAAAAGGTAAATGAAACCGACTTAAGCCTGACATTTTATTGTGCGGTAGACGTGGGTATTGTATTAACCGCGGTAGAGATGGGTGATATTTTTTATTCTGTTAATCAGAAGCTTAGTGAAATATCACAGCGCTACGGAAAACCTGAGCTGGTATTGACCTGTGACTGTTTTTTAAGGCGATTAGAAATAGAACAAAAAGGCTTAGAAAAAGAAGCGCAAACGTTAAGTCGCAACTACAACATAGCGGGATTCAATACCTATGGAGAGCACATAAACGGCATTCACTTAAATCAAACCTTTACCGGCGTTTTTATCGCAGGAGGCATTGATGAATGAGCAAGCATTAAAAGAAGAGCTAGCACAATTAAAACACCAAAATACTAAGCTAAAAAAAATTAACGACGCCTTGATGAAGCGAGTCGAAGATAGTGGAGAAAATCAATACGCACCTTACACTGCTTTTGAGCATTCAGTTCACCTAGCCGAGCAAGTGAGAGAAAAAACACAAACGCTAAACGAAACATTAGCAAAATTAGAACGTAGTAATCACGCATTAAAACAAGCCAATGCGAAAGCAAATCTTTTTAAACAACGTTTTATAGATGCCATAGAAAGCATTTCAGAGGCCTTTGTGTTACTCGACAGCGAGGGTCGAATTATCCTGCAAAATAGTAATTTTGCTAACTTTTGGAAAGAGTCAGGCCTGCCGATAGTAGAGGGCGCCAACCTTAAAGATTTAAAAGAGTTGGCCAAAACTCGGGGCATTATTCGACGCGCCACTCCTGGAGACGAATTTGCCAGCCCTGTATATCAACTCTCTGATGATAGATGGTTCCAACTAAATGAGCATAGTACAAGCGAAGGTGGCTGGGTCATGCTCTACACAGATATTACCGCGGTAAAAGCGGCAGAAAGTGCCCGCTATGAACGCGGCATGGCACAAAAATCATTATTGCTGCAAAACTTAATTGATAACCTCTCCCAAGGCGTAGTGCTGATCAGTAAACACAATAAAGTTGAAGTATGGAACTTACGTTTTGCACAAATAAGTCAATTACCTAAAAACCTGCTGCGTTCAAATTCTAGTACTAAGAATCTACAACAGTTGACCGAGCTCGATCTAGCCCCTAAATCACAAATAGACAGCTGTTCATACACCCAGGCACTATCAAACGGCACGGTACTAGAAATAAGGGATCATCGATTAAGTAACGGTAAAATCATAAAAACCTATAGCGATATTACCGAACGGCACCGCTACGCAGAATCATTGAGAAAAAGTGAAAGCTGGTTACGATTGATCACCGATAACGTGCCTGCCATGATTGCCTATGTAGGCAAAGACTTAAAATATCAATTTACTAATCAAGTATATGTTGACTGGTACGGTTGGCCTCAAGGCGGGCTCAATGGAATAGAGTTAGAGCAAAGCCGGGTTCATTCAAACTTTACCCAATTAAGACCTTATGTTGAACGCGCCCTAAAAGGTGAAAGTGTCAGTTTTGAAATTGAAGAAAAAAATAAATTTGGTGAGCCAAGCTATTTACTTAAATCTTATGTGCCAAACCGGGATGTTAGCGGCGAAGTTCTTGGTTTTTTTGTACTCATACGTGATATCACGGATCGAAGAAAAAATGCTTTAGCCTTACAAAAGGCACATGATCAACTTGAAATTAGAGTACAGGAGCGTACTTTTCAATTACAAAGTTTAAATGACAAGCTGCAAGTTGAAGTAGAAGAGCGTCGTCAGGCGCAAGCAAACTTACTAAAAGCAAAAAGTGAAGCTGAGTTTGCCAACAGCTCAAAAACCAAATTTCTAGCCGCCGTTAGCCATGACTTACTACAACCGTTAAATGCTGCCCAACTTTTTACTAGCTCATTAATGGAAAACCCTTTTGAGAATAAAACTAAAGCATTACTTAGCTCGGTCGCCAACTCACTGGAAGATTTAGAAAATTTAATTTGTACATTAGTTGATATTTCCAAGCTCGACGCCGGTGTTGTTAAGGCGGATAAAAGCTCGTTTAAACTATCAGAGTTACTCAATAATTTAGTCAGTGAATATCAACAAAGTAGTAAACAATTTCAAGTAAAATTACACTATGTTAGCAGCGATGTTGTCGTACACAGCGACAGCGTGTTACTGGCAAGAATACTGCGTAATTTCCTCTCCAATGCCTTTAGGTATACTGGCAATGGTAAAGTACTACTAGGTTGCCGCCGTCAAGGCGACCATGTATCAATTGAAGTTTGGGATAATGGTACCGGGATAGCACAAGATCAAATCAAAGAAATTTTTAAAGAATTTAAGCGTCTTAAATCTTCTCAAACCGCATTTCGAAATGGTCTTGGTTTAGGATTAGCCATTGTTGATAAAATTTCAAAAGTGCTAGAGCACTCAGTAACGGTTAACTCAACGCTAGGCAAAGGCTCGGTGTTTTCTGTAAAAGTACCGCTTGGTAAAATAAGTGATTTACCCAAGTCGAGTGACCCTTTAAATCTAGTTTTAGAAACGCCAGTGTTAGCACAAAGTAAAATCTGGCTTATTGATAACGATGCTAATGTTTGTGCAGGCATGTCGCAGTTACTCAAAGGTTGGGACTGTATAGTAACAACCGCAACAAGCCTAAAAGATTTACAACGTCAGGTGGATATTAGTAATGATAAAGCAGATATTTTACTTGTTGATTATCACCTTGATGACGGGATAAATGGACTTGATGTAGCAAAAGAAATCAATGAGTTACGTAAAAAGCCATTACCTGTGATGATGATCACAGCTAATTACAGTAAACAACTCAAAAATGAAGTAAAAGATAGTGATATTTTACTGTTGAATAAGCCAGTGAAGCCAATGAAACTTAAAACTTCAATGCTGTATTTATTAAAGTAGTAACGATACTCATGGCTATTAATGCCTTCAACGGATGTAAAGGGATGTTAAGGGCTATTGTGCTAACGCTTTAGATACTGGTTGAAATCAATATCACTGCACCCCAGCACAACTTTTACCCGATTAGAGGCGCCTAGCTTCTTAAGAATAGAAGAGACATGGGATTTAACGGTAGTTTCTGAAATATGTAAATTAAAGGCAATTTGCTTGTTCGCTTCACCTTTAGTTAAGTGTTTTAGGACGATTAACTCTCGACGGGTGAGTAAGGAAATATTCTCGGGGAGTGCTTCAAAGTCTTTTTTAGCCGTAGGATTTGCTTGTGAGCGCATAATATCTGCAGGCAGATATACATTACCTTCAAAAACACTTTCTATCGCTTCACCAATAATATCTTTTGAAGACGATTTGGCAATAAAGCCCACTGCGCCGTAAGAAAGCGTTTGCAAAATTTTCTGCTTTTCTTGTTCGGCTGACACAATAACAACGGGCGTTGTTGGGCACTCATTGCGTAAATCTAATAAGCCATTTAAGCCCGACATGCCTGGCATATTAAGATCCAACAGTATTAAATCTATTTCATCATGATCTTTAACAAAGCTAAGCGTAGAATCAATATCCTCAGTTTCATAGGTGGTCGAGCCTGGAAATTTTATGCCGATAATATTAACGATGGCATCTCTAAACAAGGGATGATCGTCTGCAACTAAAATTTTATACATAAAGTTTAATGCCCTGCTATGGATGAACTATTTAACCTTAGCAGGTTACAAGCAACTAGTTAACCCTCCCTTAGTTGTAGATGAGTGGTATTTTAGTGCTGCATCTCCAAGCCCATAAAGAGTTTGGAGATGAACAAAATATAAGATCTGTTGCTATTTAGTGGTTAAAAAGTAATAACCGAGCCAATAGCGAAAGTATTAGTATCTTCACCTACTAATGAGTTGGTTACGTCAGCTTCAGTATTATTATATTCTACAACAAGCGTTAACCCTGGACGTATGGTTCTAAAGTATGCGACACCGGTGTTTGTGTGAGTAGCATCTAAAATACTGCCCGTATTTTTCACTTCCGACTCACCATAGGTCAGTACAAAGCGATTACCTTCCATGCTATAAGAAGCTTGAACTAGGTAGCCATCTGATTCAATCGCATCATCTCCAACAATATGATCTAATCCGGCAACATGACCAAGCCCTTCTGAGCTAAATCCTGAAGCTGAAAGCGATAAACCACCAAATTTAATATTGGCACCATAACCAATACCTGATTGATCTTGCTCAACACCAGCTGATTCACTTGATTGAGAAACACCACTTACCCATGCTTTAATCGAAGTTTCATCAAAGGTGGCTGTATACATTAGCTCGGCTTCAATGCGTGGCGCTTCTTCTGAAGAGCTACTATCGGTTTTGTTCGGATCCATAATACCAACAGCTAGCTTAAAGCCGTTAAATTCAGGCGCTCTATAGGTTATTTGTGCTTTTGGAAATGGGTAAGTATAACCGGTACTAATATTACCAAAAGAAACATTACCGCCATCAACTAAACCAAAAAAATCTGAGGTTTGGCCATAACCAAGTAATAACTCATCACCAAGTATGTTTGCGCGGTTGAAGAGCCCAAAATCCTTACCCAGTAATACTTCGCCCCAGTCGCCACTCACCTTGCCATAAAACTGCCTAACATCAATCAAAGAGCCGGTGCCTAAATCAGCTGGCGATGCATCACGATGATTATCTGAATCGTTCACTGACACCCAAAATGATGAGCGCATTTCAATTTTCATATCACTCAATTGATTAGCGAAATTAAAACCTATGTTATTAGGGAGAAATCCCATGCGAACCCGTGATTGATCACGATCACTGACCGTCCCCGTGTCATCTGTAGTTTCAATTGAACTGTTCACATAAAATATGTTTACTAAACCGTCGGTGCTAAATGACATACCGTCATTTTTGTAGAGCTCAACAGCGGCATTGGCGTTAAATGCTGCCATAACCAATGTTGAGGTGATCAAGCTTACTTTAAATCGTTGAGTCATGTTCATGCTTCCTATTTTTTCATTATTAGTACAACCATGATAAGAACTCGCTAAAATAAAGAGAATGACTCAACTTACCCATATTTGCTGTTACTTAGTCGTAAGCTTTAGGCTTACTGCTTTAGTAGGATCAAGGATGAGAAAACAGTAAACTAGCTGAGATTTACGCGATAAAAAAGCGCAAGCTAGCAACCTGAAAAAGAAAGTAAAGATCGAACATCATTACTTCAATGGCGTTATAGGGGATTTTTTTATATAGCTTATCGCCAGTCGCAACAATAACCAGGTGAGGCATAAAATAATAGGAACGGCGAAGCCTTTTACTAAAATTTTATTCACGTGGAAGCCAGAAATATTAGCCGCATCCAGTATATAGTCGAGTAAGCCCATTAAGTAATATGCCATTGCCGCGATGGAGACACCTTCAACCATTTGTTGTAAGCGCAATTGCACCTCACCTCGTTGGTTTATGGCAGACAGTAACTGCTGATTTTGCTGCTCTATGGTTAGATCAACACGCGTTCTTAATAAACTGCTTGCACGAGCAATACGTCGGGTTAGCTCTTCTAGACGAACAGACAATGCCTGACAAGTACGAATACCTGGACTTAATCGTCGCGTAACAAATTCATTTATCCGTTCAATACCTTCAATATCAACTTCTTTTAGCTGTTCAAGCCTTGCACAAACGAGCTCATAATACGCATTAGTCGCACTAAAGCGATAACTAATATCTGATATCAATTGCTCAGTTTTTCCTGCCAGATCAGACAACTTATCAAGCATTTCACTATCATTTTTCTCGCCTATTCCTGCCATCTGCTGGTTAATTTCAACTAAATCATATTCCATTTTTGCCACTTTAGGTGCCAAAGAACGAGCGATTGGCAAACTTAAAAGTGCCATCATTTGATAGGTTTGTATTTCCAACATTCGCTGCATCAAGCGGCCAGCTTGATAGTTATTAAGCTTATGGCTTTGAATAATAATCCGCCCAAATCCATCACTGTGAATCCTGAAAGAAGCATAAACAGTAGCTCTATTATCAGCAACCGTACTACCAAGCACCTGATGCCCTTCAAAGGCATGATATAGCGCTTGTTCAGCTAAGGCTTCTTCGCCAATAACTAAATTAACCGCACTGACTAATTCTCCAACAATATTATCAAACCATTCTTGGGGAACATATGCGATTGCATAACCATCAAAAAGCGTTCTTCCTATGCCTTTGCGAATGAAGCTATAACTTGAAAACTCAAGGTGGCGCTCCCATCGTAGCTCGAAACCACCAAAATCCTGATAATAGCAACTTGCCTCAGCACTGGGGGGATTAACATTATGACGCTGACACAAAGACACAATTTGCTGGAACTCATCATGGCGCTCTTTTTCACTCAAACGAACAGCAATATGTGTGATAGAAGTTGGTACATGTACCTGTGGAGAGGGTCTGTTATGTAACTCTTGAGATATTTGCTGCCGTAAAGCTGACACACTGACTCTTGGTCGCTCCCCCTGTACGGTTGTTCCAGCTGGGCTTTTTGATCCTGAAGAATAAATAAATGGCATTAACATACTCCAACAACTAATCAATGCGTCCAGCAAGTAGATGAGGGTACGTTGCCATAAGCTGTGCTTGCCATGCGAGTTCAGCGACACCAGATTCTCTGCGAGGCTTAGGTAAGTCAACAATACTTTGATGAATAATGGTGCTAGGTGAGTCACTCATAAAAAGTATTCGATCGGCTAAATAAATAGCTTCTTGTAAATCATGGGTAACAAAAACTACGGTCGTGCCTTTTTGCCGGCATAACTCAATCAACAACTGTCTCAAGCGAGTCGCCGTTGGCGCATCAAGAGAGTTGAAAGGCTCATCTAAAAGTAACAACTTAGGATTTATTGCAAAAGCACGAGCAATACTTACCCGACGTTGCATGCCACCAGAAAGCTGTCGAGGAAAATACTCGCCCTTATTTGCCAAACCAACTTGCGTTAATAAATCATCAACTTGATGATATTCTTCTGGTTGTAATACTAACTCAATATTTTCACGGACAGTGAGCCAAGGCATTAATCTAGGCTGTTGAAAAATATAACCAAGTTGACATTTATCTATATTGTTCGAAGGATTATTACAGTAAGAAATATGCTGCCCTGAGCATGACTCAAGACCACTAATCATATTTAGCAAAGTGGTTTTTCCACAGCCAGACGGACCAACAATGGCGACAAATTCGCCCTTTTTCACGCTAAAACCCATTTTTGCTAAGACTGTATTTTCACCATCGCCATAGTGTTTATTTTTAATCGCAACATTAAGCTCAATCAAAGCGAGTCCCCCTTGCAACCAGTTTATCAAAGGGTTTAAAAAACAAGGCTTCAATCAATAAAATAATCATTACAAAGGCAATGGTATAAGCTAAAATTCCAGCGATATCAAAAAACTGAAACAAGGTATTAAGCGCAAACCCTACCCCATCACTTCGTCCTAGAAGCTCCACAACGAGAACGATTTTCCAAATCAAAGATAATCCCGAACGAGCAGAAGCAATAATGAATGGGTAAAGTTGGGGTAGAAATACACTAAAAAAAGTTTTACTCGGTGATAATTGATAAACTTTGGCCACTGCTAATAAGTCCTTATCCACCGCTCTTGCTCCTTCTCGAAGCATAACCACTACCGTAGGAATTTTATTAATAACAACGGCAGCAATTGCTGCGGCCTCAACCAAACCAAACCAAATATAAGACAGTAAAATGGTCACCAGTGCCGGAATGTTTAGCAATATTATAAGTAATGAGTCGGTAAGCTTATTAACCCATGCATGTATTCCCATCAATATACCCAGTAAACCACCAAGTAACATGGCAATGATAAAGCTCAGTAATGCTCGCCTCAACGTAATCAAAATATTAGCAACCATCTCTCCTTCATTGAGGTGATAATGCATACTTTTAATAACCGCAAGAAATGACGGAAAATCTGGGCTTGCGATTAACCATGCCATACCCTGCCACGTCAATGCTAGCGCACTAAGAATAACGAGCCTTAGGCATATAAAGCTAAATAACTCCTTTGAAAACCTCATAGGTAAAGCACCTTTTCTGAAGCCTTGTTTTGCGATAACGCTTTTGGTTGTAACGTCGTTTTTAGAAAAAAACAGTTTCATTGAAAAACCTTAGCGTTCACCGTGTTTTCCAATACATCATTTTCCCAGAAAGTCCCGGCACTTAGCGCCGTCGCTTTACCCACTAAAGCACTTCCACCCTGCTCTGCTAATATGGCGAACACTCGCTTGCTGGCCTCAATTTCTTTGCCGCCAAATTGACGCAATAAACCAGCGCGATAATCCTGCTTCAAGGCAGAAAACACCTCAGCATTCTCAGCTTTTATCAGGGGTCGAATACGTTGCCACTCAAGCTCTGATGAAAATAATATTTGCTTAGCTTCAAGTGATGCCTGCAAAAACCTTGTTACAGCTTCCGGTTGCTCATCAGCCCATGCTTGATTGAATACCCAACCTAAAAGAGGAATTGGGGCTTCAATGCCAAACTCAGCCAGCATTTGGGGTACTGTCACTATTTGTTTATAACCTGCCGCTTTGAGTCTAGCACCATAATGCCAAAAATTAATGGCTCCAGCTAAATCACCACGCAACATGAGTCTATTTAATAACGGAGGAACAGCAAAGGTCGGCTCTGCCTTGCTTTTTAAGTCAAGACCATATTTCTTTTGACTGTAGGCTTGCAGTAGTAGCCAGCTTTTATCGACAGCGCCACCTGCGATACCGATTTTTTTTCCTTTTAAATCAACTAAAGACTCAATGCCTGAGTTGGCTGCAACATAAAGCCCCCCTGTTGCCATTGAGGTAGGAACTATGGTGTAGTCTTTTTGCTCAAAACGTTGACGGTTAACCCAGAGCCAATCACTGAGAATAATATCAACGGCATGACTTTGTAAGGCAACCGCAGAAGCGTTTTTACTTGCCAGTGAGGTGACTTTCAGCTCGAACTGAAACTTCTTGTCTAACTGATGGTGTTTGATAACATCAATTTCCCAATTGACTGTGCCATATTTTAAAACGCCAACACGGACTTCAGGCTGAGCAAGCACATAACAAGGCATAGACATACACAAAAATAAAGTCATTTTGACAAACCATTTACGCATACTCCCCCCTTCTTTTATCTTTTAACAAACACGTCGTTGTCACCTTGATTAAAAATTAACATTCACACCCAGATGAAAAGCACGTGGTTGACCACCAAAGAAACGATATGAGCCAAAGGCGTAATCAGCACGGCTGGCATATTTTTCGTCCGTTAGGTTTTCAATGCGCGCAAACAGATCAATGTTGTTATTTATTTTCATAGCACTGCGAAGTTGCCACAAATTATGCCCTTTATATTTATGTTCATTCGCAGGGTCTAAGAAGTAATCCCCCATATGAAGCCACTCTAATTCAAGCTTAGTCGCAGCTGTGGGTAGCCAACTTAAACGGGTATTAGCAAGCTGCTTTGGCGCAGTGTCGATTTCATTTCCTTGAACGACACCGCTACTTGCACGGTCAAACTCATATTCATGCTGACCATAACTGTAATTTATTGCTAAATTTATCGTTTCACCAAGATCATAATTTACGCCTAATTCTAGCCCTTTATGTGACGTTTCTCCGTCTGTCACATTTAAACCACTGGCATCACGAAAGAAAAAATTATTCTTCTTCATGTAGAAAATGACCGCTTCATAATGAAGCTTATCGCTAACACCGCGTATACCAAATTCAGTACTGTTGATTTCTTCAGAATCAATTTCCCCTGCTACTTGTTGTTTTTGTAATCGATAGAGATCGGTTGTTTGAGGTGCTCTAAACCCTTGTGACCATGTGCCAAAAAATGCTGTTTTTGCGCCTACTTGGTAATTAAAACCAAGTTTAGCACTGGTATTATTAAAGCTATCGTCACTATCGCTAGGACGTTGAAATAAACACGGAATAGCTTCATCAGCATTATTAACACAAGCACTACCGTCAGCTTTGGTTGTGCCGTCGGCAACTAAATTATTGTAACGATATTCAGTAGCATCAAAGCGAATACTACCAGTGAATTTTAATGCCTCACTCACCTGCCAATCGCCTTGGATATAAGGCGCTATGGTTGATGCGTCAACCTCATAGTCATAATGTATTCCTTGTTGGCGTGCTTTGCCCCAGCTATAAGTATCTGGTTTTTGTTGTGTTTGGGTTAATTCACCCTCAGTCCACTCAGCGTCTATGCCCATGATTAACGCTAAACTGGGAGCTACTTGCCAAAAATAATTACTCGCTAAACCAACACTGTAATGGCTGTTTTCTTCTATCGCTTTTGAAGGTAAGTAATGCTGACGAAACTCCATTTGATTCACTCTAAAGTACGGGGTAATCGCAAGGTATGTATCTTCAGTTAATGTCCGTTGCCAGCGAGTGGCAATGCGTAATGATGACCACTTACGATAAGCATCATCATCACAATTTTTTTCCATCGCATCGCGATCTTGATATAGGTATTCATCATCATGTTCAGAGCTATAGCAATCACTGCCATTATCGTTTGAAGAGATAAAACCCGCAGTGTCTTGATCGAGTATAAAGCCTGAAATTAGCGTACTGAATGTATCAGCACCCTCTCGATAATCATGTCTGCCGTTAACTTTAAATGAGGTAAAGCCACTATCGTCTCGGTAACCATCGTCATCAATCGCTTGAAAATTACCGCTAACACTCTGCTGCTCCATTTCAGCACCTAAAGTGCCTTGAAGTTGGTATCTCTGATTTGGACCAATATGAAAGGCAACGTTGCCACCGTCACTTGGCGCTTTCGTTAACACATTGATGACACCGTGCACGGCATTTGAGCCGTACACCGCACTTGCTGGCCCTCTGATCACTTCTATTTCAGCGGCTTGCGCTAGGTTTAGCTCAGACAAGCCATTATTATTAGCAAAACCTGCGGCTCTGGTAGCCACACCATCTTCAAGAAACAAATAAGCCCCAGCAGCACCAGGCCCTGTTAATACCGGTGAGCGCAAAGAGGGAAGTGATTCCATGCCATTATTAGTTTGAATATGAACACCGGTTGCTCGGTTGAGAATATCACTAGGATGAACAGCACTGACCGTTTCAATATCCTCAGCTGAGATACGATCAACATTACCAGCAAAATTTAATAATTTAGACTCTTGTCGACTACCTGTCACAACAATAACTTCAGTGTTAGCAGTATTACTTTGAGCTGTTAATTTATTGTCATCAGCAAGCACAACTCCTGTAAAACTTGTTAATGACAAAGCAAAGTAGGGAAGAAATCTACGGTAAGATGGTTGGGACATCGAATTATTCTCAAATGAACTAAAAGGCATACCTTAATCCTATTATTAGTAAAGCAACAATGCTTTCCTCCTTTAGTATGACTAAGCTCGTCTTTTAGTGAGTGTACGACAGCATTACCTTATCGCAATCGGACTCATTTATTGTTCACTTAGCAATAAATAAAAGCGTTAGAATTGATAGTTAACATTAAGACTGACTGAGCGTGGCCTCGCTGGCCCGACAAAGTATTCATCAAAATCTGTTGCAGGATAGATTTCCCCTAGCACTTCATCGGCTTCACCATAGGCGCCAAAAGTTTGATAATGACGATCGAAAACGTTATCAAGCTTTGCAGAAAGCCTCAACTGTGGGTTGAGTTGATAATTAAGGTACATATTGGTGATTGAATAAGCAGAAATCTTTTTATTTTCATTCGCTTCATCACCGCGATAATAAGATGAAGAAGCATATAAAAATTCGGCACCCAGGTTGATTTCTTCATTAAACTGCCAGTTAGCATGGAGCTTGAATTGATGCTTTGGTTGACCGGGAATTTGATCTCCTGCACTAACTTGTCGGTTTGCTCCTTTTGGGTTAACCGGGCTAAAAGAAACAAAGGGAGACTCAAATGTTGCCTCTAACAAATTATAACTCGCGTCCACATTAACTGTACTTAACTGCATGGATAGCACCAGTTCAAGTCCCTGCCGCTGCGTTTTATCAACATTGATAAAGTAGCCTTGATTAGATTTGTTACCTGCTTGTTGAAAGATTATATCTTGATGACTGACAGTCGAAAATAAAGTACCCGTGGCAGAAATTAGTGCTGAGTTATAGTGTAAAGACGCTTCCATTGTTTTTGCCACAACTTGCTCAAGCGGGGGATCCGATACAAAAGCATTCGGTAATTTACAGGGATCTTCTTCATCAGCACAGCTTAACTCTGCTGGGCTAGGTGTTCGTGAAGATTCACTGTAACTTAGCTTAACCGAATATTCTGGATCAAACTGATAATTTACTGCTACAGCGGGATTAAAACGATTATAGCTGTGATCGCCATCAAGAGAGCCTTCGCCACTTTCTATCTGATCACGCATATTTACACGAGCATGATTGTAACGGCCAGCAATATTTACCGTTAAATCCTCGCTTAACGATACAACATTTAAAAAGTAAGCGTAGTGTTGTTCAGTATCTACTTTTAAGTAAACACGTGATTCTGAATCAAATAAGCCAATGCCAGTTACCGAACGATCATCACCAACAGAGTCATTATGGAGTACGGCGAACTGGGTATCACTATTAAAACTAATATCAGCTTTATCTAAACCGAAACCGAAGACAAATTCATTATCAAAAGAGTCAAAATGACTTAATCGGACAAATTGTAGCGCACCGCCGTAACTTTTATTGTCAGTGAATCCTGTATTGAAAGTACCATCAACCTCATCGGCATCTATGTCAGAAAGATCACTTAGCCAGACATTTTCATCGTAACCCACAAAATGCACTCGCTCCAGCTCATCATCTTCTTCTTCCTCACATAAACTATATTGTAGGCTAGTGCCACATTCTTCATAATCACTGTCATCACCATTGATGCTGCTAATTTCATTGTCGCGATAATAAGCATTTGCCTGCCACGACAATTGTTTGTTTATAATGCTATCACTACTTAAACTTAACTGCTTATAGCGATTTTGAGTTTTGTCTGGTTGGGTATAAATAGCAGATCTACCTGCGATGTCAGCTAATTGTTCAGGTACTGCGCCATTACCAAGCATGTCGTTGCTATTTGTCGCAAAAACAAGATCAATAGTCCTTAGCTCACTGGCATAACTTATTGTCGCAAGTAGCTGCTTCAAATCACTTTCAGAATGATCACGCCAGCCATCTTCATGGTATTTATTGGCAACAAAATAATAGCCCCACTCGCCATTATTTCCGCCTGACTGTAGGATGTATTGCTGCTGCCCAAAACTGCCTAAACGTAGCTCTACTTCATTTTGGCTATAATTGAATCCATTTTTTGTCTGAAGCGCTAACGCCCCACCTAAGGTATTTTGACCAAACGTTGGGTTTGACCCCGAATACAAAGAGACAGAATCAATCGCAGCTGTTGGGATAAGATCCCAATTAACCGTATCACCGAAAGGCTCATTAAATCGAACGCCATTAAGATAAACAGAAATTCCCTGAGGTAAGCCCAATAACGGAGAAGCGGTAAAACCTCTGTACTGAACATCAGGCTGAAATGGATTATTTTGCACATCATTAATATGAACACTCATTAATTGGTTTTTCATGTGTTCCGCCAATGAAATGGCTTGCGACTGAGTAAGCGCTTGGCTACTAATGGTTTGGGCACTGCCGATAATATTTTGCTCATCAACAAGTGATGAAGAGAGTGGCGTTTGACCGTAAATACTGATTTTCTCTATCTCATCAAAACCCACTCCTAATACAGGCAAGTGAATGACAGCAAAAATACAAACTAAGCAGCGTTTCATATGCAGTTCCAGCAATAAACTTATAGCCGATAGTTTAACGATATTTGCTAAAAAGTAACCTCTACAAACTCGGGTTTAATTTTCAGGAGACAATATTAATCATTTAATAACAACAACATATAAAAATACCACTTAACATTCATCATGCTAAAGTAGGATTAATTTACTACCCAATGCTGACATTAATTATATGAATTTTCTTATTAGATGAATTGATAAAGGGCAATGCTATAACGATGATAATTAGAGAGTGGGGTTGAGCATTGCCCTTTTGGCTTTGCACCCAATAAGATAAGGGTTATCAAGAAATATGAGTTATTGCTCTTAGTGGAAAACAAAACAGGCTAAACATAAACAATATGCTTAGCCTGTAAATTACCGACTTTTATTCACCATTGGTAACAGGAAAGCCTCGATCACGCATTAATGCTTTCACATCGGCATCACGACCTCTAAAAGCGCGGTATGCATCAGCGGGATCTACCGCATTGCGAACACTAAATAAATGCTCGACCAACTTAGCCGCAACGTCTTTGTCATAAAAACCACCCGGAGAATTTGCAAATGCCTCTGCAGCATCAGCCGTTAAAACTTCTGCCCACATATAACCGTAGTAGCTTGAAGAATAACCTTCACCACTGAAAATATGACCAAAATGTGTAGAGCGATGACGCATTACTATTGACTCAGGCATATTCAAAGCAGCTAAAGTATCACGTTCAAATTTTTGCGCATCAATGCCCGCAGGATCGACGGTGTGGAACTTCATATCCACTAACGCTGAAGCTAAATATTCAGTGGTTTTAAAGCCTTGATTAAAGGTAGCAGCTTGCTTAATTTTAGCAATTAGCTCTGCTGGCATAGGCTTGCCAGTTTTATAGTGCACTAAATAATTATTGATAACATCGTCAGTTGATAACCAGTGCTCTAATAATTGCGATTGAAACTCAGTATAATCGCGCACGCCACTATTAAGGGTTGGGTAAGCCACTTTTGATGCTAAGAAATGCAGTGCATGACCAAATTCATGGAAATAGGTTTCTGCATCTGACCATGAAATCAAAGTTGGTTGACCATCAACACCTTTAGAGAAGTTAGAGTTGTTAGATGATAAAACGTTTTTCTTTCCATCAAACGTCGTGTAGCTACGATAAGTAGTTGCCCATGCGCCAGAGCGTTTGCCTTTACGGGCAAATGGGTCTAAATACCATAAACCGATATGTTCATGTGTGGTTTTATCAGTTACTTCCCAAACGCGAACATCAGCATTAAATACCGGTACTGAGCCATCTTTAATTTCTTTAAATTCAAAATTAAATAAACGACCAGCAACATAAAACATGGCTTCACGTAATTTATTTAATTGTAAGTACTGCTTAACTTCGTCTGAGTCTAGGTTGTACTTGTCTTTACGTACTTTCTCAGCATAAAAACGATAATCCCACGGCTCAATTTTTTCAATGCCATCTTGTGCTTTACCAATAGCAAGCATGTCAGCCACTTCTTCATCAACACGCGCAATAGCCGCCGGCCAGACACTTTCCATTAACTTAATAGCGTTTTCAGGTGACTTAGCCATTCTGTCTTCTAAACGCCAAGAGGCATAGTTTTTATAACCTAATAAACCAATACGTTCATGACGCAGTTGTAGGATTTCGGCGATAATGGCGTTGTTATCAAATTCATCACCGTTATTGCCACGGTTGTAATAGCTATTCCAAACTTTTTCACGTAATGCGCGCTCAGTCGAATAGGTTAAAAATGGGTCCATTGATGAGCGCGTATTGGTAATGGCATATTCACCTTTATGGTCGCGCTCTTCTGCGGCAGATGCCGCTGCCGCAATAATAGATTCGGTTAAGCCGCCTAATTGATCTTTAGTTAAATACAATACATAGCTTTCTTCATCGGCTAAAACGTTATTACCAAATTTGGTGTGTAACTCTGCTAAACGTTGGTTAATGTCGGCATAACGTTTTTTAGCATCACCGGCTAAAGTTGCACCATTACGAGCAAAGCCATTGTAGGTTAGATACACTAGGCGTTGTTGCTCTGGTGATAGCCCTTTTACTTCGTCACTGTTATAAACCGCTTGAACACGCGCGAATAATTTTTCATTTTGATTGATCTTAGAGAAAAAAGCCGAAAGTTTAGGTGCCATTTCAGCCTGAATTTTACGAAACTCTGGTGATGACTCGTTTGAACGCCAAATGCCCCAATAGGTAAATACTCGCGCTAGGTCATAGCCTGTTTTTTCCATAGCAACAATGGTATTTTCAAAGGTTGGCGCTTCGGTGCTATTAGCAATCGCTTCAATTTCCGCAAGGTTAAGTTTCATGCCTTCTTCTATCGCAGGAATTAAGCCGATTAAAGAAACCTTATCAAAAGCAGGAACGCCTTGGTAAGGCCCTTGCCATTTAGCCAGTAAGAGTGCTTTAGCTTGTTCAACATCTTGTTGATTTACTGCTGTTTCAGCGTGTATTTCCTTGCTTTTTGTCTCTGTTTTTTCAACATGAGTAGTGCTCTCACCACAAGCAATTAACGTGCTTGATAGTAGAAAGGCAGATAGGAGTTTTTTTTTCATTTTGTATTCTCTGAATGATTTTTACTTAAAATTGTTTTATGTGCTTATTTTTTATTAGTAAATAAGCACACCGTTGAAAAACGCCACAGTGTGCATAAAACGAAATAAAGCACGTAAAGTAACATTATTTTAACAAAAATGCTTTATCGCTGAAATGCGAGTAGCCGTTATCCACCGTTAATAACTTACCATTGAGCTTATTTAATGAAATAACTTGATATTCAACAATAAAAATAGCCAAAGAAACTTAATTTGTTTCATTTTTGTACAATTATTTTATACTTAATATAAAGCTCGATGAGGCGGGTATATTTTCCCATTAGAGTAAATTATGCGACGTAAAAAAAAGCCTTTACCAGCAAATAGTGACGCCAAAGCTGATATGACCCCTATGTTGGATATTATCTTTATTTTGCTGATTTTTTTCATTGTTACCACTTCCTTTGTAAAGGATCAGGGCTTCTTAGTCGATAAGTCAACAGCGAAAAAGTCATCCGATAATTCAGCCATCACCATTACCATTCATATTGATGAAAGTGATCTGATCTATTTTAATAATAAAATCGTTGATATTGAACGCTTACCGGCACGCATTGAGTTCTTTATTGCCAATCATCCAACAGAGACTATTTTAGTGAGAGTACACAAAGAAACGAGATATCAGGTCGTTGTTTCAATTTTGGATCAAATAAAGTCTTTTAAAAATATCAAAATTGCC
The DNA here is from genome assembly GCA_026196955.1 of Colwellia sp. GTDB lineage: Bacteria > Pseudomonadota > Gammaproteobacteria > Enterobacterales > Alteromonadaceae > Colwellia. Next base: position 17,481 of record JAPHTO010000084.1, on the reverse strand, counting down.
ATAGGCACTTACCAGCCTTAACGTACTTTGCTTCACACAATAGCTCTGTTCAAATAAATTTTCCATGTCTGTCACCCAGTTAAATATGTATTATTTATTGATCTAAATAGAGCATAATCATCAGTGATTCATTACAATAGCCCCGTTAAATTATTTAGGCATTTTACAAGGCACAATCATGATGCAAATTACTGACTTGCAAAAAGAGCAAAAAATCACACCGCTGCTACGTTTGGGTTTTCGCCCTTTCTTTTTAAGTGGCGCTATTTTCAGTATCGTCGCCATTATACTCTGGTTATTAATGTATAAAGGCACGGTTACTTTATCCCCCTTAGGTGGTGGTTATTGGTGGCATATCCATGAAATGATTTTTGGTTTTGGCTGTGCTGTTGTTGCAGGTTTTTTACTGACCGCAGTACAAAATTGGACAGGTGTTCGTGGTGCTCAAGGGAATACTTTGTTAGTGCTATTTTTTCTTTGGTTAGCTGGCCGTGTTGTTGTGCTAGCACCTAACCTGCTCGGTGAAATGTTAACGACTATTATCGATTTAAGCTTTTTACCCGCCGTCGCGTTTGTTTTAGCTAAGCCAATTGTTGCCATTAAGCAATATCGCAATTTATTCTTTGTCCCTTTGTTATTACTATTCACCATTGCTAACCTAGAAATGCATTTGGCTATTTACTACCCACAAACCTTTAGTATTACTTTTGCTGCATATGCAGGCGTCATATTAGTCACTTTTTTAATGTCGGTGATGGCTGGGCGCGTAACTCCCATGTTTACTGCTAACGGCACAAAAACACCAAAAGCAACGCCATTACCTTGGTTAGACAAGGCCACCAATGGCAGTTTAGCCATTGCGATGTTTTATTTGCTATTGCAGCCTATCACTGGCTTTTCTGAGATGTTTTTCGGGGTGTTATTAATTATTGCTGGTATATTCCAAACCATGCGCTGGTTAAGATGGCGACCTTGGATCACCCTAGGTGTGCCTCTTTTATGGTCTATTCACGTGTCTATTAAATTTATTGCCTATGGCCTGATTGTTTTAGGGCTTAGCTACCTGACCACTGAAATCCCCAGTAATCATATATGGCACTTACTCACTGTTGGTGGCATGGGTGGCTTAATATTGGCGATGATTTCACGCGTATCATTAGGTCATACCGGCCGACCATTATCACCACCAAAAGCCATGACTTTTGCTTATATTCTAATAACCTTATCGGCATTAGTGCGGGCACTTGGCCCATGGGCATTACCAGAAAAAACCTTAATCTTTATTGATATTAGTGGCACTTTTTGGCTGTTAGCTTTTGGCATTTTTGTGGTCACTTACGCGCCTATGCTAATGAGTGCTAGAAAAGATGGTAGACCAGGGTAGAACTGTTTTAAGCAACGAGTTTTAAGTCGTAAAGTTTGTATTGGAATAGGCACAATGAAAGCAGTTTTTTTAGATAGCCAAACCTTTAGCTCGAACATTGTCTTTACAGCAATTGAGCAGCAAGTCACACAGCTTTCTTGTTATCCAACGACCACGGTAGAGCAACTCTTTGAGCGTTGCCAAGGGGTTGATATTGTTATCACTAATAAAGTGATATTGACAGCTGCAATGCTAGCTAAACTTCCGCAATTAAAGCTTATTTGTATTGCCGCCACTGGTTTTAATAATGTCGATATTGAAGCGGCAAGCAAACATAATATTGCGGTTACCAATGTCAGTGGTTATGCAGGTAATTCTGTTGCCCAATATGTACTGGCACAAATGCTTGAGTATTATCAACAAACTTGCCACCACAACACCAATACCCAGCATGGCCATTGGCAGAAAAGTGAAACGTTTTGCTACCATGGTAATGCTATCACTGAACTGGCCGGCAAAACGCTAGGTATTGTTGGTTATGGCAGTTTAGGTCAAGCGGTTGCTAAACTTGCACAAGCTTTCGGTATGACTATTTTAATTAGTGAAAGACCAAGTAGTGATAATGTTCGTCAAGGAAGAGTGAGCTTTGAACACGTGGTAGCTCAAGCTGATATCCTCAGCCTGCATTGTCCGCAAACTGCTAGTACTGAAAATTTAATTAATGCCGATGTACTGACAAAAATGAAACCGACAGCCATGTTAATTAACACAGCCCGTGGAGCCTTAATAAACAGTACTGATTTATTAACGGCATTGCACAATAAGCAAATAGCCTATGCTGTGCTTGATGTATTAGAGCAAGAGCCACCAAAGGCTGATCACCCTTTATTGCTCGCACTACAAGAAGGCGCTTTGGATAATCTAAAAATAACCGCGCATATTGCTTGGGCAAGTAGTGAAGCCCAGCAAAGATTGATTAATTTACTCGCTGAAAATATAGCCGCGTTTAATCTAGGTGAACGCCTAAATAGGCTCGACTCTAAAACCTGACAATTTCATTTTTCACCTCTATTCTAAGTCTGACCAAGGATACTCCCTCCCTTCGACTGCTTCGCGCTCAGGGCGAACGGTAGTAATAGCTTGCCCTGAGCTCGTCGAAGGGTCGAAAGTCCGCAGGATTAAAAATAACTATCTTTAATTTTACCATAATGAAAATAGCCCCACTGCCCTACCCTACGCAGTGGTGCAAAAGGAAACTTAGGCAGTGCTTTTTGATAAAGCGGAAGATTGGGCACCTGCTTTCCAGCCACTTTTTCCGCTAAACGTTTACCTGCTTGCACCGAAAAAGAAACGCCTGAGCCGCAATAGCCCATGCTGTAAAAAATCTTATTATCATCACTTTGATAAAGATGAGGCAAATCATCCAGTGCCATGCAAATCCAGCCTGACCATGCATAGCTATAGTTCAAGTTGTGTAAAGCAGGAAAGCTTGTTTTCAACACTGATAACAATCGCTGCGCATAATAAGGATCATCCGCTTTCTCTCCCGTTATTGCCCCTCGACCACCAAACAGAATACGATTATCAGGTAATTTTCGATAATAATATTTAAGCGCTCGAGTATCCATCACCACATTCGTGGTTAAAAAATTACAGGCCGCTAATTGCGCTTCAGATAACGGCTCAGTGACAATAATTTGTGAAAGTACTGGTAAGGTTCTATTTGTCACTAAGGGGTGGAAGCCCTTGGGTGTGTAACCATTAGTGGCAATAACCACTTTTTTGGCTGTTATAGTGCCTTTGGGCGTTAACAATAAAACGTCTTTGTCATGCTTATCATTAACAAAACTCACTGGCGTTGCCGTGTGTACTTTTACCCCAGCTTGACGAGCTAACTTTTGATACCCCCAAGCCAGCTTCAAAGGATTTAAGCCAAAGCCGTCTTGATAACGAATTGCGCCATGGGCATTTTCATCTGCCATATAGTTTTCATGTAATTCATGCTTGGATAGTACTTGCACATCATAACCAAACATTTTCTGCTGCAAAATAGCTTGCGCTTGCAGCGAATGAAACATGCTAGGTTTATGGGCAACCTTGATATAGCCGGCTTCTTGCTGGTCACAATCAATCCCCTCGCTTATTAGGCTATTTACCGTATCAACACCTGAGCACATTTCATGATAAATGCCACGCATGACCTCCTCACCCCACTGCTTTTGCATAGTGGCATAAGGCTTTCGCCCTGATGATTTTAAGATAAAGCCAGCATTTCGACCGCTACAACCCCAAGCCGTTTGGTTGGCCTCAAACACATGCGCTTTTATGCCTTGCTCGCGAGCCAAGTGTAATGCGCACGAAAGTCCTGTATAACCCGCGCCAATGATAGCGACATCCACATCAATATCCTGCTCAAGCTGGCCATCATCTTCTACCTTGCTATCGCCATTTTGGACTGAAATATCTGCCCAATAACTACTAGGATAAGCCTCCCCATAGCCAGGTGAGTTATCCTTTAATGGATCATACATACTAGTTTCAACTCTATTTCCACTCGACATTTTAAGTTATCATACTGACAAGCAAGGCAATCAACAAACAGCAGGCAAAAGTCTCTATGACAACATCGGCTAATATTATTTACACTGAGCTTACTCCACAATACTTTAAGCAAGTGATCAAGCTTGGCAATAAAGTACATGGCGACGGTTACTTAACTCAAGAGAAACTTACCGACTGGACAGCACGTGGCATTAGCAAAAAGATTAACTGTGGCTTTGTGGCAATCGCAAAATTTGGTGCAAAAGAAGAGCTAGTTGGTTTTCGCATCACCTTTGCAGCAGAGCATTGGCAAGTTGATGAGTGGTGTAGCCCTAAACTATGGAAAATAGCAGAAGATAAGTGTTGTTACTTTAAATGTAATACCGTTGATGAAAGTTACCGTGGTTTTGGTATTGGTAAAAAGTTATTACAACTTTCTAGCCAAGCGGCAAAAAAACAAGGGGCGCAAGCAGGCATTGCCCACTTGTGGAAACAGAGCCCGAATAATAGCGCTGTAGCCTACTTTACCCACTGTGGTGGTGAGTTAGTAAAATCTCACCCTGATAAATGGAATGAAGAAAGTAAGCAAGGATATAACTGCATTTTATGTGGCCATGATTGTCATTGTGAAGCGGCGGAAATGATCATCCGATTTAAATAGTGACTCTTTGGTAAAACAACAGCTACTCAGATAAAACATAAACAATTATGCTGAGTTTACTTCTTTAATCAATTCGGCCAATCGTTCAATTTTTACATTAGATAACTGACGATAATCAAAGTAAGGGCAAACAATGACTCGTTGATTTCTGTTAATGGCAAACTCATTATTCAACCAAGTAAGCTTAATATCAAGCGCGCCTGTAGCGAGTAAAGACTTAGCATAGGTTCTCCCCATAATAATATGCACAACCTTCTGATTAACAGTATTTTTAATGGGCTTTAATGATGGTGAACTAAATAATAGTGACGTTTTTGAATGAGCCTGTAATAAAAAATCATCACGGTATTGTTGCCATGTTGGCGCTATGTTAACAAAGTTAAATTGTTGTTTATCTAGCGCATACAATAACTTGGCATAGACATTAAAAACTTTACGCCATCCATTACCACATTGCTGACCGATAAAATCAATTTCACCTGACGTTAATGGGGTTAATTGCTCTAATTGCTGGTATTCATAAATTGGCGGTCTATTCGCAATATACACAGCAATGTGATAATCATCTGTGCCAAAGCCAATATCTTGATCACTCACTGTTATTTAAGCGCCAATCTATAGTTGATTTACCATGATTTTCTAGCCATAAATTAGCTTTAGAGAAATGTTTACAGCCAAAAAAACCACGGTAGGCTGAAAGTGGTGAAGGGTGTGGTCCAGTTAATATTAAATGCTTATTGCCATCGATATTGCGGCCTTTCTTTTGCGCATGAGCGCCCCAAAGAATAAAAACACAGCCCTTATTGTGTAGGTTGATTTGCTCAATAACTTTATCCGTAAAAGTTTCCCATCCCCACTTAGCATGAGAATGTGCTTGACCTTGCTGCACAGTGAGTACTGTATTTAAGAGTAAAACCCCCTGCTGTGCCCACGTGGTTAAATTACCATGATTTGGCGTGACAAAAGCGTCTATATCTGTGCTTAACTCTTTATAGATATTCACCAAAGAGGGCGGTACTTTTATACCTTGTTGAACAGAGAAAGCGAGGCCATGTGCCTGTGGCGTATCTGCAACAATGCCGTGGTAAGGATCTTGCCCTAAAATCACCACGTTAACATCAGCTAAATCACAATATTCAAAAGCGCAAAAAACATCGTCTTGTTTCGGAAAAACGTCAATGCCTTGTGCTCTTTGCTCAGCGATTTTTGCTTGTAACTGGCAATAGTAATCTTGCGATTGTTCTTGCTTGATTAGCTGTTGCCAGTGAGGCTTGATCATAGTGATATTCGTTTTACTTTAATAAGTAAGCACGTAAATCTGCAAAATCGCTACTCATCTCTTCAGATAAGATAGGCTCGCCTGCGCAGACTGCTAACTCTTTCGGTAACCCAATTGGCTGACCTAAAATGCTTTCAACGACATCTTTAAATTTAGCTGGGTGTGCTGTCCCTAAGAAAACACCAAACTCACCTTCTTGGGCACTATATTGTAAGGCTTTATATGCAACAGCAGCATGAGGCTCGCTAATATAACCCAGCTTACTTAATCCAATAACCGTAGACTGAGTTTGCTCTTCATCAATTGACACCGAACTAACACAACCGTCTTCAACAATGCCTGACTTAAGCATATGCTCAACACGTGGCCAGTTATTTGGATTACTCACATCCATTGCATTTGAAATGGTGGCAACCGTGTCATTTGGACTCCACTCGCCCGTTTCCAAATAACGCGGCACAGTGTCATTTAAATTAGTCGCAGCGATAAAACGTTTAATAGGTAGTCCCATGGCTTTAGCAAATAAACCAGCCGTTAAATTACCAAAGTTTCCTGACGGAATAGAAAAAACAATGTCACCCAAATCTGTTTTAGCACGTGATAATTGCGCAACTGCTTCGAAGTAGTAACAAATTTGTGCTAATAAACGACTAATGTTAATAGAATTAGCTGAGTTTAAACCAATCGTTGTTGCCAATTCATTATCATCAAAAGACTGCTTTACTAATGCTTGGCAATCATCAAAGTCACCATCAACCATCAAGGTTTCAATGTTGTCGCCTAAGGTGGTAAACATTTTTTCTTGTAATAAAGAAATTTTGCCTTTCGGGTACATGATAACAACACGAATATTGTCGATACCATGAAATGCATGAGCTACTGCAGCACCTGTATCGCCTGAAGTCGCAGTGAGAATAGTTAATGGCTTTTTTTGACCTGTGGCTTTTGCTTCTTTAGCGACAAACGTTTGCAAACATTTAGCCATAAAACGAGCACCAAAATCTTTAAAAGCTAACGTGGGGCCATGAAACAATTCTAAAATAGCGCGGTCATTACTAATCGGTTGCAAAACAGCGGGGAAGTTAAACGCATCAGTAACAATTTCAGTTAACTCTTGCTCGTTTAGGTCTTCTTCAACAAAAGGTGACAATATTTTTACACTACGCTCAACTAGCGGTAATGCTAGCAACTCTTCAACATTGTCAAACTTAGGCATAGTCTTTGGGAAAAATAAGCCCTGATTTTTACCCAAACCTTGTTTTACTGCTTCAGCAAAACTCACTTGCTGATCGTTTTCTTTTAAATTATAAAATTTCACTTTCTGTTCCTAATATTTTTGTTTACCTGTAGAGTGCACTTTAGTTTGATATCTTCAAGCTAGAGCACACCCACATTTATATCTCTATTGCACCCGATTCATCGACTTGGCAAACATGAACAAAGCCAAGATTTGTTTGCAGATAATTATCTTTTAACCATTGGCTAAAGTTTTGTGCTTGTTGCTCACTTTCACAAATACAAAACAATGTTGGCCCTGACCCTGAAATACCAACAGCATGCGCACCTTGTGCTTTCAAATAATCATGAGCTTGTTGATATTTTGGTAATAAATTGGTCCGATAAGGCTCAGCGACGACATCTGTTACCACCGAAAAAGCTTGTACTTTATCTTGTCTGTGACATGCATCAACAAAGGTTGCTAAATTTTGACCATAGCTTATCACATCTGCACGACTATAACTTGTTGGCAACACATCACGTGCCGCTTTCGTTGACACTTCAATCCCCGGATAAGCCATCACATAAAAGCATTCATTAAAACCCGGTAATGTTCGGCTGATCACTTCGCTATCAGGCACCATCAATTGCAAACCGCCTAAGTAGCATGGCGCAACATTATCATAATGTAGACTACCACTTATTTGCGCTTCCATTTGACCAGTCATTTTTAGCAAGGTTTTTTCATCAAAGCTATAATCATGGTATTTACCATAAAAGGCATTTAACCCCGCTAGAGCGGCGACAACTGAGCAGGCACTCGACCCTAAACCACTACCGACAGGCATTTTTTTATCAAGGATCATCTGCACTTTAACCGGCGTCTTCCCTTGGGCAATTAACGCCTGATTAAACAGCTGTAAACATGACCAAACAATGTTGTCTTCTTTAGCTTGGGGTAACTTGTCAGCAAAAGCGCCAACAACAGCTAAGCTGTCTTCAGCTGGCTGCTCTAGGACATTTTCGACAGTGACAACATCACCTAGCAAGGTGCCATCAATTGGCTTAACCGCAAGACCTAAAACATCAAACCCAACACTAACATTGCCAATGGATGCAGGCGCAAAAACTGAAACACTTTGCTTATGTAAAGCTTCTTTATTAGCTGACATTAGTGTTGTTGCTCCCATGCAAGTGTTCTTAATAAATCACCAAAAACACCTGCAGCCGTAACAGCTGCGCCAGCACCATAACCACGTAATACAAACGGTAGCGGTTGATAATAACGACTGTGTATGGCTAAAGCATTCTCGCCATCTTTAATGCTATAAAGCGGGTGACTACTATCTACGGCTTCAATTGACACTTGGCATTTGCCGTCAACAATAGTACCAATATAACGTAATACCTTGCCTTCTGCTTTTGCAGCCGCACAGCGTGCACTTACTTCGCTATCAAGTTTTGATAAATTACTCATAAATTCACTAACATCGCCGCTATCATCAAAATCACTCGGTAAGACCGATTCGATAGTGATGTCAGATAATTCTAGCTGCATACCTGATTCACGCGCCATAATTAATAACTTACGCGCAACATCCATACCGCTTAAATCATCACGAGGATCCGGCTCTGTAAAGCCATTCTCTTTGGCGATACTTGTCGCTTCAGATAAAGACATGCCTTCATCTAATTTACCAAAAATATACGATAGCGAGCCAGAAAGCACTCCTTCAAAGCGTTGCAGCTGATCGCCAGCTTTAATCAAACTTTGCAAGGTATCAATGACCGGCAAGCCAGCACCAACCGTTGTTTCATACAGAAAACGACGATTGGTCTTTTGCGCCGTAGCACGAAGCGCTTGGTAATATTCCCATGAATCTGTATTCGCTTTTTTGTTCGGCGTGACAACATGAAAACCTTCAGCTAAATAATCAACATAGCTCATAGCTAACGTTTCGTTAGACGTTGAGTCAACCAACACAGGATTGATTAAGTGGTTATCACGCACAAACGCTTTGATATTTTCAACGTTAACAGCCAAAGCTTGACCACTTTCAGCGCCTTGCTGCATTGCAGCTTGCCAATTATCTAAGTCAATACCTTCTTTATCAAATACCATCCCTTTCGAGTTAGCAATCCCGTATACTTTCAAGGCAATATTCTGCTCTTTCAGGCTTGTTTGTTGACGAGAGATTTGTGCGATTAATTCACTGCCTACAACACCACAACCCACTAAAAACACATCAATTGTTGGCTTATGTGAGAAGAAGTTTTGATGACTAACCTTCATGGCATCGGTACACTTTCGTTGCTCAATAACAACAGAGATACTACGCTCGGATGAGTCTTGAGCGATGGCGACTACATTGACACGAGCTTGAGCTAGTGAGCTAAAAAACTTCGCCGCAACGCCACGTTGATGATGCATACCATCACCAACCAGCGAAACAATGGATAATTCACCTTTTAATTCTATCGGCTCGAGTAAACCATTGAGCAATTCAAGCTCAAACTCATCTTTTAAACTTTGCTCAGCACGTAACGCATCGCTTGAATAGATACAAAAACTAATACAGTATTCGCTGGAAGACTGGCTAATAAGAACCAATGAGATGTTTTCGCGGCTCATAGTAGCAAACACACGGCTTGCCATGCCTACCATACCTTTCATACCTGGCCCAGAAACATTTACCATGGTTAAATCATCAAGATTTGATATCGCTTTCACACGTTTTTGCTGATCATTTTCATTGGAAATCAATGTACCTGGAGCCGCTGGATTACTGGTATTTTTGATCAAACAAGGGATATGATATTGCGCGATTGGGCCGATAGTTTTTGGATGCAAGACACTCGCCCCAAAATACGATAATTCCATTGCTTCTTGGTAAGACAAGTAATCGAGTAATTTTGCTTCTTTGATCATTCGAGGATCAGCATTATATACGCCGTCAACATCAGTCCAAATTTCACAACATTCAGCTTGCATACACACAGCCAACACCGCTGCTGAATAGTCAGAGCCATTGCGACCTAAAGTCGTAACCTGTCCTTCTTGACCATCTTTATCAACACTCATACCAATAAAGCCCGGCATAAGAGAAATAGGGTTTAATTTTTCATAATGCAAAGCAAATTTTTCTTTAGATAACACTAAGTCAGCAACGGCATTTAATGAAGACTCATTAGTGAATAAAAATTTTTCAGGAGACAGTAGTGATACTTGTAATCCTGATGATTGCAGAACGGAATCTAAAATAGCGACACTTAAACGCTCACCTGTACTTATAACACGGGCACGAATATGTTCTGGACAGTAGGTCAACATAGTAGCACCTTGCATAAAGCGCTGTAACTGGTGCTCGTAATTTGTAAGTGCTTGCTCACAATGTTGAGAGTTAAACTCAGGTAAACTTGCTGATAGATCATCAATAATAGTGGTAATGGCGCGCTTAAAGTGACCTAAATCGGTTGATAGTTTTGCTTCATCGGTAATATTTTCAGCCATAGCAACTAAGTGATTAGTCACACCTTGTGGGGCAGAAACCACTACTGCAACATCAGATGATTGACTTTTATCTTTAATGATATCAGCAACTTGACGAAAACGCTCAGCTGATGCCAATGATGAGCCACCAAATTTAAGTACACGCATGATCTTTTCCTTTCTTAAAAACAAAAAGCCCGTAACCTTTTCAGGTCACGGGCTTCGATAAAATTATTATTTTTTACACGTTAGCCAGCGACCGCCATCCCAATTCGGGTGGTGGTGGTAATAATGATAATGTGGCTAGTAGTCATATTCATAGCAGGTAAAATGCCTGAATTAGGTGATAGTGTCAACCTTTATTGGCACACTAAAACCAGAATAAAAAGTTATAGGCTATGCATAACTATCCATAAAGATAGTTGAGTTCGCTTTCAATTACACTAAACGGCAATTAATTACCTAGCAAATAATATAGGCTAGCCACAGAAAGCGAGGCCGATGCTATATAAATGAAGGTCATACCTATACTATGAGTATTAAATTTCATCACGATTTCTCTTTATACTTACGTGTCAAATAATTGTGCTTTTTCTTCAACGCATTGAAAAACTAAGAATTAAGCTAATTTCATGCCACTATGAATTTTGAGAAGGTGATGATAAAACAAACAGCATTGCTTTTGTGCAACGAATAGTTAATGCTGTGTAATGATTTGTATGATGTATAAGTTAGGGCAGTCGCCATAGCAGCTGCGATTGTCTGTCCTTAAGCCATTGCTTAGCTTGTAGGTATTGTGGAAAATATTCAGCGACAAGTTGCCAAAAATTATCGGAGTGATTCAAGTAGCGTAAATGACAAAGTTCGTGAACAACAATATAGTTAATGACATAGTCTGGTAGCATCATCATCAAGTAGTTAAAGCTCAACTCACCATTACTATTACAACTTCCCCAGCGAGCACTGTATTGTCGAATTTTAATACTCTTAGGTTTTAACTGAGTTAGCTTGCTGTATTGCTTTACTTTTACTGAAAGAATGGCTTCTACTTGCTGCTTAAAATAACGCTCTAATTGTTTTTTTACTGCGCTACGACGCAGCTTTTCATCGTTAAGCTTATCTTGATAACGTTTAGCTAAAACAATATTAAACTCCGGTGCTCCAGAGGCATTCTCAATCAGAAAGGTATCCGCTTTACGGGCAAAAGAAATATGCAGGTTAGTTAACCGCCCCAAATAAAACAATTTATCATCTTGATTAAAACAGCAACATTGCGAGCTGACTTGTAGCTGCTCTTTAAGTTTCGCCCTGAGCCAAGCCGATTTTTTTTGTACCAAATCATAGATGATTTTTGTCTCAACATAGTACGGCGCCCGAACAAGCACTTTCCCTTGCTTTACTTGTAAAGAAAGTGTTTTTCGGCGAGCACTTCGAACCACTTGGTAATCAATCATGCCTAACTAGCTAGCTTCACTCAACTTTGGCTCTTTAGGTTTAGTTGTTACTTTTTTTGCTGCCTTTTTTGCAATTTCATTTTCAGGCTTTTTTTCCGGTTTTTTTGCTGCTTTTTTTGCAAGTAAAGCAATCAACACTTCTTCTCGGTGTTGCGCCAAATAAATACTAAGCTCTTCATTTGCTGCATCACTCAGCTCGACGGGAGAATTTGCAAAAACTTCAGCCAAATTATCAGCCATATCCAACATTTTGTCATATTCATCTGCTGATTTCTTATCCATAAATGTTTTTGCCTCCACCCCGTGTCTAATGACGACAAATCTACTTTCAACTGCCATTGTTATTCCTTAGTCATGTTAAAAGAAAACTAAAATTTTAATTCACTGTACAAGCAAACAATATCACACTAAAGCGCAAAACTGTACAAAACAACAGTGTAATTTTTTAATTTAAATCAAAAAAATGCTTTTCATCCCACATTTCATCCCAAGTTGAATAACATCTACGCTCTCTTTCGTATGTCTACCTATGAACAAATGTAAGAATATTGAAACATCTAGATTAAGTGCTTTTTAAAATTAAATAAACAATCAAATACTTAGCCAACTTTATTTCAAAACAGCAGCAATTTTATTTACATCCACGAGCAAAACGTTAACAACTTTTTATTAAAAATGATCCACTATTATTCTATACCAACTTGGTATTGCGTGTTGCATTTTAGCTGCACATTTATTAAACATTATGGAGAATATCATGAAAACTTTTAAAACTACTCTTATCGCACTTGCTACCGCTGTTCCTGCTTTAGCTTTTAGCTTACCTAGCCAAGCCGCTATGAGCCCATATATGAAAACGGCATTAGTTGACGTGTGTAAAGCGGCAATGAGTAATAAGGTTTATCGTTTAAGTAGCACGACTAAATCCTATAACTTAAAAGATAAAACAATAGCCTTGAAGGTGGTGTGCAACGGCGATGATATTATCAGCTTTGCAGAACGTCATGGTGCTGACAAAACCGCAGCAAAATTACAAAAAAGTATCGGTAATGTGAGTATTATTGATACCGCCTCTACAGCAAAATTAAACGTAACTTTCACTGAGTAGTATACGCATGATTCATTAAACAAGAGCACTTTCATCGGTAACCGTTAGTGCTCCGTTTAATATGATATCTAGCATTAATTTTTGTCTTCCATAGTTAATCACCAAAAAGCTTTTCAAGCCATGAGCGACTATCTTGTTTTTCTTTCAGGCACTTGGTTTGTAGACGAATACCTAGAGATATTGCCGGATAAGTGATGGTATCATCACATTCACTTGTCACTGCATTACCTGTTTGCTGTTCAAACAAGGTTAACGCAATGGCATCAGGTTTAATTGGAATTTTATTTGTCACCCCTTGCTTTTTCATATAGTCAGAAAACAGCACTAGGGCGCCACTGCTGCCTGTCAGCCCTGTTGGGGCATTATCATCTTTACCTAGCCAAGTGGTCACTATGTATTTATCGTCATAACCGATAAACCAACTATCGCGAAGATCGTTACTCGTACCCGTTTTACCCGCAAGCTCAGCACCACTATTTCGCCATGATAGTGATCTTGCTGTCCCTGATTTTGTTACTTCACTCAGCGCATAATCAACTAAATAAGCGGCATTGGTTGACAATATTTGCTCTGGTTTTTCTTCAAACTGCCATAGTGTTGAACCATTTTTTGAAACAACCAAATTCACAGCATGAGCTTTTAGCGAATAGCCCCGGTTAGCTATAGGCAAATACATTTGATTAACTTGCCAAGGTGACATATTGATAGCACCTAATAGCATTGAGGGACGAGTAACAATCTCTTTTTGGTGACCAAGAGAATACATGGCATTAGCGACATTATCTAAACCTAAACTCATACCTAAATTAACCGTAGGGATATTGAGTGATTTCACTAAGCCGTCAATAAGCGGTACTTGTCCCCGGTATTTACCATCATAATTTTTAGGCTGCCAACTTTTCCCTTGGCCACTCTTTAACGTTATAGGTTTATCGTCTAATACTGTCGCTAAATTATATTGCTCATAGCGTTCAAGCGCCGCAGAATAGATCACTGGCTTAATTAGCGAGCCAATAGGACGGTTAACATGTAAAGCACGATTAAATCCTGCATAACCACTTTGCTTTCCTCCCACTAAAGCGCGTACTTCAGCACTCGCTATATCAGTCACTATCATCGCAGCTTGCAAATCACTTTGTTGATTCTGCTGCTCTAATGTCACAAGTTGTCTGGCAACACTTTGTTCAAGTAGCTGCTGACTCACTTGAGAAAAACCGGTAAAAACTCGAATGCCCGATTTTTGCTGACGAGTACTCAGTTGCTGACTCAGTTCACTTTTGACTAATTGTAAATAAGCGGGGTAGTTTTGGTTTTTGAAACGGCGTTGAGAGCGCACAGTTAATGGCTCGGTTACAGCCTGTTCAAACTCACGTACTGACAAAAAGTTTTGCTCAAACATTAGCCGTAGAATCAAATCACGTCGGGTTTTAGCTCGCTCAGGGTGTCGCCAAGGATCATAGTAACTTGGCCCTTTTACTTGCGCTACTAGCAGGGCAATTTGCTCATGACTCAGTTGTTCAACAGATTTACCAAAATAAAATTTTGCCGCTAAGCCAAAGCCATAGATACCGTTAGCATAATGTTGCCCTAAATAAACCTCATTAATATAGGCTTCAAGCAGCTGATCTTTGCTATAACGCACTTCAATAATCAGTGCCATTAGCGCTTCTTTAAACTTTCGCGTCAGGGTCTTCTCACGCGTTAAAAACATATTCTTGACCAGTTGTTGGGTAAGCGTACTGCCCCCTTGTACTGTGCGTCCAGCAAGCAGATTACTGTATAAGGCACGTAAGATCCCCAACGGAGAAATGCCTTGATGATGATAGAAGTCACGATCTTCAATCAACAATAATGTATCAAGCAGTAATGTGGGCATTCCTTCAAGCGCCATTAATATTCGATCTTCTTTATTGTCAGGTACAAGGCGCGCTAGCAATACAGGCTCTAGTTTAAGAGCTGCTACGGGCTGGTTTTCAATAAAAAGCTGGCTAATTTTATCTTGTTCGAAGTCAATAATAAGTTTAACCGCATCATGACTCTCACCGACTTCTGCATTGGGAAAATCAAATGCTCTACGATAAACAATAAGCCGTGTTGCTGATTGTGAAAACTGGCTTGGCGCGTTTACCCTAGCGACTTTTTTGTAGCCGTTAAGCTGTAACGCACTAGCTAGCTGAGCAATATTTTTCTGCTCACCAAGTCGTAGGTGTTCAATTTGACCATAAATTTGTGCGGGTACCTGCCAGCGCTGCCCTTCAAAGGTTTTTTGTACTTTCGCATCGAGGTAAATAATAAAGAGCGCTAACGCAAAACTCAGCGCAAAAGCCAACTTGGCACAGCTGATAAAAAACCAGCGTAGCCAAGATATTTTCACTACTTGCTTCGGTGATTTCTGCACGTTTTTATTTGCTACCATTGATTGTCTTTTTCCTAACTCTTACTCTTATCATTATTTTCCATAAAGCGCTTGGTTTTACTCGTTGCTTTCGCGGTTGCAGGATCATCGGGCCAGTAATGCTTGGGATACTGAGATTTCATCTCTTTTTGGACAGCTTTATAGCTGCCACTCCAAAACTGTGCCAAGTTTTGTGTTACTTGTATCGGCCTTTGCGCTGGTGATAATAACTCTAAAATAAGCGGTACTCCATTATGCTTATTGGCTTGGCTCTTATCAATACTTCCCACCCTAGGTGTTTGCTGTAAACCATAAACCTCTTGCATAGGTAGCGATACTTTAGGAGATTGCTCTTTTCCGTAAGTGATCAGGCAATGTCGCCCCGTTGGGCCAATATAATGGGTAGGAGCGGCTTGTTTTAACACTTGCTGATGCTGGTAATCTAATTGCGACAATAACATGCTTGATAAATCAAGTTTGGCTAATTTTGTTCTTGATTTTATTTCACCCACATAGGGAGCGAACCAAAGCGCTAAATTATCTAGCAATGCCTGCTCTGAAATATCCGGAAATTCATATTCAGGAAAATAACACCTTAACCATTGCCACCTTGCTTTTAAGGCATTATCTTTTGCTTGCCAATTCAAGATATGCAAGCCTTTTTTAATAAGGTAGTCACACCACATTTTGCTAATTTTTTCTGAACTAAGAGGCGTTTGCGATACTTTTTCAACTAACGTAATAGCGGCTAGTTTGGTTTGTTTTCTGGCAATAATTTTACCGCTTGTTTCATCAAACTGTGCATGTTCTTTTTCAACAAATTCTTGAGCAAATACTTGCTCTATTTGTGACAACTCGATACTTGCCGCTAAACGAACCCTTAATGTATTGTTCGTTTGCATCAAGTCGGCAACCACTAAAAAGTCTTCACTTACCAATGCATCTTGCTCAGATAAACATACGCCCTTGCCATTAGCACAAATATAGTCTCCTGAGGTTTTTCTTGTTTTAGCTACCCGCTCTGGATAAGCATAAGCAAGCAATAAGCCTGTCATATTGGTAGGTAAACTCTTTAACGAAGAGAGAATATTAGAATGATTTATGTGCAAATGCTTTGCTAACGCTGTTACTTGCTTAATGATATTTGCAATAGCTCCATAAGGCTTGTGCCAATGTGCGATTAACTGCTCAACTCGATGCGTTAGGTTAACATCATATAAAGCCCTATCTTTAGCAAGAATATCACGCTCTTCTAGAAGTGCGGTTAAAATACACGCTAGCAAACTGATACCTTCATTCATTGCTTTCGCTTGCAATAACATATGTGCAAAACGAGGATGGCACGGCAGCTTAGCAACTTGTTCACCATGCTTAGTCAGTTTATTTTGGCTATCAATGATCTTCAAACTTTGCAGCTCTTGCCAGGCTTGAGCTTCTTTTATCTTCGTCGGCAACTCTAATAAAGGCAATTCAGCTAAACTTGTTACCCCCCAACGAGCCACCTCGATGAGTGTCGGGAGCAAATCGGCTTGTTGAATGTCATTAATACTTTGCTCAGGCCGACGATCAAAATCATCTTTAGCAAATAAACGAATGCATTTACCTGCCATTAATCGACCGGCTCTTCCTGCACGCTGCACTGCGGAAGCCTTAGCAATTTGCTGTTGAGTCAATTTATTCATCAAACTAGCATTATCGTATATGGCAACTTTTTCAAAACCACAATCTATCACCATATTGACGCCTTCAATAGTCAATGAAGTCTCAGCTATATTCGTGGCAAGTACCAGTTTTCGTTTACCTGACTCACAAGGTTTAATCGCTTGTTGTTGCTGCTTTAAGCTGAGTTCGCCAAATAATGGACATAATAGTAAATCACTTGGACAATGCTGGTTAAGCGCGTTCGCAATGAAACGAATATCACTCACGCCCGGTAAGAACACTAACATTGAACCTTGGTGATTCAGTGCTT
>JAPHTO010000048.1 GCA_026196955.1 Colwellia sp. | reverse complement strand
GTAGTATTTGCTTAGAGTGACTAGGCTACACACTACTCGCCGTGATTAAAACGTTTTTATCTCGAACAAAATTTAACCGCGAAAGATCAACAGCCCCTAATAATGTTCAACTAAACTTTTATAGCAAGCAATTATTAAGCTTGCTATAAAAGTGATATAAGTATCTAATTAACCTATGATAAAAACAGCAAGCACCTTGGTATTTACCATATCAACACTATTTTTAACTTTCCCTGCAAATGCAGCAAAAACGCTGAGTGAATGTCAGCAAGCTGAGTTAACCGACAGTGAAATGTCCAGTTGCTTAGACGGGGTTATAAAAATCGTTGATAGAGAGTTACAAACCTGGGTCAATAACCACATTTTCAATCTTGAAGAAAAAGCATTAATTACGGGGCGCCAATCCGCATTAAAAATGTTTAAACGATCGCAAAGTAATTTTATAACGTTTAGAAATAATGACTGTAGATGGCAATATTTAGCAGTATCCCCTGAGAAAGGTGCCAATATTGCCTACAAGAAATGCTATATTCGACTTAGCCAGTCACGTATTGAAGAGTTAGGGCAAGTCCCCTAACTCATCTAGTTAATTTTATGTAGACTGAGCTTGGCCTGCCTCTTGCTCAACAGCAGCCTCATCACTGAGTAATATGGCTATCCACCGCCCTTCTGGTGAGCTTTCAAAAGCAATTTTAACTATCATGGTAAGTGGCACACTCAGCAACATTCCCACTGTACCTAATAACCAACCCCAAAAGATTAAAGATAAGAAAACAACTAGGGTAGATAAGCCTAACCCCTTACCTAAATATCTTGGTTCAACCATATTACCCATAACCATATTAATAAGTACATAACCTAGTCCAATAGCACCTGCTTCACCTAAGCCTAATTGCAAAGTGGCTAAAGTAACAGCTGGTACAGCGGCAATAATAGAGCCAATATTAGGAATGTAGTTAAGTAAAAAAGCAAAGACTCCCCATAAAAGATAAAAGTCTAAACCAAATGCCCAAAGCATAGCTGAAACAATAATTCCCGTTGCAATACTCACCATAGTTTTAATGGCTATATAATGATTTACAGACGCTAAAAAACGCTCAATTTGATTGATTCGCATTTCAGGATCATCAAGGGCAAAATGAAGCTTAATTGGAAACGATGATGCTTCAAACAACATGAAGACCACGGTAAGAATAATTAAAAATAAGTTCGCCATTACAGAGCCAAAACCACTTAGCATATTAGCGGCCATGCCCATTGCAACAGCAGGATCAAAGTACTCTAATAAGATAGCTGATGATATTTGCACATTATAACGCGCTAAAAAAGCCGTTAACCACACCAGTTGCTCTTTGAGTTGTAAGCGATATTGTGGGATCAGCTCAGACAATTCATTTATCGACTTCCCCACTAATCCCGCTAAAGAAAGCGCGACAGTTACAAAAAGGCCAATAACTATAATCACTGAAATGGCTTTGGGTATCTTATATTCACTCGCTTTTGCCACTAACGGATTACACATAATAGCGATAAATAGCGATAAGAGAAATGGAACTAAAATATTAGCTGCGGTTTTAATCCCCGCAAAGATAATAAAGAGAGCAGCAATAGTAATAAACGCTTTTACTACACTGCCATTCTTAACTAGGGCACCCATAAATGAAAATCCTTTGTCTGTTGATTATTATTTTTATACGTTAATAAAGGCAATATACCTGAATTTTTCAATTTATACATGCCATAGTCAAATCAATTCAAGAACTTGTCCTCTTAACTAGTATATTAAAGGATAACCTACATGGTACGGCGAATTAACGTTACGCTTGGCATATTAATAAGTCGCCAACATGACAGTAGGCCAACCAAGCCAACAAAACAAGCCCCAGCCAGAATACCCAAGAGCCAAAAATCAAAGTGAAAACTTGTTTGCATATTAAATAAATTTGCTTGCAGCAAGTATACGGTAAGCTCCATCGCCACACTCGCCATTAAACCAGCAATAGCGCCTAACGCGATAAATTCAAATAAAACACTATTACGTAAAAGTGCACCTTTTGCACCTATGGTACGTAATATAGCGATCTCTCGCTCTCTTTCTTCCATGCTTGCTTGCACTTGCGCAACCAGAACTAAGCAGCCCGCTAGCACTACGAGTACGAGTATAAACTCGACCGCTGTCGAGACTTGTTCAATCACTTTTCTTAGTTGTTCAATCATACCATCAATATCAATCAAACTAATGGTAGGATAGTTAACAAGAAATTGTTGCATTAATTGTTTTTTGTCTTTGGAAACATAAAGCGAGGCAATATAGCTTGCCGGAAAATCAGCCAGTACAGCAGGACTAAAAATCATATAAAAGTTAGGCTGCATTGACTGCCAATTAACAGTACGAATAGAAGTAACAGGCACCTGTATGGTGTCACTGCCAAGCTGAAACGTCAGTGTGTCCCCTAGCTTTATTTGTAAACGCTTAGCAAGGCTCTCTTCAATCGATACCTCTGCATTAGTTGATTGCTCAGACCACCATGCGCCTTGAGCTATCGTGTTTTCTTTAGGCAGTTGAGTTCGCCAGGTTAGATTAAGCTCTCGTCCGACACCTTGGCGACCATTGTCATTTCCTTCATCTTGCTCCTTGGTGACTTGTTTAGCGATTATATCTGTATTGATCGCGGTTAAACGCCCTCTGATCACTGCGTACAAATCACTGGCAACAATACCATTTTGATTAATAAAATGTTCAACCTCTTGGGTTTGCTCGTTGGCAATATTCACTAAAAAAAGGTTCGGTGCTTGTTCAGGAAGTTGTGCCTGCCATTCAGATAGTAATGCGCTTTTAATGACAACTATCATCAGCAATAATTTAATCGCAATAGTAAAACTCACTAGTTGCACACTATTAGCTGCCGCTCGACGTTTTAAATTCGCCATTGCCAGATGCCAAGCAGCACCTGATTTACTACCAACAACACGGCTAACACTCATCAGCATTCGGCCAATAACAAGTAGTAACGCTGAGACTAAAATGCCTGCAAGTAATAAGCTAACACTTAGCATGATACTTCGACTAAAAAGCACCAATAAAAGGAACAAAGCACTAAGAGGAGGTAGAACTTGCCAGAAACGCGCCGTTAAGCCATCTTTTTTAACAAGGGTGTTTTCATCTCTTAAAGCCGCTAATGGAGAAGTGGCAATAAGTTGTTTTAATGGCGTTAATGCAAAGGCTATTGCACAAACTAAACCAGTCAACACCGCCATCACAAGAGGATAAATCCCTAACGGAACTAACGTCAGCGAAAAAACACTTGTATCTGCCACATCAGTTGCTGTTTGTGCGACTTGAATAGGTAAATAATCCTGAATCGCATAGAGACCTAATTGCGCCAGTAAATAGCCAAACACAAGCCCTATCACTATGCTAAATAAACTCAAACTAGCCCAGTGCAGAGCATATAGTTTTCTTATGTGCGCTAAAGAAGCGCCCATTGCTTTATAAACAGCCACACTGCTTTGATGCTTTTGTCCATAACGCCGGCTTGCTACAGAAACAGCCACGGCCGCGAGAATAATGCCAAGTAAACTCGCTAAAGATAAATACTTCTCAGCACGGTTTAACGCATTGGCTAAAGGTGATTGTCTTGATTGAATATCATACCAGCGCTGAGCATCATTAATTTTTGGTTTCAGCCACTCATCAAGCTTATTAATATTATTAGTACTTCCTGCAAACAAATACTTATAAGTAACACGACTTCCAGGTTGAATAAGGTTAGTTGCCTTGAGATCGGCAATATTAACAATAACCTTTACCCCAGAGGTGAACACACTAAACGATGCATCAGGTATTTGCTCAGCAATACCAGCAATAACTAAACTTGTATTGCCTATTTCAAGGCTATCACCTACAGCGACCTGAAGTAGAGATAAAATCTTATCTTCCACAAAGACAGTTCCTTGGGCAGGGGCATGCTTAGTTTCTACTGCGCCTGTATTAGCATTTTTCCTAACAAGTAACTCACCACGTAAGGGGTATTTTGGAGACACTGCAACTAGCTCGACAAGCTGCATATTATCACCCGCAAACACCATTGATGACATTAACACTTGCTCAGCTCGAGCAATATCTAGCTGCTTACTTTGCTCTTGCATAGCAGTGAGGTTAAGCGGCTCTGACTCTTGAGCACTTAAAGGGCGACTACTTTGCAAAATACGATCAGCCGCAATAAAGCTAGTACTTTCATTAATCAATGCTTGTTTTATTTGCCCTGAAAAACCGGCCAATGAAAAAACACTAGCAACACCTAAAACAATTGCCAAAATAATGATGGTGAGCTCACCACGTTTTAATTCGTGCAAAAATAATCTAATTGACTGTTTAACCCAGCTAGCCTTTAAAATACTCATGCGTTTGCAGACTTAATATTAGTGGGATCTATTGGTTGATTTAGCACCTCATTTTCTGTCTGCTCTGTGTGCGACTCTTGAGATGCTAACTGAGTTACCAGCTGACCGCTCTTCATCTCAACACTGCGTTGGCAGCGCTTTGCTAATGATAAATCGTGAGTAACTAATACCAGTGTAGTGTCATAGAGCTTATTTAAATCAAATAATAAATCCGCGATATGATTTGATGTTTGTTTATCCAAATTTCCTGTTGGCTCATCCGCAAACAAAATATCGGGTTTAGTGATAAACGCCCGCGCAATAGCTACACGCTGCTGCTCACCACCGGATAATTGAGAAGGAAAATGATTTGCTCGGTCACTTAACCCTACTTCAGCAAGTAAAGCTTGAGCCTCTTGCTTAGCATTAGCATTATTGGCAAGCTCAGCGGGCAACATAACATTCTCTAATGCCGTCAGGCTATTAACCAATAAGAATTGCTGAAAGATAAAACCAACATGCTCTGCTCTTACCTGACTACGCTCTTCTTCATTTAGCTGGTGCAAAGGCTTGTTTTTAAGATAAACTTCACCTTGTGAGGGTAAGTCTAAGCCGGCCAACAATGATAACAGTGTTGTTTTTCCTGAGCCAGATGAGCCAACTATGGCGACAGTTTCGCCTTTATATACGGTTAAATTGACGCCTTGTAGCAAATGTAGCTGCTTATTTTCTAAGGTAACCGATTTGATAATCGATTGAGTTTTAAGAATAATTTCGGAATTAGATGTCATGATTAAAAATGCTTTTGTCAGTGTATTGCTATTGTTAGTTATGGCTAATTTGCTTTACTCAACACCAAGTCATAGTGCAGAAACTCAGCCAAGCTCTATTTTAATACTAGGTGATAGTCTAAGTGCAAGCTTTGGTTTAAAAGAAAACCAAGGCTGGGTTTACCTGTTAAATCAGACCTTACTCAAAGAAAAAGCGCCATACACTTTAGTGAATGCCAGTATTAGTGGTGAGACTACAGGCGGTGCGCTATCTCGCCTTCCTAACATTTTAGCCAAACAAAATATTGACTATTTGTTAATTGAATTAGGTGGTAATGACGGTTTAAGAGGCTTTCCTCCTTCCCTTATTAAAAACAACTTGTTACAAATAATTGCGCTAGCACAAAGTGAAAACATTAAGGTTTTGTTGATGACAATTAAAATACCGCCTAATTATGGTCAACGTTACAACCAGTTGTTTAATCAAACCTTTGAAAATGTTGCTAAGCAGCGTAATATTCCATTGTTACCTTTTTTTATGGAATCCATAGCCGTTGATCCCGCATTAATGCAAGCTGACGGAATTCACCCTAATTTGGCTGCACAACCTTTAATTGTTGAATTTATGGCGCAGACATTAGCTGAAATTATCACCCCCACTTTGGCGAATACCAATAAGTAGTATAGGTCACTAAAAATTTATGGATTTTATTTGGATATTCTTCGCATTTGTTTGCGGCTTTGCGGTAAAAACTGTTAACCTGCCGCCTTCAATTGGCTTTCTAATTGCAGGCTTTGTCTTACATTTTTTCGGTTATCAAGCTGATGATAGCCTTACTATTCTAAGTAACTTAGGCATCACCTTAATGTTATTTACAATAGGCTTAAAACTGAATGTCAAAAGCTTATTCAAAAATGAAATTTGGTTAACCAGTTCATTACATACCTTATTTTGGTTAACCATCACCGCCAGTGTTATCAAGTTACTTGCTGTATTGGCCATCAATTATTTTACTGATTTAGATTTAGTTACCACTTTATTGATCGCTTTTGCTCTAAGTTTTAGTAGCACAGTGTGTGTCATTAAATTACTCGAAGAAAATGGTGAAATGCGTAGCCGGCATGGCCGGATTTCTGTCGGGATCCTCGTTATACAAGATATAGTTGCCGTCGCTTTTTTAGTGTTTGCCACTGGAAAAACCCCTTCAATTTGGGCTTTTGCGCTATTAACTCTATTTTTAGTTCGACCGATAATTAATAAAATTGTCAGTCATGTTGGTCATGGAGAGTTAATCCCTTTAATGGGCTTTTTTATTGCTTTTGGTAGTTATGAGCTGTTTGAGCTGGTTAACATCAAAGGCGATTTAGGCGCATTATTGATAGGAATGTTTTTATCTTCTCACCCTAAAGCTTCTGAGTTGAATAAATCATTAATGAGCTTTAAAGATTTATTTTTAATTGGTTTCTTCTTATCCATTGGCTTTAGCGCACTTCCAACCCTTGAAATGCTAAATTTAGCCCTTTTACTGATATTACTCTTGCCGATTAAGTTTGCATTATTTTTTGGTTTATTAAGCTTAATGAAAATTAGATGTCGAACCGCCTATTTAAGTGCTTTATCACTCAGTAATTTTAGCGAATTTGGTTTAATTGTTGCCGCCATCAGCGTCACCAGTGGTTGGCTGACTAATGATTGGTTAGTTATTTTAGCCCTTGCGGTAGCAATTTCATTTGTGATCACCAATATTCTGTATCGCTTTGCTCACAGCTTTTTTAGTCAGCATAAACATCTATTCCAGCGTTTTGAGCGCAAAGAATCCTTAGCTGAAGATACATTTTCTCAGCCAACACAAGTGCCTATTGTTATTATTGGTATGGGTCGAGTTGGCATGGGGGCTTATCGCGCTATTGCTGAATACAGCCATAAACAGGCTTGGGGGCTAGATGCTGAGCAAGATAAAGTGCGTTGGCTCCAAGAGCAAGGTGTTCAAGCCTTTTATGGTGACGCTGAAGATGCCTTTTTTTGGGAGCGCATTGATTTAACAAAGCTAGAGTTAATTCTATTAGCCTTACCGAATATCATTGATAGCATGAGTATTACTAAACAGCTACAAATTGCGGGTTATAAAGGAAAGATAGCCGCGATTGCGCGATATGATGATGAAAGAGCAAAACTTGAAGCTTTTGGTGTCGACAAAGTCTTCAACTTTTACTCTGAAGCCGGTGTTGGTTTTGCTGACGAAAGTATCGCATTAATTGATAACAACGCGACTAGTTCCCCCGGTGAATAAACTGTGAAAAAGCCGTTGATAGCCCGTGTTAAAATTGTGGTTAAATAATATATTTTCGCAAAACCCTTTCAAAAACATTAATTTAATCTCTTAAAAAACATAGAGATAAAAAATATTAAAAATAATTCGCATTTGTAAAAACATCCACTACACTTAATTAATACAAGTTACATAACAAAGGTTGCTAAGTAGCAAATTATTGTTTGATAACTTGTTTAAACCAATCACGCTAGTGACGTTTTAAGTGATGCTCGCACACCCTTTTAGCTAACTTTAAGCAATGTTAGCCTAGGCATTGATTGTAAATGTTTTTTGATTATTTTTTGAAAAGTTAATTAGCGCACGGCTCAAACCCCTTTGAGCCATTCCTTTATGCCCGAAGACACTATTCGGGCTTTTTTTTGGTCATAATTAGCTAAATAACCTGAAGATATTGTTGAAATTTAATTTATGTATTTCAGTTAGCTAAAAACATCTTAAACCGAGTTCAGGTTAAATAAACGATTAAAATTATCAGTGGTTAGCTTAGCAATCGTCTCAACTGACTGGCCTCTAATACTCGCTAAATGCTTTGCAACTTCAACCACATAAGCAGGCTGATTTTCTTGCCCACGATAAGGTACAGGTGCTAGATACGGGGCATCAGTTTCAATGAGTAGTCTGTCATCAGGAACAAGCTTCGCGACTTCCCGCAACACACTGGCATTTTTGAAGGTTACTATGCCTGAAAATGAAATATAAAAACCTAACGCTAACGCTTTGTTTGCCATATCCCAACTTTCGGTGAAACAGTGTAAAATCCCTCCTACTTCCTGTGCTCCCTCTGTTTCAAGCATGTCTAAGGTGTCTTGTTGTGCTGCTCTGGTATGAATGATTAAAGGCTTATTTAAAGCTTTTGCCACCCTAATATGCTTTTTAAAAGAGTCTAGCTGCAATGCTTTTGTTTCTGGCGCATAATGATAATCAAGTCCTGTTTCACCAATAGCAATAACGCGTTCTTGATCCGCTAAAGAATATAACTGCTGATAATCCACAGCATCATCTTGATTAAGTGGATGCATACCACAAGATACAAGTACATTATCAAAGTCTTTCGTTTTTTCCAGCATACTTGGAAAGTCTTTCAAGGTGACACTAACACACAATATTTTATCGACTTTCTCAGCTTTGGCTGCTTGTACTACATTAGCTAATTGATTGTTGTAAAGGGACAGGTTAAGGCGATCTAAGTGGCAATGAGAATCAATGAACAAGAATGGTCTCCATATTTACGAGTGTTTCACGTGAGTTGTTACTATATAAACCAACACACATTACATAGTTAAGGTTGGCTCTGATGAGCTTAATTGCCGAGCAATGGCTTGCTCAATTTGATTACGTATTTTATCAGGATCATCAACAAAACTTACGCCAATACCTGCTGGCGTGCCATTTTGAGCCCCTGTAGGCGTTAACCAGCAAACCTCTCCTTTAATAAGTGAAGGCTCTAAAGAGTCAGGTAAAAGTATATTCAGCTCTACCTCACTACCAAGCTCGTATGGCTCTGCTGTACGAATAAATAAGCCGCCTTCTTTTAAAAAAGGCATATAAGAAATATATAATTCATGCTCTGATTGAAATTCTACATTAATAGGGATCAAACTAGCTCTCCTGCTTATTAATTTGAGTCTGTTCAACAACATCACTTATTTTCATAATAAGTTGTTCACTAACAAACTGTTTATTAGCCTGCGTATAAGATTTTATAACTTTACACCCATTTATGATAACTTTATAGAGTTGATGCAAGGCTTGTGCAGTTAATTTATCTTGTGTTTTTACTCTTGCGGGCTCAGTTGAACTGAGCAGTTGCTCACGTTGTAAACCGACAGTTATTTGCTCTAACCAGCGAAGAGAATGCTGATTATTTAAAACATGTTGCAAAAATAACGACTCATCTTGCTGATTATAAATAAAATTTAAATATATTTGCTTGAAGAGTAAAAAATCTTCATAGACAGCTTTATCTGTTAATTCAGGAAGTTGCGTCAAGTTAACAAATTTTTCCTGTGAGAGCTCTATTGCACCATCACCAAGTAATCTTAAAAGCGCCTCGCCAACAACTGGCCTAACACTCAATACGCGTGTTCGACTGACTATAGTCGGTAGTAGTTGCTCAATATCATCGGTTAATAAAACAATAATACTGTTATCTGTTGGCTCTTCAAGCGTTTTCAACAACGCATTCGCGGCTGCAACAGTCATTATTTCACTGTGCTCTATTAAGACAGTTTTATAGTGACCTAGCTGAGCTGTTTTCTGTAAAAAGCTATTGGCAAAACGAATTTCATCAACGCCTATACTATTTTTTTCCGCTTTTAAATTTAGGTGATCGGGTAAGGTATCACTGCGTGCTAATAAGCACGTTTTACATTGCCCACAAGCTTGTAATATTTCAGTACCGTCCTGAGTCTGCGTTTTGCTTGGTCGTTGACAGGCTAGCAATTGCATTAGCCATTGCGCTAATTGCAGCTTACCTGCCCCTTGGACACCTGTAATGAGTATGGCATGAGGTAGTATTTGCAATTCAAATTGCTTACTGAGGCGTTGCTGATGTTCAATTAGCCAAGGCTTCATATTAGTGATGCTTTTCGAGTAAAGTGTCAATAACCCTAATAACGTCCGTTAAGACATTCTCTTTAGATTGAGCTGCGTCTATCACTTCAAATCTTTCTGGAGTCTGTTTCGCTTGTGCCAAATAGCCATTTCTTGCTTTTGCCAAAAAATCAGCTTTTTCATCTTCTAAACGATCCAAGCCTTCACCGCGACTATGTACTCTTTTTAATCCTTCATTGGGGTCTAAGTCTAAGATGATGTTCATATCAGGGCTAAAACCAGCTAACGCTAAATCATTGATCTTCATGATCGTGTCTAAATCAATGCCTCTAGCATAGTGCTGGAAACTAAAAGTAGCCGCATCAAACCTATCTGAAATGACTATTTTTCCTTGGGCTAAAGCCGGCACTATCTTTTCTTCAATATGCTGAGCGCGCCCTGCACCAAATAACATAAGCTCAGTCATAAATGACATTTCTGGTGTTGAAGGGTCTAAAATAACCTCTCTAATTTTTTCACCTATGGGTGTGCCACCCGGCTCTCTTGTGAGTAAAACATCATAGCCCTTAGCGATGAGGTATTTCTCTACCCCTTTAATAACGGTTGTTTTACCTGCGCCATTGCTGCCATCAAAAACAACCATAAAACCTTTTTTCATGCTTCTCTCATTTACTTTAATTTTGTCGCTAAAGACTATATTTGAGCTCGTCAATGTAAGTTCTTTAGTGCAATTAAGCATGCCTTGTCACCAAGCATGACTTAGATATAAGCAATGATATAGCGCTTTTAGCATAACAACAACACTATGTTAGCGCTGGTATAGATATAATGTGCTGATATTTTGCAATTTACGCTTAATTTACTGCCTTGCCGATAATGCCGCTTGTTGTAAAAGCATGACATGCTCATCATAACCAATAGCATTGTAATTTTTTGAATATTGATTCATAAAGCCATGTAAGTAATCAGTCTGCACAATGCTTACTTTTTGCTTATGCTCAAGTAGCTGTTTTAACTTTATAACATCAAAATGCGGCTCACTTTTAGGAAAAACAAGCTTTATGTCAAACTTTGGTGATAGCTCAGTTAAATGTCTAATTTGAGAGCCATAAAAGCCAATGGCACCCTTTACTCGCTTAGCTATATTTTCCGTTGTTGATGCTGATAATTGCCATATAGCCGCAGCGCCAACGCTAAAGCCAATTAACATGGTATCTTCATCAACATTTTGCATGGCTTCATAGAGCTGACTTACATAGGCATTAAGGCCAATATTCGCGGTAAAATACTGATAAGCATGGCTTTCACTATCAAAGTTCATTTGCTTGCCGTCATAAGGTTCAAGAATGGTTTGAGCCTTAATGACCTTAGCTAAGGTCATTAAGGCAGGTGTTTGACCAAAAATATCAGTTATTAGAATTTTATGCATTGCGCTGTCGAGATTTTCCCTAAACCATGTGGAATTATTTGTTTTTCTGACCGGCTAAAAAGGCTCTCACCGCGGCATTATGCTCCTTCAGTGTTGTGCTAAACACATGTTTTCCATTACCACCGCTAACAAAATAAAAATAATTACTCGTAGCAGGGTTCAATGCCGCTTTTAGTGCTGAAATACCAGGCATAGCGATAGGCGTTGGCGGAAACCCGTTAACTCTATAGGTATTATAAGCTGTTTTTTCTTTTAAATGTGCTCGGGTAATATCACCTTGATAGCGATCTCCTAAACCATAAATGACTGTTGGATCCGTCTGTAAGCGCATTTTATTGGCCAAGCGGTTAATAAACACGGAAGCAATAAGCGGCTGCTCTGGTAGATAACTGGTTTCTTTTTCAATAATTGAAGCCATGATTAAAGCTTGATATGGCGTTTTATAAGGCAAATCATTTGCTCTTTGTTGCCACAAATCCTCCAAAGCTTTCTTCATTTTACCATGAGCACGCTTTAATAATTGAAAATCATCAACGCCCTGAGTAAACGCATAGGTTTCAGGAAAAAACCAACCTTCTGGGTTTGCCTGTTCAATGCCTAAACGCTGCGCTATTTGCTTTGGTGAAAGCGTGGTCAAAGTTTGAGACAAATTCGGCTGCTGTGCAAGTTGCGCTAACCACTGTTTAAAGTTTGAGCCTTCAACAAACGTGAGCTGGAATTGATGCTCTTTTCCACTGGCAAGTAAAGCTAATAGGCTCTGCAAATTTGTGTTGAGAGGAACTTGATAGGTTCCGGCTTTAATTTGCACTTTATTAGGGTATAAACGACTATAAGCGCGAAGCCAAAAACGGTTTTCAATCCAGCCTTTTTTGACCAGTTTTTTTGCAAAAGAGCTAACAGAGCTGCCTTTATCGACGGTCAGCAATTGTACTTGTTTCAGCGGTAAAGGCTGTTGTATTTGCTGTTCAAGTAAGATAAAAAAGCTAATAACAATCAGTATGGAACTAACAAAACATGCGAGCAACATTCTTTTAATCACAGTATTAATCATGGCTAATTACCGCTTTTTCCATCTCACTACGCAAACCATTAGCACGTGTTGTTGTTAACGCTTTTCCATTAAATGTAGCAACAGGCATAATGCCCATAACGCAATTACAAATAAAGATTTCCTCTGCTTTGACTATTTCATCAAGCGATAAAGATTTAACACTAGTTTCAGGATAGCGCTGTAAGATAGCTTGCCGCATTAGGCCTTTAACGCCACTTTGACTCAAATCCGGTGTATACAGCTTGCCATTGATAATGAAAAACACATTGGCGCTAGTGGCTTCTATCACTTCACCATTGAGATTGGTAACCAACAAATCATCCTCTGTTCTATTTGATAATTCATCTCTTAGTAGAACTTGCTCAAGACGGTTTAAATGCTTTAAACCTGCTAGCATAGGGTTTAGGCCTAATTGATGCTGGCTTATCGCTAATTGAACCCCTGTGGTGGCTTTTTCATCATAATGCGCCGGGTAATCATGAACCATGATCAGTAAATCATGACCATTATCTTTAGAGCGAGCGTAGCCGCGTCCACCACTTTTGGCAGTTATAATGACTTTCAGCACAGCTAATGAATATTCTTTAGCAACATTCACTAGTTGCTTCGTTAGCTCAGCTTGCTTCGGTGGCGTAATTAATAATTTTTCACAACCTAAAAGCAGCCTTTTGACATGCGCAGAAAGATACTGCACTTGGCCGTTTACAATTTTTGCCGTCGTAAATATTCCATCGCCATAGGCCAAACCACGATTATCAATACCAATATGATTTTCTTGTACACCATTTACCAAGCAAAATTTCATAACTTGCACGACATCCTTTAAAATAAAAAAGCCTGAATACTAGGCAAAAAGCTAAGTATTCAGGCTTACTATTTTGTAGCTCGGACATTAGTCCGTCAACTTAAATTTTCTTAAATATCAACGAGCCGTTTGTGCCGCCAAAACCAAATGAATTACACAGAACATAATCAAGATTAATATCGCGTGCGCTGCCGCGAATATAGTCTAAATCACAACCTTCATCTGGGTTATCTAAATTAATGGTTGGCGGTACAGCGCCTGCGACTAGTGCTTGTACGCTAAAAATGGCTTCAATTGCACCCGCAGCGCCTAATAAGTGCCCTGTCATCGACTTTGTTGAGCCCATCAAGACCTTATAAGCATCATCACCAAAAATTGATTTAACTGCATTCGTTTCGGCAATATCACCCGCTGGTGTAGAAGTACCGTGCGCATTAATATAACCAACTTGGTTTGCATTTAATTTGGCATCATTTAAGGCATTTTGCATAGCACGAGCAGCGCCAGCACCATCAGCAGGTGGCGAAGTCATATGATAAGCATCACCGCTCATACCAAAACCCACTAGCTCGGCATAAATTTTAGCGCCACGTGCTTTAGCATGTTCATACTCTTCAACTACCACCACACCAGCGCCATCACCTAAAACAAAACCATCACGGTCTTTATCCCAAGGACGAGAAGCCGCTTGAGGATCGTCATTTCGTCTTGATAAAGCACGAGCGGCACCAAATCCCCCCATACCTAAAGTAGTAGAAGCTTTTTCAGCACCACCAGCAACCATAGCATCGGCATCGCCATAGGCAATCATTCGAGCGGCATGACCAATATTATGTACACCACTTGTACAGGCCGTGGTAATAGAAATATTAGGTCCTTGCATACCAAACATGATTGATAAGTTTCCTGAAATCATATTGATAATTGTTGAAGGCACAAAAAATGGAGATAGTTTTTTCGGACTACCTGTTTTTAACATTTTTTCATGATTTTGCTCTATTAAGCCTAAACCACCAATACCAGAGCCAACCGCTACACCAATACGTGGTGCATTCTCAGCAGTCACTTCAAGACCAGAATCTTTGATTGCTTGTACACCAGCAGCTACACCGTACTGAATAAAAAGATCCATTTTTTTGGCTTCTTTTCGTTCCATATAGTTTTGAGCATCAAAGTCTTTCACTAAACCAGCAAATTTAGTCGTATATTCTGATGTATCAAAATGCTCAATATTACTAATGCCGCTTTTGCCAAGCAGTAAATTTTCCCAAGTTGACTCAGGTGTATTGCCTAATGGACTAAGCATTCCAAGGCCGGTAACTACAACACGTCTCATTGTGTCTTACCTCTTTAAAAAAATTAAATAGGAGATATAAAAAAAGCGGCCACTTAATGATAAGTATACCGCTCTTTGTCAATACATTTTCAAGTTACGTTTTGCAACGTAATCAACAATTACTGATTAGCAGTAACGTAGTCGATTGCTGCTTGAACTGTAGTGATTTTTTCAGCTTCTTCGTCAGGAATTTCAGTATCAAATTCTTCTTCTAACGCCATTACTAATTCTACTGTATCTAATGAATCAGCACCTAAATCATCAACGAAAGATGAATCAGTTTTAACTTCTGCTTCACTAACACCTAATTGTTCAATAGTGATTTTTTTTACGCGTTCTTCGATAGTACTCATTTTTTTTCCTTTACTTACTGAAAGTGTAATTTTTCAAATTGCGTGTAGTTTATTCGTCAACAGCTCGCCATGCAAGCCTCAAGTTAGATTTTTTACGTGGTCTAACCTGTTAGCTTCTCTTGACTTGCTTGAAAACTATAACAAAAAACTGATGTAAACCCTTTAATTTAAAGGCTTACACCATATACATACCACCATTTACGTGAATAGTTTCACCGGTAATATATGCTGCGGCATCTGATGCTAAAAATGCAACAGTGCTCGCTATTTCTTCTGGTTTTCCTAAACGATTTGCTGGAACTTGTGAAAAAATTCCTTCTTTTTGCTCATCGGTTAGTGTTTGTGTCATATCGGTATCGATAAAACCTGGCGCGATGGTATTAACAGTAATACCACGAGAGGCTATTTCTCGGGCCAAAGATTTAGTAAAACCAAGTAAACCTGCTTTAGCCGTTGAGTAGTTAACTTGTCCAGAGTTACCCATAGAGCCAACTACCGAGCCAATATTAATAATGCGACCGGCACGTTTTTTCATCATAGGACGAATAGCAGCTTTACTCACTTTGAAAACAGACGTTAAGTTGGTATCAATAATATCTTGCCACTCATCATCTTTCATTCGCATAAATAAATTATCACGAGTTATGCCAGCGTTATTGACTAAAATATCAACGCCGCCGTGTGCATCTTTAATGGTTGTAAACATTGCCGCAATAGATTCATCACTAGTAACGTTTAACACTAAACCATTGCCCGCACCTAAATATTCTGCAATTTTTTCTGCGCCGTGATCTGAAGTTGCTGTACCAACGACAGTAGCGCCTAATGCTTGTAATTGTGTAGCAATTGCTTTACCAATACCACGACTTGCACCTGTAACTAATGCAACTTTTCCTGTTAATGAAAACATGTTATTTCCTATTCCTGTATCAATTCTTTTGCTTTAGCTAAAGTATCTTCGTTATTGAGTGACACACAGCTAATATTTTTATTAATGCGCTTAACCAGACCTTGTAATACTTTACCTGGGCCTACTTCAAGCATTTGCGTTACGCCTTGCTCACCTAAATGCGTAATTGTTTCACTCCAGCGCACAGGGCTATATAACTGCTTAACTAAAGCTGTTTTAATCGCTTCACCACTAGTTTCAACAGCTACATCAACATTATTGACGACATTAATTTTCGGGGTATTAAAGGTGATGCTTTCAAGATCAACAGCTAATTTATCTGCTGCATCGCTCATTAATGCACAATGAGAAGGCACACTTACTGGCAAGGGAAGCACTCGTTTTGCTCCCGCCGTTTTACATAATTCACCAGCACGCTCAACTGCGGCTTTATGTCCAGCAATAACCACTTGACCCGGTGAGTTAAAATTAACCGCAGCAACCACTTCATCAGCTTGCGCTTGTGCGCAGGCATCAATAATAGCTTGATCATCTAACCCAATAACCGCGGCCATTGCACCAACACCTGCTGGCACACACGCCTGCATGTATTCACCACGCTTTTCAACTAACTTGACACCGTCAGTGAGTGAAATCACGTCTGCACAAACCAGTGCAGAATATTCACCTAAGCTGTGACCTGCTAAAACACTTGGCATCACATTTGATTCAGCTTGCCATAAACGCCATAAAGCAACGCTTGCTGTTAACAAAGCAGGTTGCGTATGATGTGTTTGGTTAAGTTTTTCAGCTGGCCCTTGAGCAACTAATTGCCAAAGATCATACCCTAAGGCTGCTGATGCTTCTTTAAAGGTATTTTGAACAATATCATTGTCGCTAAAGTCACTTAACATAGCGACAGTTTGCGAGCCTTGCCCTGGAAAAACGAAAGCTAAATTGCCTTGTAACGATATATTTTGCATATGATTTAACTTCTCTTGTTAACTATTTTTATCAGTTTATTAATTTTAAATACTTACTCTGGTGACAGACCTTGCTCTAAAGAGTTTTTAATTTTTTCTGGTACCTGTCGTTCTACTTCTTTCACCGCTTCCATAATGGCAGAGAAAAAAGCATTAGCATTGGCATTTCCGTGGCTCTTAACCACAATACCGCGCAATCCTATCAAACTTGCACCGTTATACTGGTCGGGGTTCATTGATTTGAACATTTTTTTTAAGCTTGGCTTAACAATGGCAGTCAGCAATTTAATCAAGAAGCTTTGACTAAATACGCCTTTAGATTTTTTATAGACTAAACGCGCAACACCTTCACAGGTTTTAAGCGTAACATTACCGACAAAGCCATCACAAACGATGACATCAGCCTTATTAGAAAAAATATCACTGCCTTCAATAAAACCGATATAATTTATTGCTTTGTTATCTGCTAACTCAAGCGCAGCCTGCTTTATATGGTCACTTCCCTTGATGGCTTCTTCACCCATGTTTAGTAACGCGATACGAGGTTTATCTATTCCATCGACCTGTTGAGCCATAACAGAGCCCATCACTCCAAACTGGTACAAAACATGAGAGTCACAAAAAACATTGGCGCCTAAATCAAGCATAAAGACATGCTTTTCATCGTCATGCGTAGGTAGGGAAGAAATCAATGCCGGACGTTCGACCCCTGGCAGCGTTTTTAAAACAAAATGCGCCATTGAAAATAAAGCGCCGGTATTGCCAGCACTCACACAAGCTTGCGCTTTTCCTTCACTAACTAGGTCTAGAGCCTTTCGCATTGACGAATCTTTTTTACTACGTAAAGCAAAAGCAGGCTTATCATCCATTTCAACGGTTTGAGAAGTCGCAACAATAGATAACTGTTTATGCTGTGATAAAACGTCTTGGGAAATTTTTAATCGAGCAAGCTCTGTTGTAATGATGTTTTCATCACCACAGAGAATGAGGTGCAAATGAGGCAGTTGATTAATTGCCTTTATTGCAGAGGGGATCGTTATAAGGGGGCCTTGATCACCCCCCATAACATCTAACGCTAAGGTTAGAAAATTTTGACTATTCAAGCTTAAATTTCAGTAGCTTAAAATAGATAGCTTAAAGTAAAGTCGCTTATTTAGCGATTACTTTAACGCCTTTGTAAAAGCCATCAGCAGTTACGTGGTGACGACGATGCGTTTCACCTGATACTGGATCTACTGATAAGTTTTCTGCTGTTAAAGCATCATGTGAACGGCGCATGCCACGTCTTGAACGAGACTTTTTGCTTTTTTGAACTGCCATGAGTTACTCCTAAATCGGTTACTAGTTAAATGCTCAATACGTTTAACTATTTGAGTTGTTTTAATACGTCAAATGGATTCGGCTTCTCAAGCTCTTCTGGCAATTCACCCCAAACACTGTCTGCATCAGCAGGACAGTCTTCGATTTCATGCCTTGGAATTAATGGAATCATGAGTATTAACTCTTCTTCCACTAGCTCTCGCAAGTTTACTTCACCATCTTCATTTAATTCTATTACGTCATAATATGACGGAATGTTTTCAGCAGCTTCTTCGTTTTTTGCTGGACTAAAAGTAAAATCTACTTCTAATTCAGTATCAAAAAGTTCATTACACCGCTGACAAGTTAATGCAACCAATGCCGACGCCGTACCAGACATTACTGTCAAACCACGCTCATCCACATCAAACTTAACACTAACTTGAACATGCTCACTGCGCATTTCGCTGACAGCAAGCAGTCTAGTCATTTCCGACACATTAAATACACCTTCGCACACAAGTCTACGTTGTGCACTTCGGGTTGGACTAATTGTTATCGGAAGCTTAAGATTCTGCATAAGGCGCGCATAATAATGCCCCTAGCGGCTTGTGTCAAAAGAAAATTAGCTTATTTCGTTTAAAATCTACAGATTGACCTTATAATAGCAGTTATTGAATGGCATTTGCTTAATTGTTCATCAAAAATTAACGATTTATCTACTTTTATAGGATCTCCATGAAAACCTTAGTTTTAGGCTCCACCTCCCCTTTTCGTAAAAGCATTTTAGCTAAGCTTAATCTACCTTTTACCTGTGCTAAACCCAATATTGATGAAACGGCTTTAGAGGATGAAACCCCGCAAGCTTTAGTAGAGCGACTTGCCATTGAAAAAGCTAAAGCGGTTGCTGGTGAATATAGCAAGGCACTTATTATCGGCTCAGATCAAGTCGCGGTTTGCGATAGCGAAATTTTAGGTAAACCACATAATTTTGAAAACGGCGTTAAGCAACTCACCAAGTTTAGCAACAAAGCTGTCACCTTTTATACCGGCTTATGTGTCTATGATAGTGAGCATAATAAAGCATTATCACTAGTAGAGCCCTTTGTTGTGCATTTTAATGCGCTTTCGCAAGCAGAAATTGAAAATTACTTAAAAGCTGAGCAACCTTATAATTGTGCAGGTAGTTTTAAAAGTGAAGGCCTAGGTATTTGCTTATTTAAAAAGCTTGAGGGTGACGATCCAAATACCCTTATTGGTTTACCCTTAATTAAACTAGTAGCTTTGCTTAAACAGCACGGTGTAGATACTCTAGCACAACAAAAATAACTCCCTTAGTCATTTAACGGTAAAGCTGCTTTACCGTTAAAAAGCCGATTTCCCTAACTCGGTAAAAAGTCGATTACCCAGATAGTCGTCATTACTGCTACATCTTCTGCAGGGAAAGTAATTGAACGTAAAATGACGAGCAGCTGTCGCTCTAATTTCGCATTATTCAGCTCACTGGATTTAATAACAACCTTGCTGACGTTACCCTCAGGTTGAATTTCAATTTCGAATGAGACTTTACCTTGTAAAAAAGGATCTTTTCGCAGCGCACTATTATAGCGGGCATAAAGGCGTGATTTATGTGCCTCTAGCGTACGTCGTAGTGACATTTCTGAGCGTTGCCCAGAGTTACCTGCCGCCAAACTCTCTTCTGCTAATAAATCGGTGCTAGCGAGCACTTCTTCCTCTGAAAGGCGGATTTGTTGAGTATTGCGTGTACTTAATTCATCACTATTAACTACTTGCGATGTTTTGGCTGCACTTAGCGCGGTACTTTTTTTATTAACTTCAGCTGCGAGTAGCTTTCGTTTTATTTTTGCTTCTGATGATTTTTCTTTACTTAAGGTTGTTTTAGCCGCAGGAACAACGTCAAACGCTTCACGCATTGCAAAAAGCTCATCCTTCATAGCCGCTAAACCGGATGTTTTTGCTTTTTGTTTGGCAAGCTCTCGTCGTTTCTCTACCGATAAAGGGGTTGGTGGCTTTATTGGCTCTTCTTTAACTTGCTCTTTTTTTGGTTCTTCTGGTTTTTCTTCAAGCTTTTTTTCTTCGATTACTTTTTCTTTCGGTTTTTCTGGCAAAGGTAATTGCTTCTCTTTCAAAATAATTTGCGCTAACTTTACCGGCACTTGCTCTTTCACTTCTCTAGGAACTTCAGCTTGCTCTATAAAGGGGACTACCACAGCAATAATAAAATACAGCGCAAATAGCCCAATTAAAATGCTTGTAAACTTTTTATCTTGTTCACTCGGTTTAAATAACTCATAAAAATGTTGAAAACTTGCGCTATTGGTAAAACTCACATGGCGAGGTAATGTTGCTGTCGTCATTATTTATCCCTCGCTTTGGCTGCTTTTAGCAATTTGTTTTACGGCAAGAGACATATTTCTATAATCGCTATCCGCACATGCAGCCATAATTTGTTTTAACACTTGGTAGGGCACAGCGGCATCGCCAATAATGGTCACAGCTCTGCCCCTTTCTTGCTCTGACTCACTAAGCTCTGGACGTTTAGCTGCTAAGTAAACTAATTCTGCCTTTAGTGCCTCAATCAACTGTGCTCGGTTATCACTCACTGTATACTTATGTAATGCCTCTTCTTGCTGCCAAACAGCTCTCTCTTGCACCAAAACACGGTTATTCAATACGGTTATTAGCACATTTTCACTGGGTAGCTCTTCAGCAACAGAAACAGGTAGATTAATTTGTTTAGTTGTTTCTAAGACTCTCACTTCTGATTGATTAACAATAAGAAAGAAAACCAATATAGTAAAAATATCCATTAATGACACTAGGTTTAGCTTAGACGTACTGCTAAAACGCTTGTGATGCTTAGCACGCCTTTTGGCTCTTGCTGACTGCTTCATAACTTACCTCCATTAGCATTTTCTTTAGCACCTTGCATATCATCTAGCTCAGGTGCATCGCCTAGTGAAATTTGAGGAAAAAGCTCTGCATCAACAAGATTGGCAGCCACAACAGTTTTAAAAGATCTAACAGTATCCATAGCAGAAACAATGGTTTGGTAATCAACATCTGGGGTCAGTAAAATTAAGATGTCATTTTTTTCGATATCATTTTGCTGAAAGGTTAACTTCAAGTCTTGCAAATATTGAGACAACAGTGAAAAGTTATAACCTTTTTCGCTTTTCTCAAAGGTTTTCAATAAAATTCCACTGGGATAATTAAGCTCAAAACCCGTTGGGCTGATCACTAACTCCAAAAGCTTAGGCTCATCTGCTACTTGTTGTTCTTGCGCTTGAGCTGCAACAGGTAATTGTAGGTTTAAAATACGCACTTGAGAAAACACTAAACTCAATAAAAGTACCGGCACCAGTACAATCATCAAATTCATAAACGAAGTTATATCTAGCTCAGCCTCTTGCGTATTAATGCGACGACGACGTCTCATAATGTTAGCCTCGATTAGAATCTACAGGACCAAAAGATAGTGAGTTGAGTAACTTAATGCCCGCCATTTCTAATGAGTCAACAATAGCTGCGGTTTTACTCATTAAGGTTGTATGAAATAAGATTAATGGGATAGCGGTAATTAAACCAAAGGCGGTGGTGTTCATTGCCACAGAAATACTGGATGATAACAAATTAGCTTTTTCTGCTGGATCAGCATTGGCTACCGCAGAGAAAGCGGCAATTAAGCCCATAATAGTGCCGAGTAATCCTAATAATGTAGCGATGTTTGCCAAGGTAGCTAAATACGGTGTGCGTTTTTCTAATCGCAACATGTATTCCATAATAGTTTCTTCCATCGCATATTCAACATCTTCACGACGTTTAACCGTAGATAGGCGTGCAATACCTGATTCTAGAACATCTAATACTGGCGCTGCGTTATGCTTAGCTTGTTCGGTGATCACATCGATATCACCTTTTTTCAAAGCACTTTGCAATGAAACTAACGCTTTTTGGTTGGTTTTAAGCGCTGAACTTAAATATAACCAACGTTCAATGGTTATCGCTAACCCCACCACTAAGACCAAAGCGATAGGATAAATAAATGAACCACCATTTTGTAAAAATGCAATGATACTGTCGATAATACTCATATTGTTTTCCTTCTACGTTTTGCTTTAGTTGCGTTATGTGAGCGTCACTTTGCCAATAAAATAGCCAAAGTGTTTTAATTTACGTTCTATTTGGTTTGCTTTTGTTTAGACACATTTAAGTTATAAAAAAGTGTTGCCTGTTTTTTAAATAACTTAGGGTTAATCGGTTTAAATTGCGGTAACATAATTTTTTGTTTATTACCTTCAATGCTTACAGGCGTTTCAATGCCTTGCCATGGCATAATGTAAATGACATTAGGTTGCTCTTGTGAGCCAG
>JAPHTO010000104.1 GCA_026196955.1 Colwellia sp. | reverse complement strand
TTTGTTCCATTCAGCTACTGACATTCCAAAGGGTGTTAAGCTATTACCACCCAATGGATTTTTTTCACCCTCAGGCCATTGCAATTGTACCCTAAGCAGCACTGTTGGCTGATCCGTTATCGCTTGTTCAATGACCACTTCATTCAACCACTTAAGCTGATTTAAGCTTTCCACAACAAAGGTTTTAACGCCTTGATTTACAAAAGCCTCAAGCTGTTGCTTTGATTTTGCCGGGCCAGTATTTAGCACTCGGTTTGGATTGATACCCTGCGCTAACACTTGTGCTAGCTCACCCGCGCTGGCGACATCAAAATTGAATCCTTCGCTATCCAAGGTTTGAATTATTTTTGATAACGGGTTTGCTTTAACCGCAAACCATAGCTTAATCACATCTTGTTGCTGTAATTGCGCGAGATGCTTTTTCAATGCATCAAGTTGATAGACAAAGTAGCCTAGCTCATCTTCAGGAGATTGATGTGCTAATAATGTATGTTCAATACTGGTGTCAAACCAAGTGGGTCTAGTGATCATTATCGTTATCTCAACACAGACTCAAGCTCTAATGACGCATCACTCTGCTCATCACGATATTTAACAATAAGTGCACACGCCATATTTAAACCTTGTGCTTGTGCCCACTCACCTTTTACAGGGCGTGTACCTGGCACAACCACGGCTCGCTCAGGGATTTCAGCCCCTTTCTCACGCATTACTTGGTTAACACAATCATAAACGGGTACTGATTTAGATAATGAAACGCCCGGTGCTAACACGGCACCTTTTTTCACCACAATGCCTTCAACAACGACAACGCCAGCACTTAAAAAAGCATCATCTTCAATAATAACTGGGCTAGCGCCAATAGGCTCTAATACACCACCAATTTGCACAGCTGCACTAACATGAACATTACGGCCAACTTGTGCACATGAGCCAATTAACGCGTGGCTATCTACCATGGTGCCACTATCAACAAAGGCACCAACATTAATATAAGCAGGTGGCATAATAATAACGCCTTCAGCTACATAAGCACCGGCGCGTACTGATGAGCCGCCGGGTACTAAACGCACCCCATCTTCTGGACTAAACTGGCGAGCAGGTAAGTTATCTTTATCAACAAAACCTTGATAGTTTCCATCAAAGCTAATATTAGCACCTGCTTTAAACGCAGCTAAAATGCCTTGCTTTACTTCAACATTAGCCTGCCAATTACCATTTTCATCTTGATTTGCCGCACGTAGTGCGCCCGTTTCTAACTGTGCTAAAACATCTTGCCAGTTCATGCGATATTCCTATTTTCAATTGTATTTATAAAAGAAGATTGATTAACTTGCGCTAACCATTGATTAATTTGTTCATTAAATGCCAGTAATTCTCTGCTATCGGTTAACTCTAGGTGAGTTAACGGTGCTCGTAATAAGGCACTGCTAATGGCTTGTTGATGCTGCATCAACACCTTAACGGGTATTGGATTGGCGACAGAAAAAAGTGCTTCAATAGCATTGTTCCATAACGGAAAAATATCTAATGAGTGACCAGATAAACGAGGACCATTTAGGCAGAGTTCCACGTAGCTATTAGTTGCTTCAGGCCACGCATTAGCACACACTGAAACAAGCCCTTTTACACCTGCTGGCGCTAAATAAGGTAACATGGCATCTTCGCCACTGTATAAGCTGATATTAGGACAATATTGGCGATAATTAAGAAACTTATTAATATCACCGCTAGCTTCTTTCATCGCCCAACAGTTTGGATGATTTTGTAAGTGTTGCACCGTCGCAACAGGTATTTCTATACCGCTTCGAGAAGGCACGTTATACAACATGCAAGGGAATTTTGCTGCATCTAATAACGCTGTAAACCACTGCGTTTGTCCGACTTCACCGGGTTTTGCATAAAGTGGTGTCCCCAGTAAATAACTATCAATATTTAGGGTGTTACAGCGCTTGATCCAGTTCAGTTGCTCAGGAAGATTATAACCGCCAACAGCCACCATTAACGGTGTGTTCAGCTGCAAATTGCAAACAAACTCGACAATACTCAACTGCTCATCACTGGTAAGTGCTAAGCCTTCACCCGTACTGCCCAGTAAAAGCAAACCATTACCCGCTTGTGCTTGCGCTGTAGCAATGTGTTTTAAGCTGTCAAAATCTATTTGGCTATTATCAAGAAATGGCGTAACTAACGCCGTCCACAAAGGACAATCGTCAAGACTATTTTCACCAAGGTGATGGTCAATTACATGGTTAGATGATTTTAGATTCATTGCTCTCGAACTCGTATTTTCTGCTTACGCAGATGATAGTTCGGAGAACTTGTAGGCATTCACTTCAAGCCGAGCTAAACACCTTACAAGGTGATGACTGACTTTTATGCAAAGGCCAGAAGCTCTCCACTCAATTACTAACTTAATTATGCTAAGTTAATATCAGTGACAATCGTTGGGATTCAGCCCACACATACTAGGTAAAACCTAGTAAGAAAACGACCGATAAAGATTCCATCAAATAAATCTTTATCTCGGCGTTAATCCCCCTCATTATCATTAGTAGAGTTTGATCTCCGTGTTTTGATTAATTATTTAATTAGCCAAAACAATGATAATTACCTGGTTAACGCTCCTCTTCTGGCCCCTTTAGAACTTCATGGTATAAAAAACCACAAAGTTAGAATTAGGGACAGGGCTATTTAAGCATTTTTTCTACATTAGAGTCAATGCTCTTTTATATTAAGAAGTCTTTTATTGGATAGTAATAGCCATCAAAATTTGCATAACGTAGAATAGCTGCTTCTAAGCCATACCATTACTTTTTATTTTTTACTTTTTATGTCTACACAAAGTTCAGTGTTATCTAATATCAGCCAAGTGTTACTACGCAATAGCGAATTATTGTCTGCCAACACACCACTATTGATTAATTTAACAGGCGATAGCTTTATTGAAAGCTATTTAGCTGAGTATCCAAGCGCAAAGATAAGCTGTTACAACACGAATTTTATTGACTACCTTGCTATCAGTAACAAGTTTAAAACAAAGGTTACTTCATGTTTTGCTAGTGAATATAAAAGTACGCAAAAGCATGATTTAGTGATCGTTAACTTCCCAAAAAGCAAAGACGAGCTTGCGTTTACTCTAGCAATGATTGCCCCTTATTTACTTCGTGATGCTAAAATAATTTTTGTCGGTGAAAAAAAAGGCGGGGTTCAATCAACGCCTAAGCTCACACAACATTTTTTACAAAGCTGTCAAAAAATAGATGCCGCTCGACACTGCTTATTATTTGCCGGTATTGTTAACCCTGATAGCTTAGACATCCCCTTTATGCTAGATAAATGGTTTAAACATTATCAACTAAATATTAATGATATTGACTTAACCATAGCTTCATTGCCAGGCGTTTTTAGTCAGAAAAAACTGGATACTGGTACGGCATTATTATTAGATAATTTACCTAAAATGATGCAAGGGAAAGTATTAGATTTTGGCTGTGGTGCGGGAGTGATTAGCTGCTTTGTTGGGAAAAAGTTTCCTCAAACACAACTCTCATTACTCGACGTTAGCGCACTTGCAATAACT
Organism: Colwellia sp.; assembly: GCA_026196955.1. Lineage (GTDB taxonomy): Bacteria > Pseudomonadota > Gammaproteobacteria > Enterobacterales > Alteromonadaceae > Colwellia. The sequence goes on along the minus strand of JAPHTO010000104.1, from coordinate 25,174 downwards.
TCTGCGAAAAAAACGCTAGCCATTAATAATTTGTCTGGTCATGTTTTTGCCTCAAATAGTTTATCTACAGTCGGTGAAAAATTTGATCATATTGTCTCGAATCCGCCTTTTCACCAAGGCACAAAAACAAGCTATCAAGCAACAGAAGACTTTTTAAAAGGCATTAATACTTTTATGAAAAATAAAGCCAACATAACCCTTGTTGCCAATAGTTTTCTACAGTACATGCCAATAATGAAACAATATATAGGTGAAACGGAAACACTGATAAACCAACAAGGGTTTAATATTTATTATTGTCAGAATAAATAGGGCATAAACTTGAAATATCTCCTTTTTTCAACGATTGTAAAGCTATGAACTCGATAAATAAATTTACTTCCAGCCGACGTTTGCTATTAACGAGTATTTTGGTCGTCGCGGTATTATTGCTATTAACGATATCTTTTAGCGCTGTTTTTATTGCTCAAGACCATGAAAAGTTACAGCTAGAGCAAAACACAACTGCTTGGGCAAACTCGCTAGCACAACTCAGTGCACCATACTTAATCGAAAACAGCAAAGACGGTCATAAAAAACTTCAAGCACAATTTGAGCAATTAATTACCGCTCCTTATATTAATTACATTCATGTCTATGCGAGCCAAAAAGACGCCCCGGCAAGCTTCTATGCAGAGTTTAATAAGAGTGTTTATTTCCCGGCAATTCCGGATAAAATTAATGAAATAGACAAGCTTTCAAAAATTATACAGCATAAAAACCATTTAGAGCTTATTGTTAACATAGCGCATAATAATCAAGTTATTGGCTATTTGTATATTCAATCTAGCCTTAAAGGCATGAATAACTATATTGATAGAATTACTTATATTGCCTCACTCTTCTTTATACTAGGTGTTGTCGTTTTTATTTATTTAGCTTTTTCGCTTCAAAGAAGAATTAACCAGCCTATTGCCAGTATGGTTGAGTCAATCCAGCAAATATCTCAAGAGAAAAATTATAGCCGCCGGTTAGATAAACAGCCTTTGATCGAACTTGATATTCTCGCTAAAAACATCAATATTTTGTTAAACAGAACACAAAAGCACATTGTAAAACAAGATGAAAAATACCAGCAGGCGTTATTAGATAATACTAACTTAACAAACAAGGTGACCGTTAGAACCAGTGCCTTAAAAGAGTCTAATCAAGAGCTGCTTTCTACATTAGAAAAGCTGCACCAATTTCAAGGGCAACTGGTTGAAAATGAAAAAATGGCCTCACTGGGAGACATGGTTGCCGGCATTGCTCATGAGGTTAACACCCCCATTGGTCTAGGGGTTACAGCCTCTTCACTCATGACGGATAAGCACAGTGAAATCAAACAAGCTTTTGAAGACAAAACGTTAAAATCAAGTCAATTAAAGAAGTTTTTAATTCAAGGACAAGAAAACTTAGGAATTATTTCTCGCAACTTAGCGCGTGCGGCAAAACTGATCTCCAGCTTCAAAAAAGTAGCGGTTGACCAATCGAGTGCTGATATTCGCCAGTTTAATGTCAAAGAGTTACTTGAAGAGGTTATTTTAACGCTAAAAGTCAAGCTTAATGAAAAGCAGGTTAAAGTAACGATTGATTGCGAAGAGCAACTCATGGTTGAAAGCAAGCCAGGACCTATTAATCAGATTTTTATTAACCTGATCATCAATTCGCTCATTCACGGCTTTGAACACCAATCTAGCGGTCACATTAATATCTCCATCATGTATTTAAGCCAACAATTACACCTTAACTATCAAGATGATGGTAGTGGCATAGATGAAAGTGTTAAAAGTAGAGTCTTTGAGCCTTTCACCACAACAAAACGTGGTAGCGGCGGCAGTGGTTTAGGTTTACATCTAGTTTATAATTTAGTGACTCAAGCGTTAAATGGACATATTGATTTTGAATCAAATCAAGGTAAAGGCACAAAATTTGAGGTAGTAATACCAGTAACATTGATTTCTACACAGTAATCATAGCAATTATGTACAATATAATTGTTATTTAATACTTACTTCGTTAACATAATTAATTAGATGTTAACAATTCCCACAGAGCAACGGAAATAACATGGAAAATTATCAAATCCTCATTGTTGAAGATGAAGACGTTACACGTTTTAACTTACGTAACCTATTTGAAGCTGAAGGTTATAAAGTATTTGAAGCAGTTGATGGTGAAAGCATGGCATCCATTCTCAGCCAACAAGCTATAAACCTTGTTATTATGGATATCAATTTACCCGGAAAAAATGGTTTATTACTGGGTAGAGAATTAGCAAGTAATAAAAATTTAGGCTTAATTTTTCTAACAGGTCGCGATAGCGATATTGATAAGATATTAGGGCTAGAAATTGGTGCTGATGATTATTTAACTAAACCATTTAACCCTAGAGAATTGACTATTAGAGCTCGCAATATCTTGAGTCGTATTGGCCAAACGAATGCTGAAGATGAAACAGAGCAAGCTATACTCACCTTTAATAAATGGACATTAAATGGCAATTCTCGTGAAATGACTTCTCCAACAGGCAATGTCATTGCCATTCCTCGGGGAGAATATAGGGCATTAAGACTGTTAATGAAAAATACAGGCCAAATTGTTTCAAGGCAAACGCTAATTAAAGAAATGACAGGACGAGATTTACGCAGCAATGATAGAACCGTAGATGTTACTATTCGCCGGTTACGCAAACACTTTGAGTCAGATACAGAAACACCTGAGCTTATCAACACCATCCATGGAGAAGGTTATCGCTTTGTCGGTAAAGTTGATTAACTATAGCGCCTCGAACCAGTCGCTAAAATCAGCAATGGATTGTTTATTATGAATATTAAGCTCAGCTAATTGTTGAGCTTTTTTTATTGTACAATCAGTAGATTTTTCCATAATAACTAAACGTGCATGCAATGACTTTAAGCCGACACTACCTGCAGCACCTTTCATTTTATGGCAATGTTCTTGCCATAACTTTGCATTATCAGATAACAAAGCCTCTTCAATATCCGCAAGGTAAACCGAGGATTGCTGGCTATATAAAGCAAACATTTGCTTAACGATATCTTGCCCTAAGTTTTGCACATAACCATCAAGTAATTCTTCATCTAAAGATGGTAATTCAATATGCCTATTCACAGCCTCTCCTTTATTATTTTTTTCAGTTAGTCTATCAATATTTATTGACGATCACCAATAACGTACCGGAACAAATAACAGACGCGATTTAGGCACATTTAACGTAGAATTTTTAATATTACCCTAGCACTTTTACGAAAAACCATACTCGTTACACGCTTAAACAATTTTTTAACGCCCTCAAAAGACTGACCTATATACCAATTAGGCGCTAATTTAGATATTTTTCTCGACTCTTGGCATAACAATAATGATAACTATAAAAAAATAAGATAGAATGTGCGCCCTTGAATTTACTTGTTGTGCGGTTACTTAGCTATCATCGCACGGCCCTAGTTAAGTAACTATAGCTTAAACGGAGTCATAATGACGACAACGATGCCCGATATTGCCAACCATACTACAGCCCAAACAGAGGGAACGCTTGACTGGGTTGGCATGAGTAATATTGAAATGCCAGTAATGGTCGCCTCTAAAGGTGAAAGCGAACGCATGGTTTCGGCCCATGTAGATGCCTTTGTAAACCTAAAAGAAGCACAAGCCAAAGGCATTCATATGTCTCGCCTATATTTACTACTTGATGAATTATCAACGAGTAATGTGCTTAACTACCAAAGCCTAGTTACCTTGCTTGATGGTTTTATCAGTAGCCACAGTGACTTGAGTGATCAAGCAAAAGTAGTATTTAGTTTTGAATATCACCTACGTAGAAAGTCTTTGATCAGTGGTAAAGAAGGTTGGAAAGCTTATCCAGTTATCCTTACAGGTCATTTTAATCAGGGCAAACTTGCTATAGAAATGGCCATTGATGTTCGATATTCATCAACTTGCCCTTGCTCTGCAGCATTGGCGAGACAATTAATTCAAAAAGCATTTCAACAAAAGTTTGCTGACACTGAGCTTGATTCTGACACAATTCATGAATGGCTTGGTACTACAGAAGGTATTGTCGCGACCCCTCATTCACAACGCTCTGTGGCTGAAGTAAAAGTAAAGTTAAACAATAATGTTAGTGATTTTCCTATTACAGATCTGGTCGATATTATTGAGAACTCCTTACAAACGCCAGTACAAGCCGCGGTTAAAAGAGAAGACGAGCAAGAGTTTGCTCGTTTAAATGGCCAGAATCTTATGTTTTGTGAAGATGCTGCTCGTCGTTTACAGTACAGTATGCATCAGGCACAAGAGTTTGATGACTTCTGGTTGAAAATAAATCACCTAGAATCATTACATGCACATGATGCTGTTAGTGTTACCACTAAAGGGATTACTGGCGGTTACCAGCCTTAAAACGTATAAGTAAAGTTTGTACGGTTACTAACATAGCTGCAACTTGTTTCAAAGAAAGCCTCTACAGAACTGTAGGGGTTTTTTTATGGAAAACATCCTCTTCGTTTTCCCTGTAAATGCTATAGCTATTAATTACTTCCAAAAATAATACGCAAAATTTTTTTCCCCATACATTTAAATAATAATTTTTTACTTGATGTAATAACAGCTCAATCCCTATAGCAAATCATCAAAAAAGTCATCGTCATCCCAAAATAATAACAACAAAAATCAAGAAAAAATGGATATCCCTTTCCATAAATTAGGGTATAAGCTCTATCTTTTATACAAAATAAAGGAATACTTAAGATGAATATAGAATATATTAAATAAAAATACCAAGACATAATAATTACCAACAAAAACAATTACTTCAAAATATACCTCATTTAAACAAAGCAATCCTAAACAATAATTAATTGCATTTGATATGCAAATATTATGCATAAATATTCACAAAACAGTTGACTCAAAGCCGATTTAAAGGTAATTTTGCCGGCCGCTTAAAATGATGATTTTCATTTATGTTGTTGGGTTTTAAAAAGACTCAATAAACGTTTGGCGCTTGATGTTCAATAATTTCAAAATAATATTCTGACGGATCAGTTACATAGACTTTGAACATTAAAATAATGACTTAATCGCTAATTGAAATAGCCAATTAAGATAGTTTGATGATATAGGAATAACAAATGAATAATATGAGCAAAAAATCCCAAGGGCTTTATCGCGCCGAGTTTGAACATGACAGCTGTGGTATTGGCTTTGTCGCCAACCTAAAGGGTAAAAAATCTCACGATATTATTGAAAATGCACTCACTATGTTGAGCTGCATGGAACACCGTGGTGGAACCGGTTTTGATGTCAAAAGTGGTGACGGTGCAGGTATTCTTATTCAGATCCCACATGACTTCCTAAGTGAAGAAACCCTCTCTGCTGGCTTTAGCTTACCAGAAGCTGGCCAATACGGCGTAGGCATGATTTTCTTTCCACAAGACCAGGAACAGCGTGAAGCATGTCGAGCTATTTTAAATCAAAACATTAATGAACTTGGTTTAGCCTTATTAGGTTACCGTGAAGTGCCTGGTGACAATTCAATGCTAGGTGCCGCTTCCTTTGAAACTGAACCAAATATTGAACAAGTATTTATAGCAAAGCCTGCTGAGCTGACCGCACAAGAGTTTGAACGTAAATTATTTGTGCTACGTAAATACACCTCACATAAAATAAATGCCAGTATTGCTAAAGAGCGTGACGAATTTTACGTCACTTCCATGTCATCAACTAAAATTGTTTATAAAGGGCAATTTACGACTGAGCAGGTTCGCCAATATTATCTTGATCTGCAAGACGAGCGTACTATATCCGGCATGGCAATGTTCCACTCTCGTTTCTCAACCAATACTTTCCCAGCATGGCGACGTGCACAGCCGTTTCGCTATATTGCCCATAATGGCGAAATTAACACAGTGCGCGGTAATATTAACTGGATGAATGCGCGTGAAGCATTATTTAGCTCTGTTAATTTTAGCGACGCTGAATTGAAAATGTTAAACCCAGTTTGTAATAACGACAATTCAGATTCTGCCAACCTTGATATGGCGATTGAATTATTAGTCTTGAGTGGTCGCTCATTAGCCCAAGTAATGATGATGATGGTGCCAGAAGCCTGGCAAACTCAAGATGATATGGATGAAACCAAACGCGCATTTTATGAGTATTATGCTTGTATCATGGAGCCTTGGGATGGCCCAGCCTCATTATCTTTCACGGACGGTAATGTTATTGGTGCAACCCTTGATAGAAATGGCTTACGCCCTTCTCGTTACCTATTAACTGAAGACGGTACTTTAGTGATGGGCTCTGAAACAGGCACCCTGTGTGTTGATCAAGCAACGGTCGTTGAAAAAGGTCGACTTCAGCCGGGTAAAATCTTCATTGCCGATCTAGAGCAAGGTCGTATCATCAGTGATGATGAAGTGAAGCAACAAGTTAGCTCTGCCCAGCCTTATGGTCAGTGGCTAGCCGAAAATAAAATTGAATTAGATCAGCTAGCGGTACCTACTACCTCGATTGCTCAGCCGCCACTGGCAGAGTTGCGTAAAATGCAAAAAGCCTTTGGCTATACGAATGAAGATCTTAACTTGGTGCTTGCTGGTATGGTTGGTACCTCTAAAGAGCCGCTTGGCGCTATGGGTACCGATACACCGCTAGCGGTATTATCAGATAGACCACAGCAATTATCACATTATTTTAAGCAGCTGTTTGCACAAGTAACTAATCCACCAATAGATCCCATTCGTGAAGAGTTGGTCATGTCATTACGTGGTTATATTGGTAAGTCGCTTAACTTACTGGAAGAAACTGCCGCCCATTGCCATAAAGTTGAAATTGAACAACCGGTATTAACCAATGAGCAACTACGCAAGTTACAACATATTGATAATGATCATTTGCAATCAAAAACCATTAGCATCACCTTTAAAGCAAGTGGTGAAGCTGGCGCACTGAAAAAAGCACTTGATAGAGTATGCTTATACGCTAAAAATGCCGTTGAAGACGGTTATGCCATATTAATTTTAAGTGACCGAGAAGTAGACAGTGATCATGTAGCTATCCCCTCTGTATTAGCGACAGCGGCTGTCCATCATTATTTGATTCGTGAAAAAATACGCTCTTACGCTGATATTATTCTTGAATCTGCTGACATTCGTGAAACCCACCACTTTGCTACCGTCATTGGTTATGGCGCAGCGGCGGTAAATCCTTACTTAGCGCTTGAGAGTATGTTTGCGCTACGTAATGACGGTGTACTTGATACGCAGTTATCTGATGCACAAATCGTTGACAAATACACTAAAGCAGTGGGCAGCGGTTTATTGAAAACCTTCTCGAAGATGGGTATTTCAACGCTACAGTCTTATTTAGGCGCACAAATTTTTGAAGCCTTGGGGATTAACTCTGACGTTATCGAACAATACTTTACTGGCACTGTTAGTCGTATTGAAGGTTTAAGCCTAGATCAAATCGCTCAAGAAGCGCTATTGCGTCATCGTGAAGGCTTCCCTGAAGCCAGCCGTATCGCCGTGGAAAATTTATTACCAACGGGTGGTGAATACTCATGGCGTAATGATGGCGAGCGTCATCTATTTAACCCAACGGTTATCCGCTTATTGCAACATTCAACAGCAAGCAATGATACTGAGCAGTTTAAGCAATACGCAAAAACTGTTGATGATCAAAGTAAAGACGCTTTTACGTTACGTGGTTTACTTGAATTAAGTAGTGATAGACCTTCAATTCCATTGAGCGAAGTAGAGCCGGTGGAGAACATCTTCAAACGCTTTGCTTCTGGTGCTATGTCATTTGGCTCAATTTCATGGGAAGCTCACACTACCCTAGCCATTGCCATGAACCGCATCGGCGGTAAGAGTAATAGTGGTGAAGGTGGTGAAGACCCTATTCGCTTCACGCCAATGGAAAACGGCGATTCGATGAATTCGCGCATAAAACAAGTTGCTTCTGGTCGTTTTGGCGTAACTAGCCATTACCTAGCCAACGCTGATGAGTTACAAATAAAAATGGCGCAAGGCGCAAAACCAGGTGAAGGTGGTCAACTGCCGGGTGATAAAGTGGATGCTTGGATTGGTAAAACACGTGGCTCTACGCCGGGTGTTGGCTTGATTTCACCACCACCGCATCACGATATTTATTCAATCGAAGATTTATCGCAACTAATATTTGACCTTAAAAATGCTAACCGTGATGCTCGCATTAACGTGAAATTAGTATCAGAAGCGGGTGTGGGTACTATCGCTTCTGGGGTATCAAAAGCGTATGCTGATGTGGTACTTATTGCTGGCCATGACGGTGGTACAGGCGCATCACCACTGAGTTCGATTAAGCACACAGGCTTACCGTGGGAGCTTGGTTTAGCTGAAACTCACCAGACCTTAGTGCGTAATAAACTACGTAGCCGTATTACCGTACAAACTGATGGTCAGCTTAAAACACCACGCGATTTAGCCATTGCAACTCTACTTGGTGCAGAAGAATATGGTATGGCAACAACTGCCCTTGTGGTTGAAGGTTGTATCATGATGCGTAAGTGTCACCTAAATACCTGTCCTGTAGGCATTGCCACCCAAGATAAAGACTTACGTGATCGCTTTACGGGTCGTGCTGATATTTTAGTTAATTTCTTTACCATGATGGCTGAAGGGTTACGCGAAATCATGGCTGAACTTGGCTTTAGCAGCATAGATGAAATGGTTGGACAAACTCAATGCCTGAAACAACGTGAAGGTGTAGATCATTGGAAATATAACGGTGTTGATTTAACCCCATTACTTCATAAAGAAGAAGGTGATGCAGAGCAAACGCTTTATCAGTCAATTGATCAAAAACATCTAATTCACGACATAGTGGATAGAGCAATGATGGAAGATGCACAAACGGCATTAGATAATCAAGAAAGCGTTGAACTTGAATACGATGTTATTAATACCGACCGTACTATTGGTGCAATGATTTCTAACGAAATATCTAAAAAGTATAACGCGGAAGGTTTACCTGAAAACACCATTAAAGTGAAATTTAATGGTTCAGCGGGTCAAAGCTTTGGTTGCTTCTCAGCTAAAGGTTTACGTTTTGAACTTGAAGGTGATGCTAACGATTACTTTGGTAAAGGCCTTTCTGGTGCCAACTTAGTGGTATATCCAAGTAAAGAAGCTAAGTTCGCAGCAAGTGAAAACATCTTAATCGGTAACGTTGCTTTCTTTGGTGCCACTTCTGGTACCGCCTTTATTAATGGTATTGCAGGCGAGCGTTTCTGTGTACGTAACTCTGGCGCAACGGCTGTTGTTGAAGGCGTTGGCGATCATGGTTGTGAATACATGACTGGTGGTAAAGCGGTTATATTAGGCGCAACAGGTCGTAACTTTGCTGCTGGTATGTCTGGCGGCGTTGCTTATGTGCTTGATACTCACAATGATTTTGCCGCCAAGTGTAATATGGAAATGGTAGCACTAGAAACAATAGAGACAGAAGCAGAAAGCCTTGAATTACAGGCATTAATTGCCAAGCATTTAGAAGAAACAGGCTCTGATGTCGCTAGCGAATTACTTAATGATTGGAATAATAGCGTTAAGCGTTTCGTTAAAGTCATGCCGATTGATTTCAAACGTATGCAAGGTTACATGAATGACGTGCGTAGCACTGGCAAGCATGACTCTGAATACGACATTGCCGTTGAAGCATTTGACATCCACTTAAACAATATCGCTAGCGCTAAAGCTTAAGCTACTAAGGAGAATATATTATGGGAAATCCAACAGGGTTTATCAAGGTAAAACGCGCCTTACCAGCTGAGCGCAACGCAGGTGAACGCTTAATTGATTGGCTTGAAGTATCAGGAAAAATGCCACAACAAGACATTGAGCAACAAGCTTCTCGTTGTATGGACTGTGGTGTACCTTTTTGTCAGTCGGCAAAGTCTGAGTTTGCCCCTGCAGTGGCTGGTTGCCCAGTTAACAATGTTATTCCAGAGTGGAATGAATTAGTGTACAAAGGGCGTTGGAAAGATGCTGTCGACCTATTACATAAAACCAATAACTTCCCTGAGTTTACTGGCCGAGTGTGTCCAGCGCCGTGTGAAGGTGCTTGTGTACTGGGCATTAATGCGGATCCAGTTACTATCAAACTGCATGAAAAATCAATTATCGACCATGCCTTTAAAGAAGGTTGGGTTGTTGCTAAACCGCCGAGTGCTCGCACGGGTAAAAATGTTGCGGTAATTGGCTCGGGCCCTGCAGGTTTAGCTACTGCGGCGCAACTTAATAAAGCGGGTCACATGGTTACTGTGTATGAACGCGCCGATCGTATCGGTGGTTTATTAATGTACGGTATTCCTAACATGAAGCTGCAAAAAGAATTAGTACAACGCCGTGTTGATATTTTAGCGGAAGAAGGCATTGTCTTTGTTACCAACACCGAAGTAGGTAAAGACATTAGTGTAGAGCAACTTGAAAATGATTTTGATGCCATTGTGCTATGTATTGGCGCCACTGTACCACGCGACTTACCTGTTGAAGGTCGTGAGCTTAACGGTGTTCATTTTGCCATGGACTTCCTAAAAGCAAATACTAAGAGCCTACTTGATAGCAAACACCAAGATGGTCAATACATTAATGCTAAGGGTAAAAATGTTGTTGTTATTGGTGGCGGAGATACTGGTACTGACTGTATTGGTACTTCATTACGTCATCAATGTAACAGCGCCATTCAGCTTGAAATTATGCCGCGTCCACCAGAAGAGCGCGGCGAAGATAACCCTTGGCCGCAATGGCCAAAACGTTTATTGGTTGATTACGGTCAAAACGAAGCCATTGAAATTCAAGGACAAGATCCACGTCAATACTTAGTGATGACTAAAAAGATTGAAAGCGACGATCAGGGCAATGTTAAAGCGGTTCACACCGTTGATATTACTTGGCAGCGTAACGAAAAAGGACAAATGTTCCCACAAGAAGTTGCTGGCAGCGAAAAAGTTATCCCTGCTGATATCGTGTTGATAGCAATGGGCTTTATGGGTCCAGAAGGTGGGTTGATTGAGCAATTTGGCCTTGAGCAAGATAACCGCTCTAATATTGCTGCTGAATATGATAAGTTTGCCACTAGCAAGCCTAGCATCTTTGCTGCTGGTGATGGACGCCGTGGTCAAAGCTTGATTGTATGGGCAATTGATGAAGGACGACGTTGCGCCCGTGAAGTTGATAGCTTCCTTATGGGTAAGAGTTATTTGCCTTAAACAATGTGTCACTAATGCTAGCGCTCATCAAATCTCGCCATCTTTATAACGGCGAGATTTGATGAATAAAAGAGCAATCCCAACCTCGTCATCAAACCTCATTATATTAAATTTGCTCTCACTGAGCTGAACTTCACTAATTTATTTAACCCAATGCAGAAGCCTAGCGCGTTGAAGTGAAAATTATTAGCTAAAAGTCAATATTACCGCACATTATTCGAGCAACTCGGGAGTTTCCCCTTATTAATATCAGCACAACGGCCATTAAGCTTAAAACTCTCTCATTATAAATTGAATAAATACACGATATTCCCCAAAAGCATAATACTGCGATAAATGTAATAAAGTTTCATAAGATCAAACTTTAGTCGTATAAGCTCACACTCCAAAAAACCAAAAGAAATTAAAAAACAATATGTTACTATTTTTGGGCACAATTCAATTAACTTAACCCTGCAAAATCATGTAAAAACATTACGAGCAAATGCTCTATTTTTATTGACCTTTCCCCTACAAATGAGTAATGTAAGCAGTCCCTCTTGGCTCAAAACGGGATAGTTATGCACTTTTTTCATACCTTTATTCTTTTTTATTCTGTTAACCAAGTGGCTTTTTATTAGGAGACAATAATGCAGCTTTATGATCATAGCGTTCAACGCGAAAATTGTGGTTTTGGTTTAATCGCCCACCAACAAGGTGAAACCAGCCATAAACTAATTAAGACCGCTATTTCAGCCCTTGATCGCATGCAACATCGTGGTGGTATTGCTGCTGATGGTAAAACAGGTGATGGTTGTGGCTTATTATTGCAAAAGCCTGACAGCTTTTTTCGCGCTGTTGCAGAAGATAATGGTTGGAAACTAGGTAAAAAATATGCCGTTGGTATGATTTTTTTAAATCCAGATCCTGTTGCTGCTGCACTCTCTAAAAAAATATTAGAAGAAGAGTTTTCAAACGAGAGTTTAACGTTAATTGGCTGGCGCACAGTGCCTACAGACACCTCTGTATTAGGTGATGCGGCATTAGGAAATATGCCTACAATTGAGCAAGTTTTTGTTGATGCGCCTCCTGGCTGGCGTAATCGAGATTTAGAGCGCCGCTTATATATGGCGCGCCGCCGTGCAGAAAAGCGCATAACAGACGATGTTTTTTATGTGGCAAGCTTATCTTGTTTAGTGACCATTTATAAAGGCTTAATGATGCCTAAAGATCTATCTAATTTTTATTTAGATCTTGCCGATATTCGCATGCAAAGTGCTATTTGTGTTTTTCATCAGCGCTTTTCTACCAATACTTCGCCACAATGGTATTTAGCACAACCCTTTAGATACCTTGCTCATAATGGTGAAATCAACACGATTAATGGTAACCGCCAATGGTCACGTGCACGTACCTACCGTTTTAAATCACCATTATTACCAGATTTACAAGATGCAGCTCCTTTTGTCGGCCAGTCTGGCTCAGATTCATCATCACTAGATAACATGTTAGAGCTGTTTCTTGCCGGCGGTATGGATTTATACCGTGCAATGCGCTTATTAATGCCACCTGCGTGGCAAAACAGCAACTTAATGGATGATGAACTACGTGCATTTTATGAATTTAACTCTATGCACATGGAACCCTGGGATGGCCCAGCAGGCGTGGTAATGACCAATGGTCGTCATGTTGCTTGTAACTTAGATAGAAATGGTCTGCGCCCTGCTCGTTATGTCATTACCCGCAATGGTTTTATTACCTTAGCCTCTGAAGTGGGGATTTGGGATTATGGCGAAGATGAAGTGGTCGAAAAAGGCCGTGTTGGTCCAGGCGAAATGTTAGCGCTTGATACCTACACAGGTAAGCTGTTTAGTTCAAATGATATCGATCATGACTTAAAAGAGCGTCATCCATATCGTGAATGGTTAGATAAAAATATCCGTCGTTTGATCCCTTTTGATGAGTTAGAAGCAAACCAAATTGGTGTACGTGTCTTTTCAGATCTCGAAATGACGCAGTACCACAAAATGTTTAATTATAGCTATGAAGAAATTCAGCAAGTAATTAAAACATTGGCTGAAAATGGTCAAGAGGCAACAGGCTCTATGGGTGATGATACCCCTATGGCCGTTTTATCAAGCCAGCCACGCACTATATATGACTATTTCCGTCAACAATTTGCCCAAGTTACTAACCCACCAATCGATCCATTGCGTGAGCGCTATGTAATGTCACTTGGCACTTGTATTGGTCGCGAGCATAACGTGTTCAATGAAACATCAGGCCATGCGGATCGTATGCTGTTTTCAACACCTGTACTTATGTATACCGGTTTGAAGCAGTTACGTGAATTAGATCCTGAACATTATCGCTCTGATACATTAACGCTAACCTATGATAGTGAAGAAGGCTTAGAAGCCGCTATTATCCGTTTATGTGACGAAGCAGAAGATTTAGTTCGCAATAAAAGTACCGTTATTTTAGTACTTTCTGATCGACAAATTCACCAAGGTTTATTGGTTATTCCTGCTGCTATGGCAGTAGGCGCTGTACAAAAACGTTTAGTCGACCAACAACTTCGTTGTGATTCAAACATTATTGTGGAAACAGCATCGGTACGTGATTCACATCAATATGCCGTGCTATTAGGCTTAGGTGCAACCGCTATATACCCTTATTTAGCGTTTGAAACCATTGAACAATTAGTTGAACAAGGACAAATCAAATTAAGCGCTCGCGATGCGGTTGTTAACTACCGTGAAGGTATCAACAAAGGCTTATTGAAGATATTGTCTAAAATGGGCATATCGACTATTGCCAGCTATCGCTGTGCAGGCTTATTTGAAGTGATTGGCTTAAATGACAACATAATGAAATTATGTTTTAACGATTTACCCAGTCGTATTCAAGGTGCTGATTTTAGTGATATCGAGCAAGATAATATTAACCTTGCTCGTAAAGCCTTTTTGCCACATCAAAAAATGCGCCATGGCGGCCTATTAAAATATGTACATGGTGAAGAATATCATGCCTTTAACCCTGATGTTGTCAACTACTTACAGCGCGCAGTACAAAGCGGTAACTATGATGATTACCGCAAATATGCTGATGAGGTGAATAACCGTCCAGCCGCTATGCTACGTGATTTATTAGCCTTAAAAGATGATTGTGATGCCATTGATATCTCGCAAGTAGAAAGTGACAGCGAACTGTATAAACGCTTTGACTCTGCGGCCATGTCTATTGGTGCACTTAGCCCTGAAGCCCACGAAGCTCTTGCTATTGCTATGAACCGTTTAGGTGGTAGTTCAAACTCTGGTGAAGGTGGTGAAGACGAGCGCCGCTTTGGCACAGTGAAAAATTCACGTATCAAACAAATCGCTTCAGGTCGTTTTGGTGTCACACCACATTACTTAGTCAATGCAGATGTCTTACAAATTAAAGTAGCACAAGGGGCGAAGCCCGGTGAAGGTGGCCAATTGCCAGGTGATAAAGTTTCACCATTAATTGCAAAACTACGCTATTCAGTGCCGGGGGTAACCTTAATTTCACCGCCGCCGCATCATGACATCTATTCCATTGAAGATTTAGCCCAGCTTATTTTTGATTTAAAACAGGTGAACCCAAAAGCTGTTATTTCAGTGAAACTAGTATCCGGCCCTGGCGTTGGTACAATTGCCGCTGGTGTGGCTAAAGCGTATGCTGATTTCATTACTATTTCAGGCTATGACGGTGGCACTGCAGCGAGCCCATTAACCTCAGTTAAATATGCTGGTTGCCCATGGGAATTAGGCTTAGCGGAAGCACACCAAGCGTTAGTGACAAATGGCTTACGCCATAAGGTACGCTTACAAGTTGATGGCGGCCTAAAAACAGGTGTTGATATTGTAAAAGCCGCCATTTTAGGTGCTGAAAGCTTTGGTTTTGGTACCGCACCTATGGTGGCGCTTGGTTGTAAATTCTTGCGAATTTGTCACTTAAATAATTGTGCAACAGGTGTTGCCACACAAGATGACGTTTTACGTGAACAGTTCTTTAAAGGTTTACCTGAGCAAGTGATGAATTACTTTAAATTCATCGCTCACGATGTTCGTGAAATTCTGGCCCGTTTAGGTGTTGAAAGCTTAACTGACATTATTGGCCGTGTTGATCTATTAACACAAATTGATGGAATTAGTGCAAAACAGCAAAAATTAGATTTATCGCCAATCATCGCACCGGTAGTGGCTGCAGATAATACAGCACTACATCAAACTGAAGAAAATACCCCGTTTGATGAAGGACAATTAAATCAGCAAATGCTGGCAGCCGCGCAAGATGCTGTAGCGCATAGTAAAGGTGGTGAATTCAGGTTTACTATTCAAAATACTGATCGCTCTGTCGGCGCAACCTTATCAGGTGAAATAGCTCGTCAACATGGCGACCAAGGTATGGCCATTGCGCCAATTACTATGCACTTATCAGGAACAGCCGGACAAAGTTTTGGTGTTTGGAATGCAGGCGGTTTAAACCTAATACTGACTGGTGACGCAAACGATTACGTCGGAAAAGGGATGACGGGAGGTATGCTTACCGTCAAACCACCAAGAGGTGTTGAGTATTTAAGTCATAAAACCATGATCATGGGTAATACCTGTTTATATGGGGCAACTGGCGGTAAATTATATGCTTGTGGTCGTGCAGGTGAACGTTTCGCCGTACGTAACTCGGGTTGTCATGCCGTTGTTGAAGGAACAGGCGATCATGCTTGTGAATATATGACGGGCGGTATCGTCACTATTTTAGGCGATATTGGTGTTAACTTTGGCGCAGGTATGACAGGTGGCTTTGCTTATGTACTCGACGAGCGTGGTGATTTAAATACGCGTTTAAACACCGAGTCTATAGAAATGTTAGCGGTTGACAATATAGCCATTCATTTAGAACATTTACGTGGCATTATCAATCATCATTTTGAAGAAACTGGTAGTTTACGAGCACAAGAAATTTTGCACGACTTTGATAAGTTCGCGCCATTATTCAAGTTAATTAAGCCAACAGCAACGGATGTTAAAACCTTATTAGGTCATCGAAGCCGTTCAAGTGCTGAATTACGTGTACAAGCACAATAATTAATTGATAAGGAAAAGAGAGCAATGAGTAAAAATGTTTATCAATTTATTGATGTAAAAAGAATCGATCCAGCAAAAAAAGCTATTAATGAACGTAAAATAAATTTTGTTGAAATATACCAACCATTAAGTAGCGAACAAAGTGCTGGACAGGCTGATCGCTGTCTTGAATGCGGCAACCCTTATTGCGAATGGAAATGCCCTGTGCATAACTACATTCCACAATGGTTAGAGCTCGTTACTGAGGGGCGCATTTTTGAAGCTGCTGACTTGTGTCATCAAACCAACAGTTTACCTGAAATGTGTGGCCGTGTTTGCCCACAAGACAGGCTGTGTGAATCAGCCTGTACCTTAAATGATGAGTTTGGTGCTGTCACCATAGGTAATATTGAAAAGCATATTACTGACACTGCCTTTGCTCAAGGCTGGAAACCTGACTTATCTAATGTGATCAAAACCGGTAAACGTGTTGCGGTAATTGGTGCAGGGCCTGCAGGGTTAGCGTGCGCTGATGTTTTAACTCGACATGGTGTTGAGGCGGTAGTGTTTGATAGACATGCTCAAATTGGTGGCTTATTAACCTTTGGGATCCCTTCATTTAAGCTAGAAAAAGATGTCATCCAAAAACGCCGTGAAATTTTTGAAGATATGGGGATTGAATTTCGCCTAAATACTAATGTTGGTGTTGATATAAGCTTTGAAAGTATTAGTGATGAATTTGATGCGGTATTTTTAGCGCTTGGCACGTATAAAGACATGAGTGGCAGTTTTGAAAATGAAGGTGCTGCTGGTGTTTATAATGCTTTAGATTTCTTAATTGGCAATACCCAAAATGTCATGGGGATCACTGCTGAGCAATCAAATCAAGTGAAGCCTTTTGTGAGCTTTAAAGGTAAAAAAGTCGTTGTGCTCGGTGGTGGTGATACTGCTATGGACTGTGTACGTACATCTGTTCGTCAAGGCGCTACTGAAGTAACCTGTGCTTATCGTCGTGATGAAGCTAATATGCCTGGCTCGCCACGTGAAGTGCAAAACGCTAAAGAAGAAGGTGTTAACTTTGCGTTTAATCTACAGCCACTTGATATTGCTGTTGACAAACAAGGTAACGCTATCGGTGTTAACTTTGTTAAAACTCAGCTTGGCGCGCCAGATGCCAATGGTAGACGTAATCCTGAGCCTATCGAAGGTAGCGAGTTTGTTATGGAAGCGGATGCGGTAGTTATCGCCTTTGGTTTCTTACCAAGCCCACCACAATGGATGATAGATGCTGGTGTTGAGCTTGATTCTCGTGGTCGCGTACTTGCTGTAGACAATAGTGACTTTGCCTTACAAACTAGTAAGCAAAACATCTTTGCCGGTGGCGATATGGTACTTGGCTCAGACTTAGTAGTTACCGCCATCGATCAAGGCAGAAAAGCGGCAATCGGTATTTTGGACTTCGTAACATCTTAACTAAACATCGTTAAGTTAATTACTTATTAAAAAAGCAGGTGTCTAAAGGCACCTGCTTTTTAGTTTCTATTTACATTCACTTATAAATCACGCAAAAAACATGACTGTTAATGTCCACAAAATGGCTGCTAAACTCGCCGCGTAAGTGGCAGGTACAATTTGAGATTTCACATGATCCATCATGTCACAACCTGTGGTCATTGAACTTAATATCGTGGTATCAGAAATAGGTGAGCATTGATCACCATAGACACTGCCATTAAGCACTGTCGCAAAACAAATCATCATAAACAACTCAGGGTTATCAATACCCGCACTTTGCGCAATAGCCCAAGCTAAAGGCATAGCGAGTGGAAAAGCAATCGCAAAAGTCCCCCAACTAGTGCCCGTTGAAAAAGCAATCAACATAGCCATAAATTGTAAAATAACGGGTAAAAACCAATAAGGTACTTGCTCAGAAAGTAATGAAACGAGATATAGTCCGCCACCAATTTGTTTACTGATAGCACCAATAGTCACCGCTAACACTAATATAACCGATGCTAGCACCACACCTTTTAAACCATTTCCAAAGCCGTCAATAACATGACTTAATGACATACCTTTTGCCAGCGCAATAAAAGCACTCAGTAACAGCGCCGCACCAAAAGCCCAATTTATTTTCGGTGAGCCATAAAAAACAAAGGTCAGCACAGCAATAGCGATTAACGTGACTAAAGGTAAAATAAACTCAAGTACATGTGCTTTATAATGTTCAGGGACATCACTGGTTTGCAGCTCTTTTGTACTTAACGGTTTAGCACCTGGCGCATCTAATTCGCCTGTTTCTTTGGCTCGTTCGTGTGCATCACGGATGCGTTTTCCAGAAAACTTGGTAATATTCAGACTTAATAACAGCGTACCTATCACGGCAATAATGCCATAAAAACTAAAAGGTACCGCAGAGAAAAAGAAGGCCAAACGATCAGCTTCTGTCGCTAAAAAGGCAACACCTGGAACAAAGATCAACGCTTGCACATAGGCAGGCCACGCATTAAAAGCAATAACGATAGCAATAGGTGAAGCAGTAGAGTCAACAATATAACTCATTTCCTCATGGCTTATGCCCGCTTTATCAGCTAAAGGACGTACTGTTGTGCCAACCAGCACTGTGCTCATGGTGCCACCTTGGAAAAACAAGATACCGAGCAACCAAGTCACCAACTTAGCTGATCGTTGACCCCGTACAAAGTGTTTGATCATATAATCTGCAAATGCTTGAGCAGCACCTGTTTTTGACCAAATACCTAGCAAACCGCCTAATAACCATAAATACAGTAGTAATAAACCTGCTGTGCCAGCTTGCGCCATAGACGGGATCAATATTTGATCGGTGAGATCATATTGACCCATCATAAAAGCACCAACAGCAATACCACTAAGCAAGGCTGTTAAGGGCTCACGCGTCAACCAAGATAATAAAATAGTGATAAAGGCAGGTATTAGTGACCACAGCCCATAGTGATAGGCAGAGTCTACCTTTGTTGCTTCAACAAAGTAGTTCACATACAAAGCAGAACAAAGACCGATAATTAATATAACGAATGCTAAAGCACTACGGTTGTAATTTTGGCTGTTAAAGAAGAAACTAAGCTTCATTTAACACTCGTTGGTAAACGCAAAAGTCTAAATCATAGGCATTTTCTTCATCACTATGCCTATGTTCACTGCTAACTTTTTGCCAAGAGCCATCGTCATATTGAGGAAATTGTGTATCGCCATCGATTTTGGCATTGATATGGGTGACATATAAACGATCAGCTTTAGGTAAGCAGTGTTGATAAATCGCACCACCGCCAATCACCATAATTTCGTCAACAGCCTCACTGCCATTTGAGCCATCAAACATTGCTAGTGCCTGCTCAACAGAAGTGACAGTATCAATGCCTTGTGCTTGATACGATTCATCGCGTGAAATGACAATATTTCGGCGTCCCGGTAAAGGCCTACCAATAGATTCATAGGTTTTTCTGCCCATGATAATAGGTTTACCTAAGGTCACTTTTTTAAAATAGGCTAAGTCTGCAGGTAAGTGCCACGGCATATCATTATCTTTACCAATAATATTATTATCAGCAGTAGCGACTATCATGGAGAGAGTGGTCATGGAGATCCTAGTTTCTAGTTTAACTTGTCGGTAAAGAGACTATTCTACCCTGATTTTTAAGGATTAATAAATAAAATAGTCTATGACCAAAAAGTTAAACAGCCCCTAAGAGTACTTAACCGATACGGGAATGGATAACACCTTGCTGCCTTTATGTTTCAGCCAAAAATAAACACCGGCAAAACACATAATGACCAAGATAAGAGTGAGACTTGAGAGCATGGGCGTCACCAATATGTTTCCTAGTTGAAAACACAGCGTTGCCATTAAATAAGCAAGTAAAAAGCTCCATAGTGCCGCAAAACCTGCCCAGCGGCTACCCACTTCATTTTTAATAGCCCCCATAGCAGCAACACAAGGGGTATAGAGTAAAATAAAGAGTAAGTAGCTAAAAGCGCCCAATTGGCCAACAAAAGCCGCTTGCATAACTTGATAAGTAGTTAACTCAACTTCTTGCTCAATGGCAACCGACTCAATATCAGTTAAATCACCCACTTTAATACCAAGTGGATCTTCAGGAGCAATACCTAATAAATTTTCTTTGATACTCGCTGTTGCTTCTTGCCAACTATCAATAAGTGATGGCTCAGCATCGTCCCCACCAGCATGAGGCGAATACAAGCTATTAAAGGTAGCGACTAAGACTTCCTTCGCAAAAATACCGGTGATAATGCCGACACCCGCTTGCCAGTTTTCTTCTTTTACGCCCATAGGCGCAAGCACAGGCATAACAACTTTAGCACCTTGGCTCAAAATTGAGTTTTCACTGTCTTGATGACCAAAACTGCCATCGCTGCCAATAGAGTTAAAAAAGTTAAGTAAACAAACCACAATGACGATGGTTTTACCTGCACCAGTAACAAAGCTCGATGTCCGTTGCCAAACTCGTTTACTTATGACGGTAATTTTTGGCAATTCATAGTGAGGTAATTCCATTATATTTAATGAGCTATTCCCTGATAGCACAGTTTTCTTTAATAAAAAGCCGGTAAAAATAGCCGCAGCGATACCAATTAAATACAGTAAGAAAACTAAATTCTGACCATTTTCAGGAAAAAAGGCTGCCGCAAATAAAGCATACACAGGTAAACGTGCACCACAAGACATAAAGGGCGCCATCATCACCGTAGTGATGCGTTCACGTTCACTGTCTAAAACCCTTGCTGACATTACCGCAGGAACGGTACAACCAAAACCAACAATTAACGGAACAAAAGCTTTGCCTGGCAAACCTATTTTTTGCATTAAACTGTCGACGACAAAAGCAGCCCTAGCAAGGTAACCTGATGTTTCTAATAAAGATAAGCCGATAAACAAACACGCAATAACAGGAATAAAAGTCGCTACAGTTTGTATACCTGAGCCCATCCCTTCAACGATGGTTATCAGCCACTGAGGTAAGCCTAAAGGCGCAAGTATATGCAAAGGATAAGACACAAAAATGGTGCCGCTAAGAATATCAAAAAAATCAATAAAGGCGCTGCCAACATTGATTGCAAACATAAACAGCAGATACATCATACCTAAAAATACAGGAATACCTGTGATAGGATGCAGGACAACATTATCTAATTTATCACTAAAAGGCGTACCGCTTTGATTACCAACACTTGCACGCTCTAATAAATCGGTGATGTAATCTTGCTTGGCCTGAATACTGGTGTTTTGCTCAGTAAAGTCAATATTCTCAACTTTTTTGCCTGCGGTTAATTTAGGTAAAGCGTTTGCCACACCTTGTTCAAACACAGCTAAAGCATCATCACTTTGTGCACTTAAAGCAAAAACTGGACACCCCAGCTCTTCACTTAACTTTTCAATATCTACCGATAATTGTGCTTGTCGATCAATTTTATTAAGTACCACTATCATGGGTACTCCCAACTCAAGCAGTTGGCTCGTTAAATAAAGTTGGCGAGATAATTGGTTAATATCGACGAGGTTAATCAAGCAATCAATATGATTTTCAGTGATAAACTGTTGAGAAATGGTTAAGTCTTGGCCTTGTTCGCCACGCCTTGTTAAGGAGCTCAGGCCTGGTAAGTCCGATAAAATAGCGGGTCCATTGTTTAAAGTGATTGCTGATTTTTTGGCGGCAACTGTTACGCCTGAAAAATTACCCACTTTTTGTTTGGTGTCAGACAATAAATTAAACAGTGTACTTTTGCCTGAATTAGCAAAGCCGACTAAAGCAAAGTGTTTATTATTTGTAGAAAGGAAGGCACTGTGTTCGTTTGACGAAACAGTATTACAACAACTCATAAAGAAAACTCATTAAAATCTATCAGTAACTTACACGCAAGCAACTTGAATTTGCTCAGCAATAGAACGCTGAATACTTATCTTAGTATTGTGAAGTTTAAACGCTAATGGGCCATTAAAAGGAGCTTTATGGGCAAGAGCAACTTCTGTTCGCAACGAAAAACCTTGCTCTAGCAGCTGTGCAGTTAACGTCTCATCTAGCGGTAGAGCGCTAATTTTGGCAACTTGATTTTTGCTTAAATCCACTAAAGTCATGATTTCTACCTAAGAGCTAATGAGAATTACTATTATTTGCATTCTACACAAAGACTGTCTTGGTTACAATGAAAACAATTACTGTTAGCACTGATCTTTGATAGGGATCAATGAAGTGAGATATCAAGGTAGGAATGGTCATTTTCATCTGAGTACTTGAGGCTATTTTTTTACCTCAAGTACTCAATCAATAGCAGATTAATTATCAGAATTAACTTCTTCACTGTCCACTTGTGGCGGTGCTATGGCTTCAACAACAACCTGGTCAACACGTTGTAAACCACGCGGTAATTTATTACCTCGTCGGCCACGCTCACCCTGATAATGCTCAATATCACTCGCTTTTAAGGTGAGTTTTCGCTTGCCAGCATGCAATGTCACAGCTGCACCATCAGGCACTATCGCTAACAAGGTAACAAACTCCTCGCGGCTTTTAGCACGTGCTGAAGGAATATTAATAATTTTATTACCCTTACCTTTACTAAGCATAGGTAAATTTTTCACTGGAAAAACGAGCATGCGTCCTTCTGTGGTTATCGTTAAACAGCGATCAGTATCAATATTATCCACTCTCTGCGGCGTCATCACTTTGGCTGATTGTGGCAACGAAATCATGGCCTTACCATTTTTATTACGAGATATCATGTCGCTAAAACTACTGATAAAGCCATAACCGGCATCGCTGACTAATAAGTATTTGTTTTCATCATCTGCCATCACACAATGCACAAAATTTTCACCCGCCGAGAGATTAAACCGTCCCGTTAGCGGCTCTCCCTGACTTCGTGCTGTGGGCAGTGTATGAGCATCGGTAGTAAAAGCACGCCCTGAAGAGTCAATAAAGGCAACAGGACGATTGCTTCGCCCTTTGGCACTACATAAATAATTATCGCCCGCTTTATAATTCATCGCACTAGGGTCAATGTCATGCCCTTTAGCACAACGTGCCCAGCCCTTGTCAGAGACAACAACCGTTACGGGTTCGCTGGGAACTAAATCTTTTTGTGTTAACGCTTTAGCTTCACTACGTTCAATCAATTTTGAACGACGATCATCACCATATTGTTTAGCTGCTTCAAGAATTTCCTTTTTCATTAAGGTATTCATGCGCGCTTTTGAATTAAGAATTTTTTCTAAGTATTCACGCTCTTTATTTAACTCATCTTGCTCTGCTTTTATTTTTATTTCTTCTAGCTTAGCAAGCTGGCGTAGTTTGATTTCTAAAATGGCATGCGCTTGAAGTTCTGACAGTGCAAAACGGGTCATCAATTCCGCTTTAGGATCATCAAAGTTACGAATGATCTCAATAACTTCATCAATATTTAAGTAAGCAATTAATAAACCATCTAAAATATGCAAACGGGCAAGCACTTTATCTAGACGATATTGTAGGCGGCGACGTACGGTTTCACGACGGTATTCAAGCCACTCAGACAAGATCACTTTTAAATTTTTCACTGCTGGGCGGTTATCTAAACCGATCATGTTGATGTTAACGCGATAACTTTTCTCGAGATCAGTACTGGCAAATAAATGCTGCATTAATTGTTCAATATCAACACGATTAGAACGTGGAACCACGACTAAGCGAACAGGATTTTCATGATCAGACTCATCACGAAGATCAACAACCATCGGCAGCTTTTTAGCGGTCATTTGTGCCGCTATTTGCTCTAACACTTTGCCGCCGGAGGCTTGATGAGGCAATGCTGTAATAACGACTTCGCCCTGCTCTATATCGTAAACGGCGCGCATTTTAATACTGCCACGACCCGTTTCATATATTTTTTCAATATCTTTTTTCGGGGTAATAATTTCAGCGTCTGTTGGATAGTCAGGCCCTTGAACAAACGTCAATAAATCAGCAACTTCAGCTTTAGGCTGCTCAATAAGATGCACACAAGCATCAGCAATTTCACGAACATTATGTGGTGGGATATCTGTTGCCATGCCGACCGCAATACCGGTAATACCATTAAGTAAAATATGCGGTAAACGTGCAGGTAAGGTTTTTGGCTCCTTCATGGTACCATCAAAATTAGGGATCCAGTCAACCGTACCTTGTCCTAGCTCAGACAACAAAATCTCACTAAAGCGAGATAAGCGTGATTCAGTATAACGCATGGCAGCAAATGATTTAGGATCATCTGGCGCCCCCCAGTTACCTTGACCATCAACTAAAGGATAGCGATAAGAAAAAGGTTGTGCCATGAGCACCATGGCTTCATAACAGGCACTATCACCATGTGGATGAAATTTACCTAACACATCACCCACAGTACGAGCTGACTTTTTATATTTTGCCGCTGCCGATAAACCTAACTCTGACATGGCATAAACAATACGTCTTTGCACTGGCTTTAAACCATCGCCAATATGGGGCAAAGCCCTGTCCATAATGACATACATGGAGTAATTTAAATAAGCTTCTTCGGTAAAACGCCTTAAGGGAACTTGTTCAACCCCATCAGGACTATATTCGAGCACATCAGACATGAAATGATTTTCCTAGTTTCGCTAGCAATTAATAACAAGTGTATTAGTACGCTAAAACGAATTATTTTTCTTATAAAATAGTTTGAACAATGACAGCTTAGCACTTTAAAAAAATTAGCAAAAGCCAGAAAAGACTAATTAGTTCGTCTTTCTTGATCTTCGGCAATAGTCGCATAGTTTATCATC
>JAPHTO010000074.1 GCA_026196955.1 Colwellia sp. | reverse complement strand
TGCCATATCCCACCACATTGCTGTAAAAATACCTTTGGATTGAGTCATATTCAACCACTGAGAAAACAATTCAGACTTATTCATTATTTACCTTGCATGGCTGATGCCATATCCCACATTGGTGTAAATATTCCCAAAGCTAGCACTAATACCATTATCGCCACTACCACTAACAATAATGGCTCTATACGAGCAGTTAACGTCGATAAGTCGTAGTCAACTTCACGTTCATAATAATCACCCACTTCTTTTAATAGCTCATCTACACGGCCAGTTTCTTCACCTACGGCAACCATTTGTACGACAAGCGGCGTGAATAATGTACTGGCTATAGCAGAGCGCAATAAACTTTCACCGCCTTCAATCGCTTGTCGCATAGCAATAATTTTTTCTTTCATATACGAGTTATCAACGGCATCGGCTACTAATGTTAACCCTGTGGTCATAGGGATACCCGCCTTCAGGATAATGCCAAAGCTATGGGAGAAGCGGGCTAAAATTGAGCGCTCAATAATACTACCAATGATGGGTAGTTTCACTTTTCGTTTATCCCACTGGAATCGGCCTTTTTCTGTTTTCAAACTATGACGTATGGCAAAATAGGCAAGCACGCCGCCAATTAACATATAAGGCCAATAGTGAAGAAAAAAGTTAGAGCTGGCGATCAAAAACTTTGTCATTATTGGCAAATCGGCTCCTAACTTAGCAAACATATTAGCAAAGGTTGGAATAACGAAAATATTTAGAATAACTAGGGCTGAAAAAACGGCTACTAATACCATAGTTGGGTATCGCAAAGCGGTTTTTATGCGTTTACGCGTTGCTTGTTCACGCTCTAAATAGTTAGTCAACTTTAAGAACGACTCTTCTAACTGCCCAGTATTTTCCCCGACATGAATTAGTGAAACAAACAAAGAGCTAAAAATTTTAGGGTGCTGATTTAAGGCTGAAGATAAAGTGTAGCCTCCTTCTAATTGACTGCCAATGTCAATTAATGCCTTTCGTAATGTTAAAGAGGTGCTAGATTCTGCCATGCCATTTATCGCACGCAAAATAGGAACCCCTGAGCGCATTAAGGCGTACATTTGACGAGAAAAAATAATTAACTCGTCAATGGAAACATGTGCTAAGCCAAGTAGCTCTTTAATATCTTTACTCGCTAGGTTTTCACCTTTCCCTTTATCTGTCGCTGTAATTGATATAGGCGTTATATTTTTTCTCAGCAGCTGCTCGGCGACTGAGGAAGTATTGGCCGCTTCCATCGTACCTTTTACTTGAGCACCGCTACCATTTCGACCGGTATAGTTAAATGTTGGCATAAATTAACTCACATCAACCGTTTCAACTAAGCGTAATACTTCTTCTACCGTAGTTACCCCTTTCACAGCGTAATCAAAGGCGGCATTTGCCAGCGGTTTGAAAGTAGGATTTTGCTTTGACAGTTGGGTAAAAGCTTCAGCATCATCACGTTTTAATGCTGCCATCATTCCTTCATTCATTTCGAGTAACTCAAAAACACCAACCCGCCCTTTATAGCCGGTATATTGGCAAGACTGACAACCACGTCCACGAACAAAGTTGGCGGCATTGGCTTGCTCGCCTGCTAAATTATTAAGCCATAATAGCTCTTGGGCGTCTGGTGTATATTCTTCAACACAATGTTCACATACCCTACGCACTAATCGCTGAGCAATAACGGCTCGCAATGAGCTTCCCACTAGAAATCCAGCAGCGCCCATATCGATTAGCCTTAAGGCACTGGTTATAGCATCGTTAGTATGCAAGGTTGATAACACTAAATGCCCCGTTAATGCGCCTCGTAAACCTATTTCAACGGTTTCTTGATCACGCATTTCCCCTACCATCATGATGTCGGGATCTTGACGAAGTGCGGTGCGTAAAACACTCGAAAAAGTTAAGCCAATTTTAGGACTTACCTGTACCTGGTTGATACGCTCTAAACGATATTCGACAGGATCTTCAACGGTAATGATTTTTTTACTGGCTTGATTTAGTTCACTTAATGCCGCGTATAAAGTGGTTGTTTTACCACTACCTGTTGGGCCAGTAACTAGCACCATGCCATGAGGGCGAGTAATTTGGTGGCGAATACGTTTAATGAGATCATCTGGCATACCGGTTTGATCAAATGATAATAAGCCCGCCGATTGATCAAGCAAACGCATAACCACAGACTCACCATGCTGCACAGGCATTGTCGACATACGTACATCAATATCGTGACCTGCTATTTTCAAATTAAAGCGGCCATCTTGTGGAATGCGCTTTTCTGAAATGTCTAAACCTGCCATGAGTTTTAAACGCAGCACCATTGCCGAAGCAATTTTATTTTCTTTTAAAATATTTTCTTGCAATACCCCATCAATACGCTGACGTATACGTAATTGATTTTCATCAGGCTCAATGTGAATATCTGAAGCGCGCATTTGCACAGCATCTTCAAATACAGATTGTAATAACTTACCAACCGTGGCATCACCTGACTCATCAATAAATGAGGTAGATAAATCAAAACTCGACGATTGTTCATACTCTTCTTCAAGCTGGCTTGCAAAAGATTCTATATCCGCCGTACGACGATAGAGGCCATCAAAAGCATCAAAAAGTTGTGAGTCCATGACCACAGCTAATTCTATGCGCTTGGGCGATAGCATTTGCTCTAATTGATCAATAGCGCTTAAATCGGCAGGATCACTCATGCCCAATAGCACAGAATCACCTCGATCTTCTATGATCAGTGCTCGTAAACGTCTAGCATGAACCTCTGGCAATAAATTGGCAATTTCAGTCGCAATTCTGCGCTGGCTAATATCTAAAAATGGCAAACCT
The DNA here is from genome assembly GCA_026196955.1 of Colwellia sp. Classification (GTDB taxonomy): domain Bacteria; phylum Pseudomonadota; class Gammaproteobacteria; order Enterobacterales; family Alteromonadaceae; genus Colwellia. The sequence continues at coordinate 7,871 of JAPHTO010000074.1, read as the reverse complement.
AACTGCTGCGCTAAAAACTCTAATAATTGACGTTCAGACAGGTAACTTAATTCAATAAGTGTGTCACCAAGCTTTCTACCTGTGGTTTTTTGACTATTTAACGCCTGCATAAGCTGTTCATTAGTAATGATATGTTCATGAACTAATAAGTCGCCTAAGCGCATTTTTAATTTTGGTGCTACCATGTCAATTATTCTCCTAACGCTTGCATACGCTGTGTTGCAAACTCTGCTGATGCGTTTGATAAATCATTCTTGCTTAATGCCAACGCATACTCTGCTTGAGCTAAAGTAAATTCGCTATTTTTGTCATAAACAATGGCCAAACCCAAGTGCCACTTACCACTATATGGCTGCATGTTAATCAGTACTTGATATGCCTTAATGGCACTATCGTAAGCTTCAACTTGTTGGGCTACATTTGCTAGCATGACTTGATAATCTTGCTGTGCCAGCTCAGGTAAAGCTTTAAGCGTGTTATACGCCCCTTTTGGCTGACCTTGTTTCATTTGTATTCGGGCTTTTAACATACGTAGCTCACTGTCTTGCTTGTCTAGCGCAATACCTTGAGATAATAAATTCACCGCCTGTTGATAGGACTTACGACCAAACCATAACGCGGCTAATTTTTTACGCGCTTGCTGATGACTTGGCTCAAGAATTAAGACTTCCTCAAACAGTTTTTCTGCCTTAGTTATTTGATTAGTGTTTACTGCTTTTTCAGCTCTTGCTAATTTTTGTGCAACTAACTCTTTGGTTGTCAATTGACGGCGTGAAACCGTCATTTTACTAGGCTTAGCTATTTCAGCTGCTACGGGCTCAACATTGTCTAAATCTTTTACTGTAGATTGCGCTATTTCGCCTGTCGGCTTAGGTGCTTTTACTATCGCTTTAGCGACATCTTGACGAGGCTGAGGGCTATTCTCACTCTCTTGTGCAACTGGCTCTACTGATAATTGCGAAGTAGAAGTTTCAAGCTGTTTTGTCGCTAGTTGCTCGGTTAAATTTTTAGCGGTATTATCCACTTTTGTCACAAGTTGCTGAGCGGGCACTTGTTGATTAACTTCCGTGACTTTTATTTCTTGTGTAGTTTGTTGCTTAGGCTTACTTGCGATAGTTTGCACTTCATGCTCTTTCGCCTTTAACTCATTACTATCGGCTCGCTTTTGTAAATCCCAAATGTAAAAGCCCAGTGCATTAAGGCTTAATAACACTACCAAGGAGATACTAACTATTTTCAGCGTTGACGGCTTATTATTAACAGGTACAACCGCAGGCAACGCACCTTGCTCTGGCGTGCGTTGTTCTAAATCTTTGAGCATTTGATTGATAACACTCATACATTTGCCCCCGAAAAGTTCACGCCAAATACGTAAGTTAAAATAAAATAGCTTGATAGAATAAGCACAAGCCCTAAAGTTACCAGCACATAGTTATTACGCAAATAACCTAAACTATTATCAGCAACGCCTTCAGTATCTTTAACGGCCGCGGCTAACTCTTTCACTGTCATTTGATAATGCCCCTGACCATAACCGAGCATTAACATCTTATGGCACAAAACATTCACTAAACGTGGCACACCTTGAGTTACCTTAGTGATCTTTTTACATAATTTTGCTGAAAATAACGCTGCACCTTTATAGCCCGCAACATGCAATCTATGCTGAATATATTGCTGAACTTCTTGGCTATTCATAGCGCGCAACTGGTATGAAAAGGTTATTCGTTGACGAAGCTGCCTAAATTCTGTTTGTGCCAACCGCTGATCTAACTCAGGCTGAGCAAACAATACCACTTGCAATAATTTTCGAGTTTCGGTTTCCAGGTTAGTAAATAGACGTAGCGCTTCTAGACTTTCTGCCGGCAAGGCTTGCGCTTCATCAAGGATTAATACGACAGAGTGCCCTTTACCATGCAACTCTAACAACCTATTTTGTATGCGTTGTGTTAATAATTGCGCCGACATTCGTTGAGCCTGTTTAACCCCTAACTCTAGCGCTACCGCACGTCTTAATTCATCAGGGTTTAAATAAGGGTTGGGAATATACGCAGTGACAAAATGTTCTGGTATTTCATTCAATAATTTTCGACATAATAATGTTTTACCTGTACCGACTTCGCCAACAACTTTAATAAAGCCCTCACCTGTTTTCAGTGCTGTCATTAGCACCGCTAGCGCCTCGTTATGAGGCTCTAAGGGTAAGAAAAAGTTAGTATTTGGTGTTAACGTAAAAGGTAATTCCGTTAAACCAAAGTGATACAAGTACATAATTTATCAGCTATGTTAATTACTATTGATTAGCATCCTGCTGCTGGGAAGAGTATTCATCTTCTTCTGGAAACCATTTTTGCAATAAAGCGCGGGCATCTTGTAATTGAGATTTCCAAGTATCTTGACCGATAACGACGGGTTTCAATAAAATCACTAATTCACGTTTTTGAGTGGTTTCGCTTTTACTTTTAAATAACCCACCTAGAATTGGAATATCCCCTAACAAGGGTGTTTTTGATTCACTGTCAACGGTATACGTTTCGATCAAACCACCAATCACCACAATCTCGCCTGACTTAGCACGGATGATAGTGTCAGACTCTCTGACACGACTTTGCGCTAAAGGCAAAACTAATTCTTGATTACCAATTTGAATATTTTTATTTTGCTCTTCTGTGATAGTAACTGAAGGGTGAACATGCAAAATCACATCACCATCTTTATCGATTTGCGGTGTTACATCTAAAGCAATCCCCGAGAAAAATGGTGTTAACTCCACTTCTGGTGTTGTAGTGGTTGAAGTACCTGTGGTGGTAGTGCTGGACACTTCAGTAACAAAGTACTCATCTTCACCCACTTTAATAACGGCTTTTTGATTGTTTGTTGCGGTAATTCTTGGGCTTGATAATACCTGAACATTACCTTGGGTCTGCAATAAGCTAATGACACCACTAAAATCAGGGCCAGAAAAACTTAATGATGTGGTACCGCCAATATTACTAGAAATAGCATTGCCAGCAATATTACCTGTGGTTTCAAAGGTAAAATCAGTGTCTCCGATACTACCTAACACTTGATCCCAGTGAACGCCTTGTTGATAGTCATCATTTAAGGTGACTTCCATGATTTTAGCTTCAATAATCACTTGACGATGTAAGTGAGTTTCAGTGTCGTCAATAAAGTTTTTAACTGCCGTTATTTCAGCAGGTAAGCCTCGTACTGTCACTAAACCAGCTTGCGGAGAAATGATAACGGAGCGACCACCTTCTGTGCCCACAAAAGCGGTCAGTGTTTCTTTCAGTTCTTTCCAAAAATTAGACTCATTTTCGGTATAAAGGTTTACACCACTATTTTGTTGATCACTCTGATTATTTTGATTGCTACCATTACGGTTACTATTGTTATTGCTGCTATTATTATTGTTATTACTATTGTTGCCATTGTTAGGATCGTTTTCGGAAACACCGCCAGAGTTAATACTGGTACTTGAGCTACCAAAACGCTTTAAAAACAAGTAATTAAGCGCAAATGTTTCAGTGCGAATACCGGATGGATAAACTTGAATAATGTCGCCATTAATGCGGATATCATAGCCGTAAATATCTTGAACCACAGCTAAGGCTTCTGCCAGAGTAACATCCGTTAAACTTAACGAAACACTGCCAGTAACATCAGGGTGAATAGCTATACTATAAGATGATCCTTCAACAATAGCGGTAAAAAAATCTTTTGCATTAACCGAGGTTGCAGAAACCTCTAATCTTTTCTCACTCAGCATACCTGCCTTAGCTTCTGCCATATTTTGCTGCATTAACTCTTTTTGTACTGAGCTTGGAATTTGGGTTAATGGCTTGGGGGCATTAAGCTTACGAGTATCTTCTATAGCAACATCTAAACCTTCTTTTAGATCAGTAGGATCTTTTGGCGTAGTTTGGCAGCCGGCTAAAGTTAATAACAAGCTAGATAAAGCTATTGTCAATGTTGAGTGTTTCATAGATATCTTCATTATTCTCATTATTTTTGCTACCACGTTATTTCACTTCGCTAACGTTAACGACACTTTCTTTAAATATGTGCAGTTTAAGACGTTGTGTATCACTGCGTAATATCACACTTTGGTTATTTACGGCAGTTAATCGATATTCACCAATAGTATCATTTGGTTTCATAATTTTGCCATTGATCACTACGGTATGTATGCCATCACCATGTATGATGGACTCTAACACTAATTTTTCCTTTGCAGCCACCTGTGATAATGCCCCGCTGTGACCAAAAGGCCCTGTAGGATCGGATTTAGCACCATGAGTAAAAGTTGCAAACAAGGTTACCGTCATAAAAAGTGACATTATAAGTGAGTTAGCACAGATTAATTTAAACACCGATAAACTCCTTTTTAGTACTTAAGCTATAAATAATTACTTCGAGTTCACTCTTAGGGTACGCTTGAACTTTAAAATTAAAATCTTGCCAGAAAAACTTCCAAGGCAATTGTTCAAGCTGCTTTAAATAACCTTGCAGGTTGAAATAACTACCCGATAATTTAATTTTAATACCATGTCGGTAAAGGTTATGCCTAGCTTTGTCTTGCAGAGCATTTGGAATATCTTCAGTCTCATTATTTAATGCCAGCAAGGGCTGAGCACCTAATAGCTCAAAAGATAATAATGACACACCTTTTTCAAGTTTTAATAAATCAAGTAATGCGTGGCGCATTTGTACAGGGTTAATTAAATCTGATGTTAGCGACAACAACTTAGCATCAACTTTCGCTAACTTAGCTTCATATTGTGCAATTTTATCTCTGGTTGCTTCGTTAGGATCTTTCTGTAAAGCGAATTCGAGTTCTGATACTGAGCTTTTTAGAGATTGATTGCTATTTTTTAAGCGCTCAATTTTTGTAGACACTTGCTTATTCGCTGCTGAGGTTGGCCCTATAAAGAGATAAAAAAGAATAAAGAATATAGCAACCAAACCCGTGAGCATAATTAAATACTGCTCACGAATAGTCAGGGTTAAGTACTTTTCGCTGTATGCATGCCATTGTTTATTCATGGTAATACCTCCTGTGTACCTTGGGAGCTAACCATAAATTCGGTAATATTTTGCTCATTTTCAGATAACTTGAAATGTTCAAAAGACTTACCTGAGAGTAATAATGAGTTTTCAAAACCAGCGAGCCAAGCAGGCACAGCTTCTGGTGTTAAGGCTAAACCACTAAAAGTCATTTGTTCATTACTGATATGTATAGTTTGTAGACGAATGTCTTTGCGATGCATTTGAGACAGTTCATCCATTGCCGCAGCAAAGCCTGCAACATAAGTTTCATTTGGATCAGTGAGTTTGGCATGTAATGCCTGTTTATTAGCCATCAATAATTTAATCGTATCTAACTGCTCGGCTAATTGGCTATTTACTTTTCGGTTGTTTAACTTGTTTGTTAATGCTGTTAGTTGCTCATTTTGTTTAGTGTTTTCTTGCTGAACAATGCTCAATTTAGCGGTTAACCTCTGATAGGTATAATGAGTTGAAATATGCCAAGCAAGCATTAAAAATAACACCAACAACCATGAGCCAACTACGCGCGGCAACGTTAACAAAACCGTTTCAGGTAGTAACTCGGCTTGTAATAAATTAATGTGATATTTATTTGGGCTATTAACTGACATGGTTTAACTCCTGAGCTTGTAACTGCTCCTGTTCAGCAAGTCGAGTTTCCAATAATGTTGCTCCAATAGCTGCTGCGTACTGTCTGTGTTGCTGATAAGCATTAGGTAAAGCTAGAAGGGTAACAGGAATGTGAGTGTTTTCGGCCAGTTTTCGCGCAAAAAAACTTTCCAACGCCATAGGTAGCAACACTCTAATTTCCTTAATTGGCGCTTGCTTTAATTGCCGTTCAAAATAATCAGAAGACCGTTGTATCTCTAACGCTAAAGCATCAATCATGGTCATTGCTAGCTCAGCTTCACTCTTGCTCGCTATTTTGCTAAATCCCCGCAAGCGACGCTGAAAATATAATTGTCCTTGCTTGACAATAAGCAAGGTAATTTCTTCATTAGGCTGTTGGCAAACTAATAAACAAGCTTCATTTTGTACTGGTAGTAAGTTTGCAAAGGCAAATTCTTCCGTCACTATGCTAGCAACTTCTGCGTCAGTTTGGTTAATAGCTGACACGAGTTTTTTCAATTCATTAAGTGGTGCACAAACCACATTCACTTTTTCTTTACCGCCGGAAAGTAAAGGGCCATCAAAATAATCGACAACCATATTTTCAGGTGGAATAGTGACTAAATCTTTCACTTGCCACTTTAACGCGGCAACAATTTCCTCACTAGGCACATTAGGCTTATCAACTTGCACAATTTGTGTTTGTTGAGCATGAAGAACGAGATGACATTGTCCTGTCAATGGTTTGTCTGCGTCCATCGCTGAAATAGCTTTAGCAAAATCGGATAATACAACCTGATTATGTTGAAAAGATGATGGTGCTGACTCAAGAGGTTCATCAACAGTTGAGCCTAGTGTTTTAAGCATCAAACAGGAAGAAACAGACTCTTGTTGTAAAGCAATGCCAAGAATTTGATCTGGTTGTTGTTTAGAAAACAACTTACTTATTTGTGTAAATAAAGACATCGATTAGTGCTATCTTATTTTTATTGTAAATTTTATGTAAAAATGCTTGAAAAACATTCAAAAGAAAGACACCTAACATTATCCTTTATTAACGGTAAGCTGCAAGCATTTTCGCCTGTTTTTTAGTATATTACTCACACCTTAGCCACGAATTTTCCAATTTTTAACAATTACACATCATGATTAGTCCATCCAAAACCCAACATTTACAGCATCCCTTCTTTGATGAATATAAAGTACAAGTTTCGGTTAAACGTGATGATAGTATCCACCCAATAATTTCTGGCAATAAATGGCGAAAATTAAAATACAATTTAGCATTTATAAAACAGCAGAAGAAAATTACTGGGGCAATAAGTTTTGGTGGTAGCTACTCTAATCATATTCATGCTTTTGCTTTTGCTTGTCACCAGCAAGGTATCCCCTGTATTGGCATCATTCGAGGAGAAGCAGGCTATGCTGATAACTATACGTTAACTTGGGCACGGCATTGGGGCATGCAGCTTCATTTTGTTGATAGAAAAACCTATCGCCGTCGCCATGACTCCGATTATATTACTGAGCTACAAAAGCAGTTTCCCAATTATTTTATCATTCCTGAAGGAGGTAGCAACGAACTTGCTATCCCTGGCGTTGCTGAGGTAATGAGTGAATTAAAACACCAATGCCAATTCGACACCTTATTAACCCCTGTTGGCAGTGGTGGCACGCTAGCAGGATTGATTACCGGTGATGAAGAGCACAATGAAAATGTTCACAAATTATTGGGCGTTGCGGTATTAAAAGGCGCTGATTACTTAGTGGATGAGGTAAAAGCATTGCTACCTGAAAAAGCCAAAAGACATCAAAATTGGCAAGTGTTGACTGAGTATCACTGCGGCGGCTATGCAAAGTTTTCACTTGAAGATGCAAAGCGCATTCTTGAATTTAATCACATTACTGGTGTGGACTTTGAGCCTGTCTACTCGGGTAAAATGGTACTCGCATTATTAAATTTATTAGCGCAGGGTTATTTCAACGCGGGTGAACGCATAGTGTTGCTGCATACTGGTGGTATGCAAGGACTAGGAGGCATGATTGAGCGTGGAATTTTAACTGCTGAGCAATGGCCAATTCCCTTGATAGACAGGTAATACCAATTGCAATAATTTATTGCTCAACTTAGAGCTGCATTAGCGAACTTAGAACAAACAACATTTGTTAAACATAGTTATTCTATATTTTATTAATTTTGTGAAGTTATC
>JAPHTO010000056.1 GCA_026196955.1 Colwellia sp. | reverse complement strand
CTTGTGGAGAATTTGAGGTGACACCTGAGTCAATCTCTACATTAGCCACTTGATAAACAGCGCCTTCACCTGCACCCCATGCTGGGAATATCATCACAACATCGATGGCGCTTAAATCAAGACCAGCATCCGCTAGCATTTGTAGTGGGAAGGTATAAGTTTGCCACTCGCCTGCGGTTGGTAACACACCTTCTGAACTCGCAGATAAAGACATTTCAGCTGCGGTTGTTGCTTCTGAACTTTCTACTTTGAAAATCCAATCAGCGCCGGCATCATTTGGTAATGACGTTGCTTTCATCTCAAAACGAATCGAACCCGTGGTAATGGCGCCTGAGGCATCAAATGGACTTGGTGAGCCTGCAGGGTCAGTAATAAAGGCTTCTCTTGAGATAAAGCCATTAACCGTCGGTGCTTCACCAACAGAAAACTCCATCACATCGCCTTTATCAGCATCTGTAACGATTGTTGGTGTTGAACCACCACAACAGTCCCATGCTGGCCAGCTTGGATCTTCTGTACCTGAGAAAATAGTTAAGCTTGCCGGAGGACCAGGAGGTGTTGGTGGTGAAGGGATTGGCGCTTTACCTTCAACCAAAGCATCTTCTTTATCATCATAGCCAGGGCGCACGGTCTCACAACCTTTACCTGTTAAGGTATCTTGTTGACACTGATAAACACGTACATAGTCAATTTGGAAGGCTTGACCATTTTCAAAAGCGCTTGCATCAATACCTAAATCATTGACATTTTCTGGCCAGCTTCCACCAACAGCGAAGTTTAATAATAAATGGAAATTTTGATCGTATGGAGCATTTTCATATTGAGTTTCTAGTTCACCAGTAACAATAGAATAATTTTCGGTAAACCAACCACGATGCGATAAACCAATTGCTTCGTCTTTACTGTTATAACGAACTGTAGATTTACGCTGTGTTGCATATAAATAGTCGTCAACATACCAACGAATTTCACCTTCTTGCCATTCTATCGCATAAGTATGAAAATCATCAGCAGGGTTGATATCATCAGGTAGTAAATAAGCTTGCCCTGACTGACTATTGTCTGGCCACTCTTTGCCGTAATGCAATGTGCCATAAACATGCGCTTCACTACCGCCATCTGCAGTGCCAGCTTTTAAGTTAACCGATTCGATAATATCGATTTCGCCTGAACGAGGCCAGCCGCCATATACTTCATCGGTAGGTAGCATCCAAAATGCAGGCCATGAGCCTTGACCTGAAGGCAATTTGGCGCGCATTTCAAAGCGGCCATATTTCCAGCTTCGATTGTCTTGAGTACTTAATCGAGCTGAGGTGTAAGGTTTTTCAGCCCCTTCTGCTGCTGGTAAAGCAACAATATTAAGCATACCGTCAGCTACGAATGAGTTGGCTGCGTCATCGGTGTAGCATTGTGCTTCTTGATTACCGCCACCTGCACAGTTTACTTCATGCGTCCATTTGTTTGCGTCAATAGATGTACCATCAAATTCGTCGTTCCACACCATTAACCAGTCACTTTCTGTTTTTACTGGTTGGGTTGAGTCTACTGCGTTGACATTTGTTTCAGTTTCTACGCTGCTTCCACCACAACCGGAAAGTCCGGCTGCGACAGCAATCACTACTGAGGTTGAAAGGCCAAACGCCATTTTCTTAGCGCTATACATTGTTATCATTCTTAACTCCCCTAGATTTCAATAACCTTAGCTGGCTACAACGCGTTTAACTTTTCATGAGTAAAACAAGTATAACCGACAAGATGAAATACGAACCTATTGTTAATAAAAATTGCATTTCTGGTTAAATATGTAGCACAAACATTTTCTAAGGCGTATTCAAATGCGGTCAGTTGGGATAATGGAAGAGATGGAATGGACTAAATGGTCATTTTCTCCATTTCACCGTATAGAAAATTGCTATAGATCTTATCGCTAATTTTCCTCTTTATGAGGTAGTTTTCTCCCTGTCTAAGTGTATGGCTTAGTCTAATTGGTCGCAGCCTTAGTCCATCTTACCTCGTTTTGATTGCGATACCCTGAAGTTGCCTTATTGTTACTGTAATTATTGCTGACTAATGAGCCTTATCTGTTCATTTACTTAGCCTGTTTTAGGAGCGTAAAGCGACATGAAAAACAACATTATTAAAAACTACTTGTTATATGCCTCTGTATCAACATTGCTGCTTGGGGCTATATCTGGGTGTACAGAAAAGCACTCTGAGGATAATGTTCACTCCAGTGATTATAAGGCGCAAAAGCCTGTTGAGATAAATTCAGCAAACGCGAATAGAGCCAAGACTCCTATCGCTATGAATAGCGATATAGTTTGGGCAGTGAATATTGGCGGTGAAGAATATATTGGCGTTGATGGCATAACCTATCAGGCAGATTCCTTGTCATCTTCTAGTGACGTTGGGGAAATCAAGCAGATCAAAGGCTCGCAAGATGATTTTATTTACCAGTCTTATCGAGCTGGCGATTTAGTTATTAGCCAAGCAATTGAAAATGGTAGCTATGACATTATTTTTAAATTTGCCGAGCCAGAAGATATTCCTGTTGGGGCAAGAGTGTTTGATGTTTTTGCTGAGCAGCAGTTAGTTATTGATGATTTAGATGTCAGACTTGCTCGAGATGGTAACCATCATTCATCACTAGTACGTGGTGTTAGCAGTGTTGAAGTGACAGACGGTCAGCTCGATATTAGTTTTCAAGCGTCAGCAGGACAACCTATTCTTAATGCAATGATTGTCCGTAAAAAAAGCACTAAATCTAACCAGTGGCAACTAGTGTGGAGTGATGAATTTGATTATCAGGGCAAGCCAGATCCAAACAAATGGAGCTTTGATATTTGGCCAGCTCATAAGGTTAACAGCGAAGACCAAGCCTATACTGATAGCCTTAATAATGTTCAGGTTAAAGACGGGAAATTAATTATTACGGCTCACAAAGAAGAGCATGGTAATGCGGAGTACACCTCTGGCCGAATTCATTCTCAGGGTAAAGGCGATTTTCTTTATGGTCGCGTTGATGTTCGAGCCAAGCTGCCGGCAGGTCAAGGCACTTGGTCTGCAATATGGATGTTACCGAGTGATCCCTATAAATACTCAACAACTTGCCAAGAAAATGAAGATTGGCAAGGGAGTTCAACCTGTGATGCTTGGCCAAATTCTGGTGAGATTGACATCATGGAGCACGTTGGCTACGACATGCAAACTATCCATGGCACAGTACACAATAAGGCATATTACTGGGCAAATTGGCAACAACGCAAAGCCAGTTTTGAAGGTAAAAATGTAGAGCAAGACTTTCACCTTTATTCGGTGGAATGGACGCCAGAGAATATTACCGTATTCTTTGATGATACCCCTTATTTCTTTTATTCAAATGATTCCACAGGCTGGCGATCTTGGCCTTTTGATCACCCTTATCACATTATTTTAAACCTCGCCATTGGTGGCATGTGGGGAAAAGCAGGTGGACCCATTGATAACAGTATTTTCCCCGTGTCAATGGAAGTTGACTACGTGAGAATTTTTAAACCATTAACAAAATAACGAGTAGATACAGACCTAATAATAAAACTGTACACACTAATCTGAGTATTTAAGTAGTAATACCAAGCGGAATAATTGTTAAGTCCAATTGGTATAAATATACCTCTAGTTTAGGTAGGAATTAATATGAAAACATGTAAAACAAGCAACAAGCAAGTAATGGGCGAATTTGTCACCATGGGTGATGAACGATTTTATGCCATTACTAATGTCAACAAGATGGCACCTTTTTTTGTCAGTGTTATTTCAAATAGCGACCATTGGTTATTTGTTTCATCTACGGGCGGCTTGACCGCTGGCAGAGTTTCACCTGAAACTGCCTTGTTTCCTTATATTACCGTGGACAGAATTCACGAAAGTGATTTACACACCGGCTGCAAAACTCTTTTGAGAGTGCATCGTGACGGTGAAAAATTTGATTGGGAACCCTTCAATCGTGAGCATGAAAGTCGTTTTGATATTGGCAGAAACATATATAAAAACGTGTTAGGTAACAAACTATGTTTTGAAGAAATTAATCACGAGCTACAGCTGGTATTTCGTTATACCTGGGCTACCAGTGATCAATATGGTTTTGTTCGCCAGTGTGAATTAGAAAGTTTGTCTGACAAGCCACTAAGTGTTGAGCTTATCGATGGGTTGCAAAACATTTTACCTGCGGGCACGCCACGTTTTACCCAAACCAATTCAAGCAACTTGGTTGATGCTTATAAATGGACTGAGTTAGATCATACCTCTGGACTTGCCTTTTTTACCTTGTTTTCGGGGATCACTGATAGAGCAGAGCCGTGTGAATCTTTAAAAACAAACACTGTCTTCTGTCTTGGTTTTGAACAAAGCAATATCTTACTTTCTTCTGAGCAATTAGACGCTTTTCGATGTGGCGAGCAAGTGGAGCAAGAATTGAATAAACGTGGTATTCGCGGCGCCTTTTTAGTGAATACTCGTGTTGAATTAGCACCGAAAACAATTCAAAAATGGCAATTAGTTGCTAATGTAGAGCAGAGTCAAAGCCAGTCTGTAGCCTTAAGGCGTCAGCTGCATGATGTTGAAAAGCTCGATAAAGAAATACAAAGCTCGATAGCACATGGCTCAGATGAACTCGCACGCATTATGGCCTCAGCGGATGGTTTTCAGTTAACGGGTGAAGAGAGTGTTTCAGAGCACCACTACGCCAATGTGTTGTTTAATGTCTTACGTGGTGGCGCTTTTGATGATCAGTATATGATCTGCTCACAAGATTTTTCTAGCACCATAGCGTTATTTAACCATGATGTTTACCAACGTAACAAAGCATTGCTAGAGGGATTACCAGTAAAATTAAGTTTCACTGACTTACTTGAAGCATTGAAAGCCGCTGGTGATAGTCAGCTTGAGCGTTTAAGTTGTGAATATCTGCCTATTTCCTTTGGCCGTCGTCATGGCGATCCAAGCCGTCCATGGAACCAGTTTGCTATTAAATTGGTTGATGAAAATAATAATCGCTTATTAACCTACCAAGGAAATTGGCGAGATATCTTCCAAAATTGGGAAGCCATTACCTTTAGTTATCCACAATTTATAGAAAGTGTCATTGCTAAATTTGTGAATGCGTCGACGATGGATGGTTATAACCCCTATAGAATCACCAAAGAAGGTATTGATTGGGAAGTGGAAGAGCCAGATGATCCATGGAGCTATATTGGCTACTGGGGTGATCATCAGATCATTTACTTGCAAAAAATGTTAGAACTTTCTAAGCAATTTCATCCTGAAAAACTCAGTGAAATGTTGCGCCAACCTATTTTTAGTTATGCCAATGTACCTTATCGCATTAAGTCATTTGATGATTTGGTGAAAGATGCTAAAAGCACAGTGACTTACGATGAAGAATTGTCGATAAAAATTGAGCAGCGTGTTGAGTCAATGGGCGCCGATGGCAAGTTAGTTTTGGATGCTAATGGTGATGTTTATCAAGTTAACCTGCTAGAAAAATTATTAGTTCCTTTGCTATCTAAACTAGGCAATTTAGTGGTTGATGGCGGGATTTGGTTAAATACCCAAAGACCTGAATGGAATGATGCCAATAATGCCTTAGTAGGGCAGGGCTTATCTATGGTAACGCTTTGCTATTTACGTCGTTATATTTGTTTTTTCCAAGACTTGTTAGCCAATGAAAGCCAAGAGGTAGTGATTTCTGTAGAGGTGAATCAATGGTTGATAGAGACTGCCGCCGCACTTAATAACTTAGCAGCACAGTTGACTAGTGAGCCAGTGAGCCCAGAGTTACGTTGTCAAAGTGTTACCGAGTTAGGCATGGCCGCAAGTCGTTTTCGTGACACTGTATATCGTCAGGAAAGCTTTAATGGTCAAGTACAACAAAACATTACCAGCATCACATCAATGCTAGATGATGCCTTAAAAGCGATTGAACATACCATTGAAACCAATGAGCGCCTTGACGGTTTATATAACGCTTATAATTTATTGAGCTTAGAGAATAACCGCTCTGATGTAGAAAACTTGTACCCCATGTTAGAGGGGCAAGTGGCCGCGTTAAGCTCAGGGGCACTGAAACCGCAGCAAGCTATTAAGGTGCTTGATGCTTTATTTGACAGTGAGGTTTATCGCCCCGATCAACACAGCTTTATGTTGTACCCAGATCGTAAACTGCCAAGTTTCTTAGAAAAAAACTGCGTTTGCCCAAAGCAAGTTGCAAATATTTCATTACTTCAACAAATGCTGAAAAACCAAGACGAAGCTATTATCTTGCAAGATGTTGATGGTGAATATCGCTTTAATAGTGACATCACTAACAGTAATGCGTTAAGCGAGCAGTTAGCTGAGCTTAGTGAACAATATCAAGATGTTTTAGTTAATGATAAAGAATCAGTATTAGCGCTTTATGAACAAACGTTTAATCATCAGGCCTTTACTGGTCGCTCAGGTGGTATGTTTGGTTTTGAAGGCTTAGGTTGTATCTACTGGCACATGGTGTCTAAGTTATTGCTCGCGGTTGAAGAAAACTTTTTCACTTGTCTTGAGCAAGGTGAAAGTGCTGAAACAACAAGGCAAATGGCGAGTTTATATTACCGTGTTCGTGACGGTATTGGTTTTAATAAATCACCGCAGGAATATGGTGCTTTCCCAATGGATCCATACTCACATACTCCTAAGCATGCTGGCGCTCAACAACCGGGTATGACAGGACAAGTGAAAGAAGAAATTTTATCCCGCTTTGGTGAATTAGGCGTTCGCGTTAGCGAAGGTCAGGTGTCTTTTAAGCCGAGCTTACTACAATCGTGTGAATTTATCGAAGAGCCAAAGCCGTTCCGCTATGTCGATGTTAACAATAATTGGCAGGAAATAATGGTACCAGCAATGGGACTTGCGTTTACTTGGTGTCAAGTGCCTATTGTTTATCAACTTAATGATAAAGCTGAACCTGCTTTAGTGGTTACTTACCACAATGGCGAACAACAAACTTTTTCACAACTAGGGCTACCAGTGAGCGAAAGCTCAGAGCTATTTCTTCGAAGTGGTCATATACAGCAATTAACGCTAACAATATCCAGCGAACAATTGTTTTATTAATAACATTTTAAACAGACCCTAGTTAATTCTAACTAATGAGGATGCAAGTAAATTGCACCCTCATTTATATATTTTACACAATGATAGTTATCGGAGACTAGCATGTCAGGTAAATACAACAAACATATGTCTTTAGTGGGAGTGAATATTGGTCACTCGTCTCGGGAAGCATTACAAAGCGCTGTTACTAAGGTGCTTGAAGATAAAATTCATGGTATTTCCTTTAGCCCTTATGTTGAAGGGCAAGGGCCAGGAACCATGATAACTGAAGCTCAAATAACAGAGCGTTTGGCTGTTATTTCAAAAAACATTAACTGGGTTCGTTCTTTTTCTTGTACAGAAGGCAATGAAAATATTGCCAAAATTGCAAAGCAACAAGGGTTAAAAACCTTAGTGGGTGCTTGGTTAAATGATGATTTAGAGAATAATGAAAAAGAGATCAATAACCTTATAGACGTTGCTAAACAAGGTTATGCTGATATTGTCGCCGTGGGTAATGAAGTATTACTGCGTGAAGATTTAACAGAAGCGCAACTTCTTGAATACATAAGCCGAGTAAAAACAGCGTTGCCAGGCATAGAAGTTGGCTATGTGGATGCCTATTATGAATTTGAGTTACACCCAAAAATCACTGAAGCCTGTGATGTGATCTTGGCAAATTGTTATCCATTTTGGGAGGGCTGTGCACTGGAGTATTCCATTCTCTACATGAAAGATATGTATGCTCGAGCAATGAAAATTGGTAACGGTAAAAAAGTCATTATTACCGAGACGGGTTGGCCGAATGAAGGCCCTAAAGAGTGGGGCGCTGTTCCCTCTTATGAAAACGCCATAAAATATTTTCTTGGTACCTATCAATGGGCAGAAGAGGATGACATTGATGTCTTCTATTTTTCATCATTTGATGAAGTGTGGAAAGTAGAAGATGAAGGCGGTGTAGGTGCGCATTGGGGACTTTGGGATAAATACGGGAATTTGAAATATGTTTAATAAACACAGTGATAAAGTAGCCACTATTGGTTCGATGAATTTGGCTCACGCAAATGCCATTTGTTATTCAGGCTATCGAGAAGGTCAAAATCCTAGAGAAGGACTCTACCCAAGCTACCAAGAAGTCAAAGAAGACTTACTTATTTTAAAGGAAAATTGGAGTTATCTTCGAATTTACGATTGTGGCCCACATGCTGAGCTTGTTTTAGAGGTGATTCGCAGCGAATCATTACATTTTAAAGTCATGCTTGGCGTTGATGTGGCCGCTGAAATGAGTAATCCTCACTGCCCTTGGGGGGCTGATTTTAGTGAAGAAACCTTAAGTGCCAATAGACAAAAAAACTGTAATGAAATTCACAAGATGATCGAACTTTCTAAAAAGTATGATGACATTGTATTTTCAGTTTCTGTCGGTAATGAGGCCAGTGTTGAATGGACTGATCACATGGTACCTGTTGATAGGCTGGTCACTTATGTTAAGCAGATCAAAAAAGAAATTCATCAGCCAGTGACCTTTTGTGAAAACTATGTGCCTTGGACTTATAAATTAGAGCCTTTAGTTGCGGAATTAGATTTTATTTCTATTCATACTTATCCGGCATGGGAATTTAGAACCATGGAAGATGCGCTTGAGTACACCAAGCAAAACTACTATAGCGTGGCAAATCATTACCCAGATAAACCTGTGATTATCACTGAGGCGGGTTGGACTACTGCCTCAAATGGGCGAGGTATAGAGCCTTGGAATGCGAATGAAGACTTGCAAGCGCAATATTATGAACAATTGCTTGCATGGACAACAAAAGAGCAAATTTTGACTTTTGTTTTTGAGGCCTTTGACGAGCCTTGGAAAGGATCGCCTGATCCTCTGGAGCCAGAAAAACATTGGGGGTTATTTAAAGTTGATCGTACCCCTAAATTAGTGATGAAGGATATATATCCTAAAAAAGTTGTTAGGGTCTGTTGATCTTTCGCGGTTAAATTTTGTTCGAATTAAAAACGTTTTAATCGCGGCGAGTAGTGTGTAGCCTAGTCACTCTAAGCAAATACTACTCAACAAAGAGTAAAACGTTTTTAGCCGAATCCTTCGGACAGCGTTTGTTGGTCATT
>JAPHTO010000022.1 GCA_026196955.1 Colwellia sp. | reverse complement strand
GACACTCTCTGCGACAGATACTGAAACCAATGCGGCTGATTTAACTTTCACCACCACAGCGTTACCTGCTGGCTTAACCTTATCTGGTAACACCATATCAGGTACACCAACTGCTGCCGGCACAACCAGTGTTACCGTGACGGTGACGGACGAAGGTGGGCTAACCGCTAATACCGCTTTTACTATTGTCATTGCTGCTGCCAATACCGCCCCATCAGGTATCGCCATGTCAAATACGGCTGGTACTGTTGCTAGCGCCTTTAGCGCGACACTCTCTGCGACAGATACTGAAACCAATGCGGCTGATTTAACCTTCACCACCACAGCATTACCTGCTGGCTTAACCCTATCTGGTAACACTATATCAGGTACACCAACTGCTGCGGGTTCAACCAGTGTTAGCGTAACGGTGACGGATGAAGGGGGTTTAACCGCTAATACCACTTTTACTATTGTCATTGCTGCTGCCAATACCGCCCCATCAGGTATCGCCATGTCAAATACGGCTGGTACTGTTGCTAGCGCTTTTAGCGCGACACTTTCTGCGACAGATACTGAAACCAATGCGGCTGATTTAACCTTCACCACCACAGCGTTACCTGCTGGCTTAACTTTATCTGGTAACACCATTTCAGGTACACCAACTGCTGCGGGCACAACCAGTGTTACCGTGACTGTGACGGACGAAGGGGGTTTAACCGCTAATACCGCTTTTACTATTGTCATTGCTGCTGCTAACAATGCACCAACATCACCAACTCTTTCAGGTGATACAGGTAAGGTTGGTTTTGCCTTTAGCGAAACCGTATCCGCATCAGATCTTGACGCCGATAGCTTAACTTACACGGTTACAGGTTTACCTGCAGGGTTAACTTTTGACAATATTGAGACCATTTCAGGCACACCAAGCGTTGACGGTTCATTTGATGTGATCGTTACAGCCAATGATGGCACCGATGTTACACAAGCAACAATAACCATGACCATTGATGTTAATACACCGCCAACAGCCGCCACTCTTAACGTAAACACAGGTGTCGTGGGTATTGCCTACAGCAGAACCTTATCATCAAATGATATTGATTTTGCTAACTCACTATTAACCTACGCTGCAACAGGCTTACCACCGGGTTTAGCCTTGATAGATACCGGCCCTGATAACAGAACAATTGCAGGAACACCAACGTCTGTAGGTAGTTTTGATGTTGAGGTTAATGTTAGTGATGGGGTAAACATCACCACAGGCACAGTAACAATGGTTATTTCGGCTAACACCCCACCAACAGACCCAGTTCTTTCACTAAATAGCGGAACCACAGGCGTTGCATTTACGTCAGTAATATCTTCTACTGATGTTGAAATTAATAATTCATTTATAACCTATACTGCCACTAACTTACCGACTGGCTTAACCTTTGACGGCACTAATACCATTTCAGGTACCCCTACAGTTGCTGGTGCTTTTGATGTTGATTTAACGGCAAGCGATGGCGTTAATATAACAACAACAACCTTAACCATTACTATTGCTGCTCCATCAGGAACCATTTTACTGAGTGATAACTTTGAATCATACGGAGGCAACACTTCTGCGATTACTGGCGATTGGTCAACAGAAGGTAATGTTGATATTAACACCGCAGCAGTAAAAACTGGCTCTTATGGCGCTCGCTTAAGAAAAACAGGTGCTATGACAACAACTCTAGATACCACAGGTTATACAGTTGTTAATCTGAAGTATTCTCGTCAAGCAGTTAGTTATAACGCAGGCGAAGATCTCACCGTTGAATGGTCAACAGATGGCAGTACTTGGACTAACATCGAAACAATTACTGGTACGAGTACATATGAAGATATCGACACCGACTTACCTTCTGGCGCTGCGGGTCAAGCAATGCTAAGTATACGCTTTAGATCAAACAGTACAGCTTTTGCACGAAAAGGACGTGTTGACGATGTCAGCATTACCGTAAATTAATTTTTGCTAATGCCAAGCATATCGTTTTAAAGGGGTTGTATTGTCAATCAACTTACAACCTTTTATTCAATGACTCATTCAGGGCTTTCTCTAATGAGTCATTACCATTTAATAAAGGAGTCGATCAACTATTGAAAAACAAACCTTTTGCAAAATTTAATTTTTGGCGTTTAACCTATATATAAAAACAGTAAGGTAATAATATGAATTTAAAAACAATACTAAAAACAAGTATCTTAGCTTTAACATTAGTACTAACAAGCCAAGCCAATGCAGGCTTAATACTCAGCGATGATGGTGCCTTTGCTTATGATGATGTAACCGATAAGACTTGGTATATCGATAACAGTAATGACTTATTAAGCTGGCAAGACAGCAAAGATTGGGCTTTAGCTTTAACCGTAACATTCGATGGCATTGACTTCATAAAATGGAGTCTACCTAATAAAAGCTTATTCAATGGGTTAATCAACCGAGGTGATATTGACACCTTACTAACAACCCGAGTTAAAGATGCAGGAGATACTAGTTTACAAACCTTTTGGACATCCACGAGTGATACGTCTAATGCTAATAAAGCTTACATGTTCACTGACACATTAAACATATGGTCAAGAGCCAAAACAAGTACGCGTGATGCATGGGCAGTTCATAGTGGTCAGATTGGCAGCTACTCAGTAATACCTGAGCCAAGCAGTATAGCTCTATTTTTGTTAGCTTTTTCAGGTTTACTCGTTCGACGTAAAATGACTAAGTAACCTGTCCCCTGCTTTGTCGCGCTAATTCCGCGACAAAGCTAACAATGAGATTTTCAATGAAAATAAAGCAAACATTCAGTGGTTGTTACTAATGAAATGTCATATTAACGATTGAGCTGAACACCCTCTTTTATCATTTTCCAAATTTTAACGATTAAGCACAAACCGAGGTATTTATGTCTGCTGAGCTAGATATGTCCATCTATGAGCAACGCAATGGTGAACGAACATTTGATGAGCATTACAATAATTTACAGCCTGAGCAACTAACCACCATTTATTCATTACAAAAATTTGGCTATGCGCTATGGTTTGTGCGCTGTATACAAGAAGCCAATTCCTTAGCAGTGCTTCGCTGTAATGCAATGAATATTGTCTGTGTAGATAAGCACGGTAAAATTGATAAAAATCCTAATATAAATCTAAGGTAACCGTCGCTAAACAAATATGATTAATCTTCTCCCCTCTCCGCTATTTGCAGACGCAACACTGATTGTGCCATACAAAGCTATAAGCAATAAAAATAGGAAAGCACGAATAAACCTAATGCATTTCTCCGTTTTGACGATTAAAACATTCAACTTACTTTAAAGTTAAAGCGTGCAAAACCGGCAAAAGCCATAATACCAGCAGGTCAGTTAATACATGAAAGGCGTATAAACCCCTCGAATTACGCTCTAATTAATAGGCCTTAATGCTAAACGTAGTGTTAATGAGCTATAACCATTTTGTTTGGGGTCTTTAAAGCGTGTGCTGGCTTTAGTGTTGATCGCTGGACCAAACCAACTTCCCCCTCGAACAACTTTTAACTCACCAGTACTTGGGCCTACAGGATCTATAGTTAACGCTTGTTTAGGGTATGGGCCATACCAATCGTAACACCACTCAGACAAATTACCTTTAAGATCATAAATACCTAATTTATTCGGTAGCTTACTACCAACGGGGTGAACACGCTTATTACTGTTTTCACGAAACCATGCACGATCCACTAAGGGTACATCGTCAACAGCAAAAGTTTTAGCTGTATATTCCCACTGTGCTTCAGTGGGTAAGCTAAATTTATACCCTGTCGGTAACTGCTGAGCAAATTGATGATTAAGTTTTTCAGTAAAAGCTATCGACTCATCCCAAGAAATAAAATACATGGGCAAATTATCGCCAACACCTCTGAGTCGCCAATGTTTATATTGTTTTTGTTGCTGCTCATGGATTGTTGTGCCAATAAAATCAAACCATTGCTTTTGCGTTATTTCAAATTCACTTAACCAAAAGCCCTGACTGATTTTTACCTTGTGCTGATCTTCATCGTTGTGGCGAACTGCCTCCCCAGCAGGGGTGCCCATCAAAAAAGAGCCTTCAGGCACCCAGATCATTTTCACTGAATGCTTATTACCTAAATCGACATTAAAGGAAGTGCCCACATCAAACAACTGAGAGGAACTTTGTCTCCACTGGCTACAGCTAAAGATGTTCAGTGATAAAAAAAGTAGAATAAAAACTAAAAATAAAATTTTGCTTCTCATATGTATCCTTACCGTTATTATTATATTTGTTTAATAAATGCACTTATCTACAGCTCTTTAATTGTTACTGAAGCGCCTGACGTCCACTTTTTCAATTGCGCTTGCCAAGGTGCAACATCCCAGTTGTAGTTTTCACCTAACTTAATTGCATCTCTTATATAGGAAACTGCCGTTGAAAGTTGTCGTGGCTTTATCGAGGTATAAGCGATCGCTTGCAAGTAATTATAATCAGGATTATCTGTTTGATTTTCTTCAAGTAATGCTAAATAATTCATAGCACCGTTAACATCATGTAATCCTTTATCTTGAGCTAATAGTTTTACTTCAGCCACTTTACGCATAGCAATTAAATGATTTTTTTTCGCCGCTTTCTCTAACCAATATAGAGCCTTTTTTTCATCACGAATTACCCAAGGGCTCTCCAGTAACAAGCGCCCTAGGCGATATTCGGCTTTAAGCAAGCCTTGTTTTCCGGCTTGAGTTAACCAATAAAGTGCTTGTTTTGGATCTTGCTGTTCACGATAAAGTTTAAGGCCATATTCATATTGGGCTAATGCATAACCAGATTCCGCGGCGCTCTTTAATAAACCATCAACTTCGCCTGCTTCTCGATGCATCCAGTTAAAGCTCATGAGCACCATGGCATATTGATACTGGGCTTTCGGCTCCACATTACCTTTCAATGGCGAAACTAAGCGCTTAATTTTATGATAGATATCTGAGAATTCTTGCTTAATTTTAAATACATCATAAGCAGCTATGCCTAAATATGAGCGATGAACAAAGCTCGCCTTGCTTGCGTTAAACACAGGTTGTAATAAATGACTACCTGGCAACTCCGCCATAGCTTTAGTAACGCTGCCCATAGTTTGTACTGTGGTAAAATCTCGCGCTGAGCCGTCAGGGGCTATTTCGTAATCAACCACTAAAAAATACGGCTTATTTTTGGTAGGATCTTCAAGCTGCTCTTGATAGTTCTCTTCTTCTGAAAAGTCGGCATCACTTTCAAAACTAAAATCTAAGCCATCAAGATCAGCTTGAGCAAGTGAGTGATACAAAACATCAGGATCATCTTGGGTAACGAAACTTATTTTATTCACTAAAACTTCATTGTTGATCTGTGGAATATAACGATACTGTTCGGATTTTAGCGCAAGTTTTGCGAGAAATTCTTGAACCGAGATATTAATATCGGTAACATCTTCAGGCAACAACTCACTATGTAACCTAACAATAATCTCCTTCGCATTACCATAATAATGTTCACTCGCCAGTGAAAACCACATCAGTGCTTGTTTAATATTTTTGTCTGTACCTAAACCAAGATAATACATTGCGCCTAATTGATAATAAGCTCTAGCACTACCTTGCTCAGCTTCTAATAGGTATTCAACCATTGCCGGTTGATATTTTTCCTCTTCAAAGTATTGATCAGCAATATAAATATTACTTGCAGCTACAGGTAAGGTTATTGAAAGTAACAAAAACTTTACTGATTGGGATACTTTTCTTGTTAAGCGTTTAAACTTCATCTGACATCCATTGCTCAATATAGTGAATTAACTTGAGAACTTTGTTACGAGCTCAGCAAAAATATTAAAAAGTGATTTAAATTTTACTTCTACAGTTAAAGAGCTATAACGGAGAAAAAACCACAATGGCAAGCTTGATATATATTGAAAGGATGGATATTTTGAATTTCAGGATAGAAAAAACTAAAAAGCAGCACTCGACAAATATCTTATCAGTGCTGCTCATTATGACTTGATAATCAAGCGATTAGTTTGCTGGCACCCCTTTTATTAGAATGTTATCAATCAAGGCCTTCTCAACATTCTTATTAGAGTAAACAGCAAAACGGACACTGATATTACTCACGGGATTGGTGCTAAATGTTTCATCGCCATTAATATCAGTCGAGGTTGTGTTAACTGACTCGATTAAATGCCACGTACTACCATCATCAGACCATTCAACATCTAAACGCTCGTTACCCTCTAACGCAATTGCCTGACGAATATAGCTAATATCAAAATTAGTATAGCCTTGGGTGGCAAAAGTTTTTTGCATAATAGCGCCCCGTTTAACTCTGGCGCCAAAGCTACTAGAGTGGCCTGCTTCACCTGCCACTTCAACCGTGCCTGAGCTTGACACTTGACTCCAACCTTCAAGGGTATTTGATTCAAAGTTATCTTCAAGTAGCACTAACTCAACACTTGGTTGCGTTGCCTCAACCTCAGCCTTAACTGAAACATTATCTATTTCAGCTTTTTTAGACAAGGCATCACCATTAGTATTAAAACGTAACGTTACATTAGCTTGATCATTAGCAGCATCAGCTAATACAAAAGTTTTAGTATCCCATGCAGTATCTTGAGTAACTTCTAAAGTATTCCAAGTTACTGAGTCAATAGACCACTCTACAGTTAAAGTTTCACCTGTTTCAAAACCTACTGTTCTACGGCTATAATGCACTTGAACATCTTTCTTACCTAAGGTGCTAAAGGTTCTTTCAAGCTTGGCACCTTTTTTTACTCTTGCGCCATAGTCACCGCTGTAAGCAGC
Source organism: Colwellia sp. (assembly GCA_026196955.1). Lineage (GTDB taxonomy): Bacteria > Pseudomonadota > Gammaproteobacteria > Enterobacterales > Alteromonadaceae > Colwellia. The sequence continues at coordinate 36,610 of JAPHTO010000022.1, read as the reverse complement.
GCCACCGATTGTTTCAATAACACCATCCGTTCCTGAATTTGACCATTCACTATCTAAGCTAGACTCATTAAATAGATCATGAAAAATCACCTCAGTTTGGCTATCACCAACAACACTAATGTACACTCTAGCGCTGCCACTATCGCTGGTGCCAACAGAATTTACTTGATAATTGAATTCATCTGTACCAGAAAAATTTGCATCCGGTACATAAGTAAATGAACCATTAGCATTTAATGTTAAAGTGCCATGTAGAGGATCAGATAACTTGCTCACTTGCATACCCGTTGCGCCAACGGCATCATAATCGTTAGAAGTAAGCCCCTCTGCTACTGATACCGTCAAATTATCACCGGCAACAATGTTGTAATAATCATGATGCGGATAGAAGAAAGTCGTTGGGTCAATAGCATTTTTCTTTAACTGCGGATAAAGCTTATTTTTATCTGCTTCTGCTTGTTGCTGTTCCATCCAATTTTCCAAAAATGCCGGGTCATGCATATTAACAAAAGCAGACATCGCAGGATCATTGGTTCGAATCATCCAGTCCTTCATATCCTGTTTAAACTCAGCAATAACAGCAGCCTTAGTCGCGTCATCTATTTTATTATCAAGTTCGTAAGGATCTACAGCAAGGTCATAAAACTCTTCTAATACCCGAAGATCATAAAACTGAGCACGGGCATAGGCTTCCTGCTCTAATGCAGTTCCTGTTGCATTAGCAAGCTCGGCCATAGCTTTAAAAGAAGCGGTACCTTGAGTTGTTGACTTCATTACCGTAGTTCCGTTAGACCAAGGGTTGAAAATGTAGTCATACTGACTTGACTGCACTGAACGCATTGGTCGACGTTGACCACCAGAGTTTTCATAGTGAGTTTTAAAGACTTTACTGCGATCAACTACGACACTTTCCGTTTCGCCTTTGGCTAACTTCAGGAAGCTTTGACCTTCATTATTTGTAGGAATAGCAATACCTGCAGCCTCTAAAATAGTTGGCAAGAAATCAACCACAGAAACCATTTCTGTTTTTTCCATACCCCCAACAACAATTTCATTGCCATTAGCATCTAAATTGCTAATACCGCCATCAGGCCAGCGTACAACAAGCGGTGTACGAGTACTCGCATTCCAAATATTGGTTTTTGCAAAAGGCATTGCCCAACCGTGATCGGCATAAAAAATGACAATGGTATTGTCGCTCATACCAGACTCGTCTAACGCAGTTAGCATCTCTTTAACGAAATCATCGCCGCGTCGTAAGGTTGAATAATAATACTGAGTTTCTAGTTTGACTTCATCAAGAGCAGGAATCGATGGAGGCACAACAATATCGTTAAGCGCATAAATATGGCTAGGTACTGGCGTTTGGCTTTCGTTTACAACTAAATCTTTATTAATACCCCAAAACTTACGATGTGGGTCGTGCGTATTAATCATATAAAAGAATGGCTTATTGGCAGTTGCGGCTTGGCTAAACGCATTCGATGCCCAAGTATAAAACTCTCCTTCATCATGACTAAGGTCTTCGTCACCTAAGTTATCCCAATGATCAAAAGGAAAATACGGTGTTGCATGAGTATCTTTACCAAATAAGCCAGTAATATAACCATTGTCTTGCATTATTTTAGGTAATAATGGCACTGGCGATTTCCACACCTGTTTAAAACCAGTTACACCATTTTGGTGTGGGTAAGTTCCACTTAACATCACATTACGGGATGGATTACAGTTTGCTGCTACCGTATGGGCATTCGTAAAACGCACACCTTCAGCAGCCAAAGCATCAATAGTGGGTGTCGGCGAAGGTGATACCGTACTACCAAAAGCACCAAACTGCTCTTGTAAAGCATCATCCATGCTGATCACGAGAATATTAGGCTGTGCTGCTATAACAACACTTGAAGCAAGTATACTGCCGCCAAGTAATAGTTTAATAAAGGTATTTAAGGGCTTTTTTCGAACATTTATTGTTTTACTTCGAGTGAATTTATTTTTCATTACGTGCTCTTTTATAGTAATTATTTTTTAGAGAAATTAAATGTAGTAATTAAAAACCCCTTGCTAATATGACTTAGCAAGGGGCTTAGTAGCTTTAGAAAAGTTGTTCTTTGTCTAAACGGAGGTTATCAATAACAATCTCATCTGTACCTGTAGATGCAGAGCTATTACGTTTCATACGAAAAACAATATCATAATTATCATCGCCAGGACGTTTACGGAAAGTAAAGGCTATTTCCCCGTCCGTGCTCGGAATAATGTCGCCAATATCGTTACGGGTAATAACTTTATTGCCCGATGCATCATAAACATCAATAAAGATTTCGAAGTTAGAATCTGTCATTGAAATAACTTTAGTATCAAGGCGGAATATATAGCGAGTACCTAATGGGTCATTTGCTACATCAAGGTTTTTAGTCGCCTTTTTCCAACCAGTAAGTCCGGCACCGATACTGAACTTAAGCGAGCTAGCACCTTCAATCACTTCTAAAGGATCGGTAGTCAAGTTAATTTGTGCTGCTGACTCTGCCCAACCTGTCATGCCACTTTCAAAATCACCATTGGTTATTGGCGAATCTGCCCCTAAGCGAACTACTGACAAATCATCAAAGATATAGCGATGGTAAACAGCCGCTACTTTTTCAACAACAAAAGCGATATGCATATAATTTGCGTTACTCGGTTTTTGTGCATCAATCAAAAATTCAACTCGCTGATTAGCATCATTAAGTAAATTACTACTGTGGGTTGAAATAGTGCCATTACTGGCATCGTTATCATTATCCCACTGAATGCGCATATAACCTTGTCCAGGAGCACCCGTAGTAGCAAGTGAGCCATTAGCTCTCAGCTTGTAACGTGTATTACTAAGATCACCTGAAACGTTTAACGTTTGGCTCAAACTTGACTCTGTATCAGTAACGGTAGGGTTAGTGCGAATTTCAGCACTGGTATTATTAATACTAATGCCGTTTATAGTTGGTTGATAAAACTTGTAATCGCCTGTTTTAGTCCAGTTGGTTAAACCGTTTTCAAAGTTAGGGTTTTGAAAACGAGGAGTAGCAGAAACAACATCGTTCAACTCAAGTAACTCACCTTCTGGGTCGACTACTTTATAACTATCAAAACTCTCATTTGCAGGGAATTCATACGGAGACAATTGGAAACCATAAGAAGTTTCATTACCTAAACCATCTACACCAATAATACGACGTGGCGTTATTTTAGAATAAGTTAATTCAACATTACCGGCCGCAGAAACCCCCTCATGCATATCAGGTATATAGAACTCATCACGTAAGGTGTTCATTACACCTGGTTGAATAGTTTCCATCAAGCCCATAGCGCCAAACCAAAAATCAGCAAAACCAACTGACGGCATAACATAATTTGGATCTTGCATTGACCAACGGGTTAGCATTGAGAAGTTCAAACCACCTGAGCCATTTAGAATTTCTTGACGTCTACCGTCACGGTAAGCTTGATAGCCACCTACAACTGGAGCACTCCAACCTAGTTGACCTAAACCTAATACCGCTGGGAAGTGGATGATGTCACCTGGATGATCACTTGGGCCGTCATTCCAATAACTACCACTGGTAACAAACGGATTATTACCCGCAGAGAAAGCGGCATAGTACGGCGCACCTAAATCATCACCCGCGGCCATTGTTACGCCGTAATAGTTCTTATTTTGTTGCTTCCAATCAGTATCTTCAAAATGATGACGTAATATCATCGAACCACCCATAATTATAAAGGCAGAATGTGAAGATAGAATGACTGGCTCACCGAGTAACCATTCGTCATAATTCATGTTTGTACGCGAATAAACATACTCGGCATAATCTTGCGTGGCTAGAGGATCTTGTGCGGCAGCTAAATCACCGTAAATCCAAGTTTCATTGGTCATCTTGTTGTTTAACAAAATAGGACCATGATCATCATTTTCCCAAGTAATACGTTGCTCTGCACGAATAGTATCGCTGGCACGTTTCATGGTTTGACGTAAATATTCTTTATACGCTTTGAAATTGGCGTTATTTGGATACAGCTCAACTGCTTTATAGACAGCAGGGATAAACTTCATGCTGATATAAACTTGTGGTTGCGGATTAGCTGCATTAGGAATACCTTCTGCAACATAGTTACGCATGAAATGACCATCGACGGTTTTAACACCACCTAAGCCATCAGGGTGTAAACCTGCATGACGTTGAATAAGCAAATCCATCACTGTTTCAATATCAGCATCAGGGCTAACTTGATCGGCAGCCATTAATAAAAATAGGGCCCAACCAACATTATCAGCAATTGGTGTGTCATTTGGTGATTCTGACGTGCCAACAATTTTACGAGTTAAAAAGCCTTCAGGAACCAAGGCATTAGTGCCAGCTATAGTACCTGAGCCTACTAAGCTTTTGATTGCCCCGACATATTGATTTAACTCATCTGCTAACCAAGCATCAAAGTCCATGCGAGTATCTGTGCTATCAGACATCATTTTTGGTGTTAAACCACCAAGCAGCATGCGCCCTTCAGCGGTTGCCGCAATAGCCGCTACATCAGCATCAAGATCGGTATAATGATTTAAAGTAACCGCGCCACCAGCACGTAAACTCACTGTTGGTACATTAGAAACACTTGCCAACACATCTTTATTTTCAACAACATAAAGACCGCCGGTGTTATCACCACCATAAGTACGCGCAAACGCAATGGATTTAATATCACTACCACTTGCAATATTTTCGAGTGACAGTGTGGTTGTTAAATCAGCACGATATAGCGTACTTGGCGTGCTGACATAAAGCTTTTGATCAACCATATCGACAGTCAGTCCCGTAATAACAGGGCTATCTGTTGGCACTAAAGCTGCTGAAAGAGGCGCATCGGCAATAGCATCTGCTACGGCATTTCTAGAGGCATCATAACGATACAGACCATTATCCGTGCCAACAAACAATTCACCTTTAAAGTAGCTCATTCCGTAATTGCTATTTACACTTGCAGTACTAGCAATGGTTAAGCGATCAAAAACACTTAACACTTCAGTATTGGTATTAAAAGCTAGAATCGCATCTTTATCACTGGCGCTACCGCCTGTACAAACACCAATAAATAGCTGACGACCACTAGGAGATAAGGCCAACGAACATAGACCATTTTCACCTGAAAGGTCGGCATTGGGGAGTAGTGCTTGAATTTGTGCTTTGGTGATGGTGTGTTGCACAGTTTGACGAATGTCACTCAATTCAATGATGCCGTTGTCACGATCAACAACCGCATAACTGCCACTAACTTGTGCTGTGGCTACTAAGCTAGCCTTACCCGCACTATTATAAACCCAGTCAGTGGTAACAACATCAGGATTCACGACAGGGACAATTGCCACGTCTTCATGACCAATTATTTGTACGTCATCGATGTGAGCACGTTTGGAATGTTTGTTAGAATTTAAATTAAATCGTAAGTGAAATTGTTCACCCGCATCGGTAGGTACTGAAAAAGATTTAGCTTCCCAGTCAGTGGCTTGCGTCGTTTCTAAAACAGTCCATGTAACTCCGTCATAAGACCACTCCACAGCTAAATTATCACTGCCAGATAATGATTCTGTTTTTCTAACATAGCTAATATCTAAATCAGTATAGCCAGCTGTATTGATCACTTTTTCAAAATCAGCGCCGCGTTGAGTTCTTGCACCAAAAGCAGTGTTATTATAAGCAGACGTAGATCTAACACTGGCATTGTTACCTATATTAGTCCAACCGCCTGCACTAAAATCACCAGATTCAAAACCATCGGTAAATATTGGCACTTCTGCGGCATTAAGTGTTGATGTACAAGATATTAAGCAAAGGGAATAGAGTACTTCTTTTAATCGTTTTTTCTTTGAGGGTATAGCGAAATTGTTCATGCGACTATCCTATTGTATTTAATTTTATAATTATATTTTTAATATCCTTTTTGCCTGAAAGGCAGATCCATTTTTGCTACGTATCTTGATGTGTTGAACAAAATAATTTTACGAGCACTCTAATAAAGAGCCGTTAACCTGTACAAATCCGTAACAATTATTAGCAATTTAACGCTAAATATTGGTAACTTGTTGTATTAAAAACGTTTAAACATGTAAAATTTTTTGACACTTAGAGAGAGTTTTTAGATACAAATACTAAAAAAGCTTCAACCAATATAGACATCAGCTGAAGCTTTGAAATAGGCTTACATTTTGGGGAACTCAATACTTTTCAGTAATAGGTTCAATGTCAATTAGTGAGCATTAAGATTAACCGGCTTTTTGACCACATTATTGCTAGGGAAGTCTGCCGCTTTTTGTCCGCCACGCTTTTGATAGCGTAGGTTACGATATTCACCACTAGGTTTGTTCATAGGAATATCCATACCACCTGCATCGTTTAGCATTTCATATAGACGATCTTCCATGGTGCTAATCACCTCTGCATATTGAGGCTCAGCGATTAAATTAGTCGTTTCACCTGGATCGTTTGCTAAGTCGTATAATTCGTCGGTATCCCATAAGCCATAGTAAGTAATATATTTATAGCGGTCGCCACGTAAGGCAAACACGGTTGGTGACTGTGGAAAGTTTTTCTCCCAGTAATAGACATACAAAAAGTAATCGCGCCATTGAATTTCTTTTTTCTGTGCTAGCGCTATAAAGCTTTTACCGTCCATATGCTGAGGTGTTTTAACCCCTGCGGCTTCTAAGATGGTTGGGCCAATATCAATATTTGCGACTACTTGCTCAAGAGTTTGCCCTCCTTCAAATAATTCAGGGCACTGCATTAACATAGGTACTCGAATTGACGTTTCATAAGCAACACGTTTATCAATCAAACCATGCTCACCAAACATAAAGCCGTTATCGCCCATATAAATAATAAGGGTTTCTTCGTAAATGCCCATTTTTTTCAATTGCGCTTTTACACGGCCAATACTGTCGTCAACGGCAGCAAAAGCTTCGGTGTAGTTCTGATAGTACTTTTTAATGTCCACTTCACTATGATAAGGAAAATCAACACCGTGCCAGCTGTTGCGCTGGTCTCTTAACCAACGCGGGGTATTCTTTTGGTAATCTGACGTTTTATGAGTAACGGGTAAACTTACTTGTCCATCGTACATGCCTTTATGGCGCTCAGCTGCGGTAAAGTTAGCATGTACGGCTTTATGTGAGAGGTACATCATAAATGGTTTATCCGATTTACTCTGCTGCTCCATCCAGTCAACGGCGTAGTCGGTTAATTCATCGGTAATATAACCTTTTTGCTTAACCCGCTTACCATTTACATTCAGTGTATAATCTGGGCTTGGTGGCAGGTAATGCCCTTGACCAGCAAAACTTACCCAATGATCAAAACCTTGACGTTTTTCATCGCTATGACGTCCCATATGCCACTTGCCAAAAAAGCTGGTGTTATAACCTTGTTGTTGCAAGTATTGCGGAAAATAAACCGTGCCTTCTTGCTCAAGACGATTGTTATCTATAACACGATGCTTATGGGTATATAAGCCCGTTAGAATTGACGCCCGGCTAGGTGAACAAAGCGAGGTAGTAACAAAAGCATTTTTTAAATGCACACCTTCTTTAGCGATTGTATCTAAATTAGGCGTTTTCATAAAAGGATGACCAATAAAACCCATGGCATCATATCTATGATCGTCAGTGAGAATGAAGACGATATTTCTCTTTTTTGCGCCCTCAATTGCTTGGGCATTCACTTTTTCAGGAAATACTGAAGCAAATACCTTGCTGATCAGTACAGTATTTATCAAAATGAATATTAGTAAGGTATTAGAAATTGACATTGTGCTTCCTCGAGCAGTTTCAACAAAAAAGCAGTGACAACCTTAAAAATCTCTAAGGATGTCACTGCTAAATACGACTTAATTACTTGTCATTGCTTAATTAGCTTTTTGATACGTTTTTAGTTTTTTTTCTTTTTTTACCGCCTTTTTTCCAACGATTACCTCGTTTAAGCACAGCATCTTTCCACTCAGCATAATCTGGCTCGTCGTAATGTGTCATCAAGCGGGTTAACTCTGCTTTCATACGAGCAATGTCACTTTTATATTCAGGATCATTGATAGCGTTATTCATCTCGCTTGGGTCTTTTTCTAAGTCATAGAATTCCCACTCATCAACATCGTTATAAAAATGTATTAATTTAAAGCGCTGATCTCGCACACCAAAGTGACGTTTTACCGAGTGAAAACCCGGAAATTCGTAATAATGGTAATACAATGATTGACGCCAATTTTCTACTGGCTCGCCAGACGTGATTGGCGTTAGCGATTCACCTTGAATATCTTCAGGCACATCAACACCAGCGTATTCTAAGAAAGTTGGTGCAAAGTCAATGTTTTGTACTAACTCTTCTGAAACTGAGCCCGCAGGGATTTTACCCGGAAATTGCATCAATAAAGGCGCACGCATTGATTCTTCGTACATAAAACGCTTATCGAACCAACCATGTTCACCTAAGTAGAAACCTTGATCTGAGGTGTAAACCACTAAGGTATTATCTGATAAGCCAGTAGCTTCTAGATAATTTAAAACTTCACCAATGCTTTCATCAACGGCAGAAATGGTTGCTAAGTAGTCTTGCATGTAACGTTGATATTTCCACAAAGCCATTTCTTTTTCATCGAAATTGGCATTATTCATATCATCATTACGCTTTTTATAAGCAGCATCCCAAGTAGCTCTTTGCTCTTTAGTTAAACGAGCAAAATGATCTGGCCAACGGTCGTAACGCAATTCGTTTGACTCGGTAGACTTAGTCATTTTCAAGTCATGACCTTCATACATATCACGATAAATATTCAATTTTTGCTCAGCGGCGGCTACACGACCTTTATAATCATCAAAGTAGTTAGCCGGTACTGGAAATTCAATATTTTCATACTGAGTTAAATGACGTAATGCTGGCATCCAGTTACGGTGTGGCGCTTTATGATGCATAAGCAAAGCAAATGGTTTGCTTTTATCACGTTGCTTATCCAGCCACTGTAGACTGTAATCAGTAACTAAGTCAGTTGCATAACCAGGTACTTTTTTCTCAACGCCTTCTTTAGTAATAAAATCAGGATTGTAGTATTCGCCTTGGTCATTTAGAATTTTCCAAAAATCAAAGTTAAGACCTGTTGGCTTTTTGCCAATATGCCATTTTCCAATAACGGCTGTGGTATAACCTGCTTCTTTAAGCATTTTCGGCCAAGTTTGCTGGCTACCATCAAATGTTTGACCATTGTATGAATAACCATTTTTGTGACCAAATTTACCGGTTAGCATGGCTGCACGGCTTGGACCACATAATGAGTTAGTAACAAAACCTTTGTTAAAGCGCATACCATTTTTAGCAATACGATCAAGGTTAGGTGTCGGCGCTAATTTTGATACCGGATGACCGTAAGCACTCAAGGCTTGAAAAGCATGATCATCAGACATGATAAATAGAATATTGGGTCGTTGCTCTGTTTCACTGCTACCAGTATTGTCGGCAGCGACAACTTGGTTAGTTGCACTTAATACGCACAAAGCAACCAGTGTTTTTAAGATGTTTTTTTTCATTTTGTTTCCTTTAAAATCAAGCTTTACAGTAAAGCTGTACTTCAATTATTTCGCCGTTTTTTTATTTGCTTTCTTGTTAGTCGTTTTCACTTTATATTCACCACCAAAACGTGCTTGCCAGCTCCATTGAGGCTTCATCATGCTCGAAGACCAAGCGTTATATTGTCTGGCCAGACTTTGCGCTATCAGGGGAAATTTTTCGGCAACATTATGTTGCTCAGACATATCATTGGATAAGTTATAAAGTTCAGGTTTCTTCGCTCCTTTTAATTTCACTAACTTCCAGTCTTGATCACGAATTGCCCATTGATATAAAAAACGCCAATATAAGTTTCTAGCGGCTGGTTTTTTATGTTCTTCGGTCAAATATGGCAATAAATTCACACCATCAAGTTTATTGACAGGTTGAACATTTTCACCTGTGGCAGCAAGTACGGTTGGGAATATATCTATAGCCGCAACAGGGAAATCAAGGCGATTATCTTGTGCTATTTTTTTTGGCCAGTGCATTAAAAACGGCACACGAATGCCTCCTTCAAGTAGAGTGCCTTTGGCACCTTTTAAAGGAATATTTAGTGAAGCATTGCCACCGCCTTTACGATTAATAGGTTTTCCACCATTATCGCTGTAAAAAACAATTAAAGTATTTTCAAGTAGCTGTAGCTCATCCAAGGTGTCATAAACTAGACCAATGCTTCTATCCATGGCGTAATTCATCGCAAGCATAGTGCGTCGCTTCTTTTCTTTAATATGAAAAAATTTTTGTAAATCTTCCGGTTTAGCTTCTAATGGGCCGTGTACGGCATTAAACGGTAAATAAAGAAAAAATGGCGATTTAGCATTATCTTTAATAAAAGAGACTGCTTCGCGACCAAAGGCATCGGTTAAGTATTCAGACTCAGTAATGAGTTTTTTATCTTTTTGTAAACCTTGCTCTTTGCTCTTACTTGCATAATAGCTAGTTGCGCCATTAATGAAGCCAAAGAAACGATTAAAACCGCGGTTATTAGGATGAAACTCTTCCTCTCTTCCTTGGTGATCTTTACCAATCCAAGCGGTAACATAGCCAAGCGCTTGTAACTGCTCACCTAAATTCACTTCTGATTTAGGAATACCAGGTTTCACTTTCGCATTTTGTCTAAATGGTCCACCTGGGTTATCCTCAAAGCCAAAGCGATTTTGATAACGACCTGTTAGTAAAGCAGCCCGAGAGGGGCCACAAACTGGCGCCATAGCATAACCCGTACTAAAGTAACTGCCATTTTTAGCTAAACGATCTATGTTTGGTGTTACCACACCAATATCTTTTTCGCCGTGATAGCCTACATCGGCATAACCTAAGTCATCTGCCAAAATAACAATAATGTTAGGCTTAGCCTTGTCAGCGCTATTTGCTGGCAAAGCAGCAAATAACGATGACAATATGATGAAAATAATTTTATTCATCATTTATTTTTCCACTAAGCTAAACGATTTTTCTTGGTTATTATCTGAAGCAGTACCAATAAATAACTTGAACTCGCCTTCTTCAGCACCAAAGCTCATGTCTTTACGATAGAACGCTAGATCCGCTTCGGTAATGGTGAACTTAACGGTTTTACTTTCACCTTTTTTGAACATTAGCTTTTGAAAGCCCTTAAGCTCTTTTACCGGTCTAGTCACTGAGCCAACAAGATCTTGAATGTAAAGTTGTACGACTTCTTCACCATCATAATCACCCGTATTAGTCACTTTGACTGACGCTTCAATTGAACCGTCAACTGTCATTGTGTTGCTCGATAGTTTGATATCACCATACTCAAACGTGGTGTAACTCAAACCATAACCAAAAGCATATAAAGGCGTGTTAGGAAGGTTTTCATAGCGAGAGCTGTAGTTTCTTGCGCCCCCTGTTAGATCTTCACTAAAAGGACGACCCGTATTTTTCATGCTGTGGTAAACCGGAATTTGACCAACATTACGCGGAAAAGACATAGGTAGCTTACCAGAAGGGTTATAGTCACCCACTAAAACATCAGCAATGGCATGGCCTGCCATAGTACCTGAATACCAAGTTTCTAAAATGGCATCAACATTGGCATCAGCCCAGTTAAGATTTAACGGGCGACCATTCATTAACACCATAACAATTGGCTTTTTAAGCTTTTTCAATTCGCGTAATAAAGCTAATTGGTTACCCGGTAAGGTTAACGAAGTACGACTTGAGGCTTCACCAGTCATTTTTTGACTTTCGCCCATAGCAACTACAATAACGTCCGATTTTTTTGCCGCAACCATGGCAGCGCCAAAACCTTTGTTAGTATTGCCTTTGTAGTTATAGCTAGCACCTTTGGCAAAGTTAATTTTAACCTTACCGCCTAATTTAGCTTTTAAACCTTCAAGCACAGTGACAGGTTGTGTCTTCCTATCACCCGCACCTGCCCATGAGCCTATCATGTCAGTTTTGCTATTAGCTAAAGGGCCAATCAAAGCAATTGATTCAAGCTTAGAGGAAAGTGGCAGTGTTTGATCTTTGTTTTTAAGCAAAACCATAGATTTTCGTGCAACATCTTGTGCGGCAAGCAAGTTCTCTTTGCTTAGTATTTCAGCTTTCTGGCGCTTCATATCTGAGTAGCGGTAAGGGTCTTCAAATAAGCCCAAACGATACTTCATTTCTAAAATACGTCTTACTGATTTATCGATAGTCGCTTCAGTCACCTTGCCTTCTTTTACCGACGCTTCTAGGTGCTTAAAGTAATTTTGACCGACCATATCCATATCGGCACCCGCATTAAGCGCAAGTTCCGCAGCATGCTTGCTATCTTTAGCAAAACCATGATCAACGAGTTCTTCTACGGCGGTATAATCCGTTACCACAAACCCCTCAAAGCCCCATTCATCTCTTAAAATTTCATTGAGCAAATATTCACTTCCCGTTGCTGGCACGCCATTTAAATCATTAAAAGCTGTCATGAAGGTTGCTACACCACTATCGACTAACGCTTTAAATGGAGGTAAATAAGTCGTACGCAAAGTGCGCTCAGACATATCGGTTGAGTTATAGTCTCGACCACCTTCAGCAGCGCCATAAGCGGCAAAATGTTTTGCTGTTGCCATGATGGTATCGTGTTCAGATAAGTCATCACCTTGGAAGCCTTGGACACGAGCCAATGCTACTTGTGTGCCTAAATAAACATCTTCACCAGCACCTTCTGAAATGCGTCCCCAGCGAGGATCACGAGAAACATCTACCATAGGAGCAAAGGTCCAGTGCAAACCTTCTGCAGCAGCTTCTTTTGCTGACACACGCGCACTTTTCTCAATCGCTTCTAAATCCCAAGATGCTGCTTCACCTAAGGAAATTGGGAAAATGGTTTTGTGTCCATGAATGACGTCATAGCCAAATAATAGTGGGATACCTAGGCGAGTTTCTTCAACAGCAATTTTTTGTAAAGCACGTGTACGATCTGCGCCAAGGGTATTAAAGATTGCGCCAACATGGCCAGCTTTAATTTGTTTAACATAGTTTTTATTACGGTAAGCCCCTGTTAAGACACCATTTCCTGCTTGTAAATCAAGCTGACCTATTTTTTCTTTCAAGGTCATTTTAGCGATTAATTCACTGATGAAAGCATCCATTTTTTGAGTATCATCTTTCCAGATACCCTCAGTTACTGCGGTAGAAGCAGTGTTTTCATTAGCAAGAGGCTGTGCCGAACTTATTGAACTAGTAAACGAGCTAGCTAAGGCACAAGAGATAATAAAGGGGAGTAATTTTTTTTTCATTTTGAACCGGTTCTTTTTTAAATACATATTAATAAAGAGCGGTTAACAGCAAAAATCCGTAATCAAACTTATAAATTATTTAATAAGCCTGATTACGGACTGTGTAACTTAACAGCAAAACTATTCATATATTGATATTATTAGCCTATATGAACTAGTACTCCTGTTACAGAAAGGTTAGCTATTTCATATAATTATCAATTACTTTCCTCTAATAATAAACGTTTTAATAAACCATACAGCATTTATTCAACAACACCTACACCATTTTTCCAACGGTACTTTTTACCTTGGTTAAATTGTTTCAAGTCACGTTTACATGGCCATACCGTTTTAACCGGCTCACCTATTGTTCTAGTTGCAGGAAATCCAGTGGCAATATTTTTCTGCCAATTATTGCTAGCTAAAACCATAGTGTTTACTAAAGATTTATATTTCGCTTGCTTTGCTAAATTTACTTGTTCACGGGGATCGCTAGCTAAGTCAAATAATTCATTTCCACGAGTGCTACGGATCAACTTCATATCACCACGGCGCATAACTAGCCGCTCTCTATGCATCCAAAATAAATCACGCGCAGTTAAAGCAGTACCCTCAAAAACTGTAGACGCCAAACTGACACCATCAAAAGGCTTATCACCCTGATAATCAATATTAGCAAGCTCTAAAATGGTTGGTAATAAATCCATAGTTAGCATAGTTTCGTCATTTACTCGGCCGCCATGTAATTTACCTTTCCAATAAAAAAGCGTTGGCACTTTTAAACCACCTTCATACATGGTGACCTTATGACCGCGTAGGTTGCCATTAACCTTACCATGCTTAACCCCTACTCTTTCACCGCCATTGTCTGAAGTAAAAATAATGAGGGTATTCTCTTCAATATTATACTTTCTCAATGCCGCCATAATACGTCCTACGCCTTGGTCCATTGAAGATATCATGCCTGAATAACGGCGCATGTATTCCTCTTTTGGAAAAACATTATCAACCTTGTAAGAATAAAAATCGTCGGTTCTTAATGGTGGGTCATTTGGTGCCTGCATAGGTACATGTACCGCAGCTTCCGGTAAATAAATAAAAAAAGGCTTATCGTGCTCTTTGTCGATAAACTCGACCACAGCATCATTAAGCAAGTCAGTAACATAACCTTTTTCATCACTGGGTTTATGATGCTTCCACCAGTCCACTTCACTTTCAGTATTGTGTTTTGAAATAAAGTCGATATTGCCGTCTAAAAAACCAGTGAATTCATCAAAGCCATGAGATTTAGGCTGATAGTTTTCCCCTGAGCCAAGATGCCATTTACCGAAAACACCGGTACTGTAACCAGCATTTTTTAATATTTTTGCCATCGACGGGTTAGTATTAGCATCAAAGCCTTTATCCATCTCACAATGAAAGTAGATATGATCTAAGCCAACTCTTTGCTGATACCGGCCTGACATTAACGCGGTGCGTGTTGGTGAACATACGGTACTATTAGCATAAAAGTTAGTGAGTTTTACCCCCTCTGCAGCTAGCTTATCTAACTCAGGAGTGGCAATTCCTTCACCACCAAAACTACTTAAACCGGCATAACCGAGATCATCGGCAAGTATTAAAATAATGTTTGGCTTAGTTTGCACACTAGCTTGTTCTGCTGCCTGAGTTTCAAGGCAAGCAATAAGGAGTAGACAAACAAATAGAGTCTTAAATGTGTTCATTAAAATATTCCCAATTAAAGCAACTTAAATAAAAACGGCCAGTCACCTAAATGACTAGCCGTTTGATATAAACTTATTTAGCGAATGAGTTTGCTTTACCCTTATATCTAGCAAGCAAAAACAACTAAATAATTTCAAGCAACATTAAAGACGACCGGTTAAAGACAACGATACTGTACGGCCAGAATCACTGATCAACTTAGTCATACCATTAAGGTAGTATTCTCTATTCGGTTGGTCAGTAATATTAGAAATGCCCAAGTTAATATTTAAGTACTTAACAGGTTTGTAGCTAAAACTAGCATTTAATGTACTTGAAGGTCTAATCCATAGATCAGGTACATTTGGAATACCAATGTTACGTGATCTTTCGCCACGATAAGCATAACTTAAACGTGCATCAAACTTTGCTGTATCATAATATAAAGTCGCTGAAAGGTTGTCTTTTGAGACGTTTTTCATCAAGTCAGGACGTGAATTATCTATGTAGGTATAGTTTACTTTCATGCCAGTATCTTTTAAGAACGACGGTAAATACTCAAAAGGCGTTTCAAAACCGACAGTAGCCCCTTGTAAAATTGAGCCAGTCGAGTCAGATTTTTCATGATAAGCAACGGTAACATCTTCATCAACTAAACCTGTGTCTTCGTGATAAATATCTTCTTGCTCATATCTTACCAGTGTCTGAGTTAACGTTTGAATATCTTTATAAAACAATGCCAAAGTTAATGCTGAAGCTTCATCAAAATACCACTCAGCACTTAGATCAACATTTTCTGAAATAAAAGCACTTAAGTCAGGTGAAGGCGTGGTAACTTTTGCATGACCATCAACAGTACCCACTGTGTCTAACAATTTTAAGTCTTGACGCAATGGACGAGTCATTGTTGAACTCCAAGCAGCACGTAAAACTAGATCATCGGTTGCCATATAACGTAAATTTAAACTAGGTAAGTAATTATAATAATTACGCTCTTCAGTAACTAACCCTTCATAAAATACGCCTGCGTACTTAGGGTTGTAACCTTCTTCATTAAAGTCTCCTTCGCCTAAATCAACAACTTGTTTTACTTTTTGACCAGTAACAAACTGCTTAGTATGCACATAGCGTAAACCAACATTACCCGTTAAATCACCTGAGCCACTTTCAAAGTTTAATCGAACGTATGCAGCACCGATATCTTCTTTAAGATCATCACGAATACCTGGGGAATACTTATTTTCAGCGATAGCAGCCTCTCTAAATGTTTCAGGGGTCCAATTATTAGTTTTAATCATTGACTCAACATCGGGACCAACCCATGAAAACATTTCGCTATCATAATCGCGATCTAAGTCGCCATCAAACCAGTTTCCTGTATCAGGAGAAACACCACGATAAAGCATATCACTTGAGCCTGGTAGTTGACTAATCTGAGTACCTAAAATGGCTTGAGGCCTTAAGGCTAGTGACTCATCTTCAGCATAGTGCAAACCAAATTGAACATAAGTTGGAAAAATCGAGTCATTAACATAGGAAAACTCATACTCGGCATCAAAATCAACCCCCCATGAATTACTCTCATATTCAGCGCCAACTTGCTGACCATTGATTTTTAAATTCGTATAATCTTCAGGCGTTGAAAAAATGCTTGTTGCTGTCTCAGGGTCAGTAAAGGTTACAGCCCAAGTATTATCGATATCACTACCATCAAGTAGCACATCGAGTGATTTTTTAGGGGTTGTATTTACTGCTTCAACTTGGAATTGAGTTGTTTTAGATTGTGACAAGTTAGTGCCAAATTTAAAAGTCCACTGATCTTTGATCCACTCGGCATCAAAAAATGCAACAACGACATCGCTTTCACGTTCATTGTATTGATTGCTCAGGTCTGCATGCATATTGGTTGGGTGAAGTGCAGTTAAATATTCTCGAGAGGCTATTTCTTCACTACCTTCAAGAGGTGTATATTGAGGTCCTGTATGAGTCACTCGTGCGCCTTCAACGCCTTCTGATAGGTTAGCAATAGGTTTAAAACGCAATTGCGAGCGATTATTGATGGTGTCATAACCACTATAAAGCACTTCACCAAATAAGCGTAAGTCAGGGGTTGGACGCCACTCTAAATTTGCAAAAGCCGCTGTACGTTCACGGTAGTTTTGATCAAGGGCATAATTTATAGAAGCAGGGACGTAATACTCTTGTCCTGTTCCTGTTGGGTTGCCATAGCCATCAACACCATCATCAGTGATACCGTTACCGTCATAATCTTTTCCTGGTGCTTCTTTAATTTTTTTAGTTGGCGCACCATTTAAGCTTTTTTGACTTTCAGTATCATACTGTAAATGGTTAATACCGACAGTAAAACCAAGGCTTTCATCAAGGTATAAATTTGAAAATATCGCTAATACATCAGTATTTACATCAGATACATTTGATGGATTACTTAATGTAGTTTTAAAGCGAAAAGCTTGTTTACCCACATCAAAAGCGCGAACGCTTTTTAAGTTAATAGTTCCAGCTAAACCACCTTCAATATCATTAGCCATTGCGGTTTTATGTACATCAACACTGCTCATAAATGCGGCTGGCATAATTTGTGAGTCAAAATACCTTTCGGTAGAAAGCGATGTAGCAATGACACGGCCATTATATAATGTACGATTGAAATAACCGGGTAAACCACGGATGTTAGTACCATTTACAACGCCATCGTCACCACGGTTAACCTGTACACCAGCAATACGCTCTAATACATCACCAATTTCTACATCAGGTAATTTACCAATATCTTCAGCAGAAATAGAGTCCATACCAAAGTCAGCGTGTCTTTTTCTTGAAAGAGAACGACTCAAACTGTCCTTAATACCCGTTACGACAATAACTTCAGTTTCTTCTTTTTCTTTAATTCTTTGTGCTTTTTTCTCAGCTGCGGTTGACGCTTTTGTAACTTCAACCTCGGCATCGCCTTGTGCCGCATAAACACTACCAACACTCATGCCGATAATGATAGATAGCGCACTTAGCTTAAATTTGTTGTTTTTCATGTATATTCCCCTTTCCTTTTCCCGTTCTTAATCATTTAAAATCAGTAACGATTCATTACTTTCACTAGATAGGATTGACAATTGAGAGTTCTTTTTTTGATATTTTGCTATAGCTTTTTATTGTCAGAAAATTCCCTATCACATTTGTAAAGAGTAAAGCGATGTCAATATCCATAAAAAAAATTTACATTTCTTTTCATTTTCAATAACAAGCCAACATGCCACTATGATTTTTTACTTTTAAAAACAGTGCGTTAAAACAAAAACAAGACAAATCAACAATTTTCTTTACGGATCTTTACATATCAACACTCTTTATTAGGTAAGAGGTTTAAATGTGGAAATGAGTTTATTCATGATTCATCTCTAATCCTGAAGTGATACGAATAGGGTTTAGTTCAAACTTCTTTTTAATTGGATGCTTTTATATATATGAAAGCATCACTGACACTTTGAAAGATGCATATTATAAGTAAAGAAGGATAAGAAAATGCCGATATTTCAAACGGGGAAATTTACAACAAATACGTTAAAGTTGGGGGTTGTTAGTTCTAGTATATTACTTTCAGCCTGTACTTTAGACGAAAGCTCAAACAATGCACCAGTTTTTGACGAAGTCCCCGTGAGTGTTACAACTCTCACTGTGGGAGAAAGATTGGACGATCAATTAAAGGCAACCGATGCTGACGATGATGTAATTTTATATACTGTCACATCTAAGCCTAGCTGGCTTGAGTTGTCACAATCAGGAACACTATCATCTTATCCTCTTGAAGATAGTGATGTTGGTACTTATACAGTCACTTTTAAAGCTGCTGATAGTGATGATTCTGTTACAAGGACAGTTACTTATACCGTGCTCAATAGCTTACCATCAGCCCCTGCTCTGAACGCCGAGTCTACAACGTTATTCACCGGCACAGATTTTAATGCAGAATTATCAGCAACCGATGTGGGTGAGACACCATTAATCTTTAGTTTAGTAAGCAGTACATTAAATGGCACTGATACGGATTGGCTTCAAGTACTGTTAAATGAAGATAATAGTTACGCGCTTGTAGGAACGCCTAGCGAAGCAGAAGCTGGTGATACTACTGTTGTTGTTGCAGTAACTGATGGCATGGATACGGTAGAATCTAGCTTTACTCTTACTGTAGAAGTTCCACCACCAAATGATGCCCCTGGTGCTCCTACGGTTGATAATAACGTCGCAACTGAAGGTGTTGATTTTATCGCTACATTAGCAGCTACTGATACTGAAGGCGATGCATTAACTTTCACCGTTGATGGCGCACTTCCAGCATGGCTAGGCCAAAATGGTGCACAATTAATTGGCAAGCCTAACACGGCCGATGTCGGTCAGCACGATATTTCTATAATCGTCAGCGATGGTATAAATACTAACGCAGCACAAACAGTAACCATTACTGTAGTGGGTACAGCACCAACTGATTTCATCATTTCTGGTAATAATGGCGCAACAGAAAACAGTCCTATAGTTGGCGCGTCATTATCAGCAACAAAAGACACAACTGACGATACCCTAACCTATTCAATTGAAACTGGCCCAGCATGGCTAACAGTTGATGGAGCTTCAGGCGATATTCTTGGTACACCATCACTTGCAGATGTTGGAACTAATAGCTTTACCGCAAAAGTAACGGATATTAATGGTTTATTTGCTGAGTTAGATTTCACCGTGGAAGTTGAAGCTTTACCTATTGTCAATGTTGCACCGACTTTCAATAGCTTAACTATATATAAACCAGGTGGTGCTGAGGCATCAGATTACTCACTTGCTGAACAAAGTTTAGCTGATGATGCAACAGACACTAATGGAGATATGTTAACGTTTAGTAAAACAGCAGGCCCTGCGTGGTTAACAGTTAATGCTGATGGTAGCCTAGCAGGTTTATTAACCAATTTTGAAGCGGATGGCACAACCCCTGCGGTGAATACTTTCACTGTTGAGGTTTCAGACCCTGATGGTTTGACGGGTACTGCAACATTAAATATAACTAAAGCAATTTTTAATTTAGCAGAGTTAAACACTGCGGCTGTGCCTGTAGGTCGTGCATTTGCTGCTACATTATCAGGCGATAATGGTCATGGTACTCAAGACACTCTCACTTATAGTGAAACCGAAGGGGATACATCAGATCTGTTTACTGTTTCAGAAAGTGGTGCTGTGACTAGTTCGTTATTAACAGTCACAGATGTAGGAGCTCACAAAATAAAGCTTGCAGTTACAAATGGTGTACAAACGACACAAACACCAGATTTATCTAAAGCTATTGCAACAACAATTAATGTTGTTGAAGTAACTCCTATAGACGGAAGTACCGATATTTTTGGCCCTAAAGTAGCCGATCTTTCAGGTTGGGTTAATGAAACTAGCATCAACACTATTTCAGCCAATAATAACGCACCTGTTATTGATGGAAGATACTTAAGAGTAAAAGGTGGCTCACATGCAGTTAAATACTTTGATAGTACAGGTTTTTCTTCTGTTTCCATAAGTTTTGAGAGAAGATTTGAACAATTAAATTTAATTGGTGATGATACTGATGACCATGAAATTTACGGTGCAGAATGGTCAACTGATGGCGCAACTTGGACACTCATTGAGCCAGAAACAAACAACGCCATTGCTGGTACTGATTGGGTTAGTGTAGGTCCTATCGTTTTACCAGCAGGAGCTGCCGAACAACCTTACTTAGCAATACGCTTTAGAACAAACGGAGACGATAACCTCAGCCGAGTCCATATAGACAACGTCACGGTTACAGGTACACCATAAGAAAGTTATATAAGTTAAACTACGATTTATAACGTATAAACAAATAGAACAAAAGCTCCTCATTTGAGGAGCTTTTTTAGTTTTGCTATAAACATATTTATTAAATTATGAAAGTTTAATATCCCCTCTGCTTATAACAACAAGCCATTTTTCATATACAGTCCCTAGCGACTATACCTTTGCTTCATTACAGGTAAGTTAAATTCATTTGCAATAACCAAACTATAAACGTGAAATACCCACTGAATTATAAAAATTATCAACTTAGAGTATGTATGAGCACTTAGGTTACCTATATTAATAAATTTAATATCTATTTAGCCAACGATAAGTTGACTAACACTTATTTTAAGACAAATTTAATAAAGAAAATAATGCGGCATCATTATTTTAGGTAAAGGATATGTATGAGTTCACAAGTTATCATCGAAGCGAAAGTTGCTCTAAACTATTCAGTTACTCAAAAATTGTCAAAGTCTAATGCTAAGACTTAGTGAATATATCCGACCAAAATCACTATAGTTATCACTCATGCCATTAGCATAGTATTCGCTATTTGGTTGTTCGGTAATATTATGAATACCTAAGCTAACCTTAAAGTAATCCACTGGCGAGTAGCTCATACTGGCATTGTATGTATTAGAAGAGTTGAAATACCTTGTTGGTACTATTTGCGTAGATAATTTACTCACGCTTTCGCTGCGATAAGTATAATTAATTTGAGCATCGAAATGATCAGTATCATAATATAATAATACAGACGCATTATTTTTAGATACATCAGTGATTAAATCAGGTTGAGAGTTGTCAATATAAGTATAGTTGGCGGTAATACCTGTATTAGCTAAAAAAGCAGGTAAAAAGGTAAAAGGTTGTTGAAAAGTAACGGTACTGCCTTGAATGATAGCACCATCGCCATTGTACTTTTCATCCATAGAAACTAAGGTATCATCAAGCTGTAAGCCCGTCTCTAAGTGGGTTACAGGTAGTAACCTTTGGTAATTCCTGCTTTGAACTAAACTATCAATATCTTTATAAAACAGCGCTAAAGTCAATGCTGATTCATCTTCATAATACCATGCGAAGCTTACGTCTATATTATCAGAAATAAAGGCTGCTAAATCTGGATCTGGTGAGGTAATGGTATTGCTATTTTGAACGTATTTATCTAATACTTTCAAATCTTGTCTAAGAGGACGTGTCATAGTTCGACTCCAACCAAGACGCATGATTAAATCTTCTTTAATGCTGTACCTCAAGTTCAAACTAGGCAATAAATTATGGTAACTCCTCTGCCGCGTAATATAATCTTCTACGGGCAGCGTTAATACAGATTCATAATCTGGAGCAAAGGGATCTCCAACGCCTATGTCAACAAGTCCTTCATCAATATTACCACCTTGGCCACTAGCAAATTGTTTAGTTTTTATATACCTGAGACCAAAGTTACCCGTCAGTAATCCAGAGTCATTTTCAAAATTTAATTTAATAAAAGCAGCCACTATATCTTCTTTCAAATCATCACGTATGCCCGGCTGGTATACCTCAGCATCTATGGCAGCAGCTCTAACACTATCAGCTGTCCAGTTATAATCAGTGACCATGGTTGAAATATCAGGTACAGCCCAAGCCAGTGGTGCTCCTGGCTGGTTTGCATCATAATCAAACCATTGCCCTCTCGCTGGCTCTACAGTACTGTATGTCATTTCAGCGCCATTAAATAATCCTTCCGTATCGCCAAAAAAGTTAGCCCGAGGTTGATTAGCTAAAGATTCATCTTCGCTATAGTGCAAACCTAGTTGTAAACTCGTTACAGAGATATAACTATCCATATGCTCAAACTCATATTGAGCGCTAAAGTCGGCTGCCCACGTATTGCTTTCATACTCACCACCCACTTGCTGAGCATTAACAGTCAGTGAACGAAATGGTGCCTGAGGATCATTTAATAAGCCACGTTGACTATAGTCAGGATCACCATCCGGGTTATGAAAGTACACACCCCAAGCTTTGTCTAATTGAGTGCCATCTAAGGTAATATCAAAGTAATCTTTTGCGGTAAGATTCTTAGCTTCAATGGTAAATTGATTTGTTTTAGATTTTGAAATATTGCCTGATAAGTTGAATGTCCAGCGCTGGTGAAGCCATTCCATATCAAAAAGAGCGACAATAATATCACTTTCTCTATAATTATATTGATTAAGCACCTCAGCAAAAATATTACTGGGGTGATAAACCGTAAGATAATCTCTTGCACCATTTGGATATAAAGCACCTTCATACTGAGATACTTGGGCACCTTCACCTGTTGATTCATTTGCCGCTCTTGGTCTGAACTTAAGATTATTACGGATATTTAGTGTGTCGTAACCGCTAAAAAACACCTCACCAAAAACATTAAAAGTAGGCGTTGGCCGCCATTCAATATTAAGAAAAGCCGCATTTCGTTCTCGAGAATTTTCATTTAATATGTAACTAATAGCCTGAGGAACATAAAAAACATCACCATTTTCAACCTCACCGTCGCCGTCGTAGTCTTTACCTTCACCTTCCGTCAGCTTAGTTACAGGATTAAAAACCACACCTTTTTGACTTTCGGTATCCGATTTAAGTACATTAATCCCCGTTGATATACCTAAAGTATCGTTAAGGTATAAATCAGAGAAAATGGCTACGATATCCGAATTATGATTATGATCATTAGACGTGCCTGTTCCCGTTAGGTGTAGCCGAGCTGCCGTTTCACCAATATCAAAAGCACGAATACTTTTTAAATTGATAACCCCAGCTAAACCTCCTTCAATCACATCTGCTTGTGCAGTTTTTTGCACTTCGATGCGGCTAACAAAAGCGGCAGGCATAATTTGAGAGTCAAAAAATCTTTCAGTAGACAAAGAGGTATTGATAACATGATCGTTATATAAGGTTCGATTAAAATAACCGGGCAAACCACGAATACTGGTGCCATTAACCACACCATCATCACCACGTTTTACCTGCACACCAGCAATACGCTCTAATACGTCACCAACTTCAACATCCGGCAGCTTACCAATGTCTTCGGCAGAAATAACATCAACTTGATAGTCTGCATTCTTCTTAAAAGATAACGCCTTATTTAAGCTTTCTCGATAACCTGTTACTGCTATTCGCTCCACTTCATCTTTGGCTTGCCTTTCAATCCGTCTTTGTTCATTCTCAAGAGCATCATCTTGGCTTGAAAATAACGATGCCCAAAAGCCTTCTTCTTTCTTATTTTCTTCGGCTTTTTTACGTCGAGTATGGACAACAATGACACCTTTTTTGGTGACAGAGGCTTCAACATTGGTATCAGCTAAAATGATAACTAACGCTTCAGCTAATGTATAAGTACCTACTAATTTATTTGAGGTTATATCGGCAAGTTTTTCAGCTGGAAAAAAGAGATTTTTCCCAGTTTTTTTAGCAATTTCTTCTAAAGCTTGAGTCGCTTTTACTGGGGAAATGTTAAATTCAAATGTTTTGTTGGCCGATACATCAGCAGCCTTAACTGGAAATAAAGGAAAAATAAGTAAAATATGAAGTGCTATGGTAAACACTACTGCAGTTTTCGTCATAAATACGTAATCAGATCATTTTAAACCAGTAAAAAAAATAAGGTGATTTATTTAAATAAATCACCTGTCACATAAGTATAGATTAGCATTTCGCTATTTAAAAACAAATTCATTAAGAGCAGCTGCGGTTAAACATGCTCACTTTCATGATTTTTCTTGTTTTTCTTATTTTTCCTGTTTTTTTTGTCCTTTTTGTTTTTACCTTTTTTCTTTTTCTTCTCTTCACGTTTTAGACGCTGTTGCTCTGGTGTAAGTTCAGCCTTGCTTGGATAATCTTTCTTGAGCATTTTTATCATTTTTTCTGGTTGATCTTTTACCTCATATAACGCTAATACTGGATCAGAATTTTCATTCATCCAATTTACAAGACGCTTGCGATAATCGTCAATTTTTGCTTTATATTCAGGGTTATCAATTAAATTATTTACACTGTTAGGATCATTTTCTAAATCATAAAATTCTTCAATTTCACGTTCACGAAACATTCTCAAACGCTCTAATTGCGCTTTATCGCCAGAAGCTTTCATCGCTTTAGTGATTTCACCTTCATTAGAGTTTCTATAATTCGCACCAACCCGACTCCATGGATTAAAGATATAGCCAAATTGTTTATCTTGAATTGAGCGCATTGGTGTTGCTGGACCGCCAATTTTATAATCAATTTGTGTATAAACTTCATTTCTGTTTTCTTGTTTTTTACCTTTTAACAACGGCAGTATTGAACGACCGTCTATCGCTTTTGGAATCTCTAAATTTAAGGCATCAAGCACGGTTGGGAAGAAATCGATAGAGGAAATAAAATCATGCTTATTAACATGCGCTGTTTTTATTTTGCCTGCAGGCCAGTGCACTATCCAAGGCGTTTTAGTACTCGCTAAATAGGCATTAGCTTTCGCAAAAGGAAAGGCTGAGCCATTGTCTGATAGAAATACAACGAGCGTATTTTCAGCTAAGCCCGATTCATTCAATGCTTTCATAACTCGCGCAAAGGTGTCATCTAATCGGCGCACTGAATTATAATAGTGACTCAATTCTTTTCTAACTTGCGCTGTATCTGGTAAGTATTTAGGGACTATCACTTGCTCTGTGGTAAATAGTGCTGAAGGTACAGCTGCATTTTTCATTGGTTTTTCTGGATTATGAAAACCACGGTGTGGATCATGAGAGTTAACCATCAAATAAAAAGCTTTGTTTTCTTTTTTACTGCGATCAAAAAACTCTTTACTGAAGTTGTAATATTTCTGTGGTGAGCGCCCTGCGCCTAATTCAGCATAATCTTGAACAAAATCCCATTTGTATTTCATATCAGGCGTTGAATGAGATACCTTGCCTAACACGCCTGTGATATACCCATTATCAGATAAGGTTTGCATCACTGTTGGTGATTGCTTTTTCATATGGAAAAAGCCCATCATACCGCTATTAATACCATATTGACCTGTGGCGATTATTGAACGACTTGGTTGGCATATAGGTGTATTGACATGGGCATTTTTAAATTGATAGCCTTGAGCGGCAAATTTATCAATATTCGGCGTTAAACTTGGCAGACCTGTATCTAGCGTTAACGAGCCAACAGCTTCGTAACCTAAATCATCTGCGGTAATGAGTAATACATTGGTTTTTTCATTATTAGCCCATGAACAGTTACATAATAGTAACAAAACGCAGGCGATAAAAAGCTTAACTTGACCCATAGGACAACCCTCAAAAGTAATTATTATTTAAGTTATATTTGTTGTTTAGATTGGTAGTCTATTGAAGTAATCCATCACATAAGCGACAAAAACTAAACATGATTTTGTCGCTTTCATATAGTTGCGGTATTATTCGCTACCGTATTTAGATAGATAAATTTGATTTTTATTCTTTGATACATTGATATCAAAGGTTATTTCTATTGCTTCTAATAACGCCTCGGTTTCACCGACTTGGAATCGTCCACTAATAGGTATATCTTTTAGCTCAGGGTTGAGAATAACAATATCACTGTCTAAATAACGATTAATTTCGTTAATAACATTACCTAGCTTCTCTTCTTTAAAGACTAATTGTCCATCAAGCCAAGACAATTGCTCATCTACTTGCCCCTGTGCTATATCTTTAGTTACAAACACAGCGTCTTCGACAATAAACTCTGCTTGTTCACCCTTATCAAGTAACATAGGTGCTTTTTCATTGCTCGCTAAACCTGTGCCTACCACTGATTCTTGTGCGGTATTATCGCGCTTTGATAAGGCAACTGTGCCCTCTGTTACCGTGACTAATATATTTTCTGCCGAAAGTCTAACAACAAACTTAGTGCCTACCGCCCTAACCGCACTTCCGGCTGCGTAAACGATAAAAGGTCTTGCTTTATCATGAGCAACATCAAACAACACTTCACCTTGTTGTAATCTAACGATGCGTTGTCCTTGAGAAAACTCCACTTCAATACGGCTATCAGTATTCATGAACGCTGTAGAGCCATCACTTAATTGATACGTTTGTTGAGCGCCGACTTTAGTCACGTAAAATGCTGTTTCAACATTACCTACTGACCAACGAGGGCCAATAAAAACGCCTGACAAAATCAACAAAAACATACAGCTCATCGCTAAAACCATTGGTTTCCATGAGAAGTATTCTTTTACCCACGAGAAATAGCCTTGCTTAACATGTTCAGCAGCAAATAATTCACTAGAGTCATTGATAACTTCGGTCATCTCATCCCACATGCTCATGTGATTTTTCAATGCAACAACATGTTCGTCAGACTCGTTTAGCCAAGCTTTCAGTGCTACTCGATCAGCTTTAGACATATTATCGCCGTCCATTTTTGCTAACCAATCAGCAGATTCTCTATTAATAATTTCAGGGGTACGAAGCGCTACCACTTGGGATTGCCTGTTCATATCTTGTTCTCCTTAACTTGGGTACTAGATTTTTTGGCATTACTACTCCCCATGCCATACCCTTGTGTAATTAGTACATCTCCACATTGCTTAATTCCCTTGGAAATATATTTTTCTACTGAACTCACTGATACACCTAACTTTTGACTAATTTCTTTATGTGATAAACCATAGTATTTTCTTAATAAAATTGCTCTACGGTTTTTCTCTGGTAATGTTGATAACACATCATTAAAAGCTTTAAACTTTTGCTGATTATGTAACTCTATGTCTGTTTGCTTATTGTCATGACCAAGCAAGTCGTCTTCAATATTTGTAGCAATCTCTTTCGATTGATGCCTCAAACCTTTATAAATAAGATTTCTAGAGACAATAAATAAGTAGTCTTTAGGAGAACGTATCTGTTTCTTTTTATCTTCATGGTAAACCCTGATAAAAGCTTCCTGAAGAATATCATCAACATCTTCTTTTTTGACGCTCATTTTAAGAATATAGCGCGCCAAACTATCTCTACACGATAAAAAGGTATTGAGTACAGTATGTTTTTCTGATTTTTCTGACACTATTAATCACCTAAATTTAACTTTATGAATGCTCAATTAACCCGCAATTTCCTTGACACGCATTAATGATAAATTCACTCCCATTATAATAAAGAGTCAGCACCTCAGCAAATCCACAATGATTTTTCAATTATTTTCAATTTTATTTAAAATAATTGATATCATCTCAATAACTACTTATTTTTAAAAGGGTTTTAAATTAATAAATTTAACCTAAAACCCAGTTTTTTCTTAACAGAGTAATTAATCACTCATTTGTTCTAACTCAAGCCCTTTTGTTTCGCGAACAACATAATAAACAAAAGCAAAAGAGACCACGGAGAAACCTGCATATAAACTATAACTAAATGCTAATCCGTAACTCGCCAGTAATACTGGAAAGCTCATGGTAATGACAAAATTTGCGCCCCACTGTGCTAGACCACTAACAGCAAGACCTGAGCCTCGAATTTGGTTAGGGAACATTTCACCTAGCATTACCCACATAACAGGTCCCCAAGACATGTTAAAGAAGAACACATAAACATTCGCCGCAATCAAGGCAAGTAAACCGTATTCACCTAACTGTAGTTGACCATGGATATCTTGCTCTGCATTAGCAAAAGCATAAACCATAATTGATAAGGTAATTGCCATCCCTAAAGAGCCTAATAGTAAGAAAGGCTTACGACCAAGTTTATCGATATAGACAATGGTAATTAAACAGGCAAAAATACTGACAAAGCCACTGATAATGTTGATCATTAAGGCATCACTTTCAGAGAAACCTGCTGCCTGCCAAAGTACAGAGCCGTAATAAAAAACAACATTAATACCCACAAGTTGCTGTAGCATGGCTAAACCAATACCTATCCAAACTACCTTTTTTATTTTACCTGTATGCTTGTGTTTAAGATCGCTCAAGCTTGGCTTATGTTTATCAGCAGCCAGTGACTGCTCAATTTCATCGACTTTTTTCTGACTACTCACTTGACCATACAGCTTACTTAATACCGCTAGAGCTTGTTTTTTCTTCTGATTAGCCACTAAAAAACGTGGACTTTCAGGGATCATCAATAGACCCACAAAGAAGATTGTTGCTGGTGCAATTTCAATCCAGAACATCCAGCGCCATGCGTCTATATCAAGCCATAGTTTAGCCATAGAGCCTCCTGCATAAGAGGCCAACAAGTAATTACTGATAAAAGCAGAAAATAAACCAAGAATAATAGCTATTTGCTGAATAGACGTTAATGTGCCGCGATAACGAGCTGGTGCTATTTCACTGATGTAGGCTGGAGTCATTACTGAAGCCGCTCCAACAGCTAAACCACCTAGTATTCTATAAAGCACAAACTCTAAAGACACTTCACTAGCACCTGATCCCCAAGCACTGATCAAAAAGAATACAGCTGAAAGTAATAGAATATTTTTACGGCCATAAATATCAGACAATTTACCCGCAAAAAATGCCCCTACAGCACAGCCAAGCAACATACTGGCAACATTAAAACCTGTGCCAATATCATCGGCTGAAAATGCCACTTTCAAACCATCAACCGTGCCATTAATTACACCACTGTCGAAACCAAATAAAAAGCCACCTATGGCAGCGATACAGCTTATGATTACGATAAAGAGTTTATTTTCTTCTTGTGTTTCTTGTTCACACACGAGTGAATTACTCTCAAGTTGATCTGCGTCCAAAGTAACATCCTATTTCAATATTTTAATTACTATTGATGAAACTGACAGTATTTCTTTTATTAGTGAACACCAATTACAAATAAAACTGCCGCCTATATAAATAAAGAGTGATTGGCAGCGGTAATCCGTAATAAATAACTCGTTTTTCTTAAAATAATCTCTTATCAGTAATTGATTACTTAAAGTCATTGTAACGATTGAAAAATTGCGGTCCTAAAAATTCAGGCAATGCCGCTAAACCAAATAGCATAGTTGAAAAATCTACCCCTTGTATCGCTTTCGCTCGCCAGTTTTTCTCTTTAAGACTATATCGCCACAGTACTTGCGTATTGTCATTTAAAGAATAGAGTGCTCGAGACGAGGTATCACGATACATATCAATCAAGTCTAATTTTACACTCGGTACCACTGGCGAGAACCCCGCAAGAATATGAGGTGAAACAATTTGATAAGGGTTACTATCACGTCCCCCCTTATTAAATATTCTATCCGCATGATAACCAGTTATCGTAGCACCTGCTCCTGTGCCCCACTCATAGCCTTGCCAGCCTTTTATACCTTGGGCTTGCCACCAACTATAATCTGCCTTGGCAGCATTTCTCATTGCCTGTAAGTATTCTGGGTTGCTAGAAAAATGATGAACAAAGTAAAAATTAAACAAAAAGTTGAACATAGACACATACCGTTTACTATGCACCGAAAGCACAGGGATTTTTGCTTTACCAAATTTAGCCTTTACTAGGTTTTTCGGTGATTGATAGTGGTTTTTCCATAACTGACTTGCTGGGGAATTTTCGCTGGGGTTTTGTATTTTTGCCATCCATGCAACGATCATATATTCGTTAAACGGAATAGTCCAAGCGCCACTCGGCTCACCGTTTTGCTTCATAGAAAGTGCAATTTGGCCTTTCTTGGGATCGCCAACAAATTTTGATTGATCCACTGAGTTGAGTAAATGCTTTGTGAGTTGTGCGAGCTCTTTGCTCTCTGAAAAATAGTTACTAATAAAAACAGCACCAAGTAGCATGATGTCGGTGTCTATCGGGCTAAAATCTTTACTCATCGCCTTGCCAGTATTAACATTGAAAAAATGCATATAACAACCAGCATCATTTCTAGCCGGAGTAAAACCAGGCGTTTGTCCTGATAATGTTTTTAATGTTTGAATGGCTAAAGCCTCAGCATTAGGCTCCCACCCTTGAGCATGTCCGACAGCCAAAGACATCAACCCCATACCCGCATTGGCAATAGAGCCCCTAACAGATTGTTTTTTCTTTAATTGAAAACCATCTCGATACACGCCATTAGGTTGGCGAATTTCTTGCCAAAATTTATAACTGTCATGATAGAGCTTATGAATAATTTTATCGTCTGAAAGCGACGTTGCATGCCCATGACTAGTGAAAATCAACAGAGTAAAAAGTAACAATAGTTTTATAAAAATCAGATCTTGTTTAAAGCTCATATTATTTTCTCATTACGGTTTAAAAAAAGTTAACGTTGTTAAATCCAATGCAGTGAAGTCAAAAATGTCAGCATTTCATTTAACGTTTCTTTACGGTAGGTTTTACCATTAAAAAATCCATGTACTGCATTAGGGTAGCTGATCACAAAACTCACTCTCAGCAGGCAACATTTTAAGAGTTTCATTTTAATAGCTCTTTATTGGCATTCTTTTATTCACTGTCGATGAAACAATATATTCAGGAATAAAACTTAATGGTACTCGCCGTTTCATACCTTCGTTATTACTCGTTACTACCACCACTAAATCATGTTTAGGTACCATATATATAAACTGCCCCCTAGCACCGCGGGCAGTAATATTTGCAAGGTTTTCACCATCAACATCGATAGTATCGAGCCACCAAAAGTAACCGTAATTAGCTCTTTGGGTTCTGGGTATGATTGCTTCCCTTAACCATTGGCTAGATAGCACTTGCTTATTGTTAAACTTTCCTTGGTTATTCATGGTTAGTCCAATTTTAAGCATATCTCTTGATGTGAATGCCATACCCGCCGCGCCTTGTGAAATACCGCAACTAGATTTTTGCCAAGTAAAGTTACTAATACCAAGTGGCTTAAAATAATGCTCTAGTAAAAATTGCTCAGGCTGCTGTCCTGAAACTTTATGAATTAAGTGGGCTAATATTTCTGGGTCGCTATGCTGGTATTTAAATTGTTTATTGTTTGAAACAGGCTGACTTTGACTAAGAAAATACTGAACATGATCTGTCATCAGATAGTTAGCTTCCATTTTGTTATCTGTAAATCGTAACCCTGAACGCATACTTAACAAATGACTTATGGTGATGGTTTCTACACCTTGGGCAAGACGGCTTTGATCAAATTCGGGAAAGTAACGGATGATAGGATCATTAACACTGGCTATCATGCCAAGCTCAATTGCCTTGCCAATGGCATTAGAAATCATATTTTTTGTAATAGAAGCAACAAAGTGCGGCTTATCTTGGGCGGCTTGTTGCCAATATTGTTCAAAAACCAATTGGCCATTTTTACTAATTAACAAACTATCAATATGGTTGAACTCACCTTGAGATATTTTACTGGCAAGCTCAGTGATACTAGCCGTGCTTGTAAACTGTTGACTAAGATCACCAACCGATAAACCATCATTCAGTTTTACTGGGATACTATATGGTTTTGCTTTAACGGCTTGTCTTGGTGATTTTGCTATTAAGCGCTCTGCTGCTGTTATTGAAATACCAGGATCGATCAAACCATCGGCTTTGGAAGTCTCTTTAGCAAAAACAACGAATCCACTACTTAACAAGATAATGATTGCTAATAAACACATGGATTTTAGTAACAGCAGATCTTTCAAGATAATTTATTCCTCAACAGTTAAGGCATTATTTTTCATTCCTTAATAAAGAGCACTTACCCCGCTAAATCCACAAATCAAATATTATTTTATAAAAATCACCTTGAAATTGAGGTTTTTGAGAAAGAGAGACTCTTAATAGATAAAAGAAAAATAATAAAAGCATAAAGTTACACTAATAAGCCACAAGGGAAAGCCACATGAAATATCAGTATATCTGCCTACTGCTAGCACCATTATTTACTGCAAAAGCAGCCACTTATTGCAATCCTATGGATATTGATTACCAATATGCTGAAATACCTGATAAACGTAAATTTTTCAAAGAGCCTAACTTACTGGCTAGAGGCAGTGCCGATCCCGTACTAATAAACCATCAAGTGGATGGTAAACATCAAGGCTATTATCTGTTCTCGACTACAGCACGGGGATATTGGCACTCTACAGACCTAGCTAATTGGCAACATATTATCCCTACAAACAAGTGGCCCGTTAGTTATTTTGAAAGTAAAAAATCAGGTGAAGATTATAAGGATATGATTGCCCCTGCTGCCTATTCACTCAATAACAAACTCTATTTATTAGCCTCAAATAGAGATATTAAAACCAGTGTCTATGTGAGTGATAATCCTAGTAGCGGAAAGTTTGAAATAGCCTATGACGATCTTGGCTTTCCAAATGTTGGAGATGGTAACTTATGGGATCCTGGCTTATATCATGAGAATGACCAGTGGTATATTTTTTGGGGTTCTTCCAATGTTTTTCCACTTTTTGGGACGAAACTTAAAAAACAAAAAGATAACAGCTTAAAACTTGATCGCTGGCTAAAGTCGATAATTAACCTTTATCCTGAGCAGCATGGCTGGGAACGATTTGGACATGATCACACCTCAAAAACACATCCCTATATTGAAGGCTCAGAGTTAACCAAAAACAATGGTAAATACTATTTGCAATACTCAGCACCAGGCACTAGCGAAAACGTCTATGCTGACGGAGTTTATGTCGCTGATGCTCCTTTAGGCCCTTATAGCTATGCTAAACATAACCCCATGTCATACAAACCAGGCGGCTTTGTCCACGGCATGGGCCATGGCAATACTTTTCAAGATGCATATGGAAATTACTGGCATACTGGCACCAGTTGGGTTGGTGTTAACTGGGTATTTGAACGTCGTATTAGTATGATCCCAGCAGGATTTGATAAAGATGGCAATATGTATTCTAGTAGTCGCTTTGCTGACTTCCCGCACCACTCACCCTCAAAAAAATGGCAAAATTCTGACGAGCTATTCACTGGTTGGATGCTACTTTCTTATAAAAAACCGAGTTGGAGTACTAGCCATTTAAGTCCGCAATATTCTTCAGACAAAGTCACAGATGAAAATCCGCAAACATTTTGGGTGGCTGAAAATAACAATGCTGATCAGGCTATAGTTATTGATTTACAAGCATCATTTGATATTAAAGCAATTCAATTAAACTACGCAGATTATAGGGTAACTAATACCGCGCTAGCTCCACCATTACCCAAAGCTGGTGGCTTAGAAAAATATCAACAAGAGGTTTACACACATTATAAAGTATCTGTATCTGATGATAATAAAAACTGGCATGAAGTCGGTAATAATTTAGCAAAAAGAGAGAACCGCTCAAACCCCTACATAGAATTAACCGCGCCTACACAAGCACGCTATGTACGTTTTGAAAATATCCATGTGGCAACCAAACACCTAGCGCTTAGTGAAATACGGGTCTTTGGTCTAGGCAGTGGTGATAAACCAAATGTGCCTGCAAACATGACTGTCAAACGAGATCCTTTCGATCAACGCAACGCTAAAGTTTCATGGCAACAGCCATCGGGTACGACTAGCAGTAATAGTATTACTGGCTATAATATCAATTGGGGTATAGCTGAAGATAAACTTTACCATACGTATCAAATATGGGCAGATCAACCGACAGAAAAGGACATTCGTTCGTTAAATATAGGACAAAGCTATTATTTTTCTATCGAAGCGTTTAATGAAAATGGTGTATCAGAAAAATCGCCTTTGATTAAAATTGAGTGAGATTAATAGCTCACTCCGCTACCATTTAAAAATGGATACCAATGTGATTTCTAACTTTGCCTTTAAGCATATCGAATATTTAAAACATATAAAATCCGGCATAAGTAAGTGGATTTGTAGCTTTATTTTTTTGTGCTGTATCGCACCTTTCGCTACATTGGCCTCTACACCTAAGTCTGAACAGGTAATGAAAGTAGTATTAATTTACCCTATTCCAGCACATTATGCTGAATTTCCGCTTTGGAAATTAACAACCAACTTGGTGCAGGCGGCAGCAAAAAACCTTAATGTTGACTTAACCATTATTTATGGTGGCTCTCATCGATTTGCATACCTAGAGACAATCAAATCATTAAATAAAAAGACTAACGGTGCCGATTATATTATTTTTCATCCTCAGCAAGGCATCACAACGCGTCAGTTTAGCAAGCTTGAAAGTTTAAAAGTCCCATTTATTTGTCTGGAGAATAACATTGGAGCCAAAGAAGCGCTTGCCATTGGTAAGCCTGGCGTAAAGTATAAATTCTGGCTTGGTGGCGTTTATTTTGATGATGTACAAGCAGGTACAATATTAGCGAACGCATTAATAAAGGAAAACAAACGAAGACTCAACGAAGCAGCCAGTCTAATTGCCATCAGCGGAAATCATGCTGCGTTATCTAAAAAAAGAGAGAAAGGCTTATTCAACAGCCAACTTCAAGCGGAGAGTTTAAACCAAGTTGTGCACGTTAAATGGAGTCCTCAAATTGCCGTCAATAAAGTTTCCTCCCTATTAGCTCGTCACCCGCACACCAATATACTTTGGGTAGCCTCCGATCTTATAGCTCTAGCCTTATTAGAAAGCAATACGATAAAAAAACATCCAAATAAAATGGTAATTGGCGGCATTGGAGGCTTACCAGATGCTATTAGCTCAATTAATAACAATGGATTGACAGCAACTGCTGGCGGTCACTTTATGCAAGCAACAATGGCGTTAATCAAGGCTTTTGATCACCACCATGGCATAAATAGCTTTTCAAACAGTGAACAAAAACTTTACCCTTTTAGCATTATAACGAAAGAAAATGTAAAGTCATACCTGCCGTTAAGCCAAAGTCCACACTGGGATAATGTTAATTTTAGCCAGTTTTCACAATACTTAACGCCACAAAATAAACAACCACTGACTTTAGAATATTTGCTTAAATCTCTGTCAGAATAGCATTGTGGGTTTATCATTTTATAAGCTCTTTATAAACAGTTCCTCGCAATTGCTATACACGAACAATTTTAACCCACTGACCTACAAAGAGATAAAGATGCTTAGAATACTCGTTATAATGTTGTTATTCACTACGACAATCGGCTCTGCTAAAGAATCCATGCATCAAGCCCGCAAAAGCAGTAAACCCAATGTCATCGTAATATACTCAGACGATCAGGGTTGGGGAGATGTCGGCTACCACGGCTATGCCGATATCCGCACCCCTAATATAGATAAACTAGCTCAACAAGGAACACAGTTTTCTCAAGCTTATGTATCTGCTTCAGTATGTGGCCCATCACGCGCAGGACTGGTTACAGGTGTTTACCAACAGAAATTTGGTTATTATGGCAACGGCCAAAAGGCAAAAGTAGCCGAAACACAGCCTACGTTTATGGAAATGATGAAAGCTCAAGGTTACCAAACCGGTGTTGTTGGAAAGTGGCACCTTGGCTCAACCGATGGTCACCCAGTAAAACGAGGAGCTGATTTTTACTATGGTTTTCTTGGCGGCTCGCATGACTATGACTATTCCGAAGCCAGTGAAGTTAGAGCGGATAAAAAACAGGTGAAAAAATGGCAAACACCTATATATCGCAACTTTTCTGCTGAGCCTCCCATACAAAATACAAACGGTTACCTAACAGAAATGTTTACGCATGAAGCAGTTCACTTTATTGAACGCTCTGCTGATAAACCCTTCTTTCTTTATTTAGCCTATTGTTCTGCACAACTAAATCAGGACACTTTTTTCAAGGAACTTTGCTCATATTCTACTGGTGCCAGATCACCGTTAGCTGTATGAAGCCTTTCTAAGT
>JAPHTO010000083.1 GCA_026196955.1 Colwellia sp. | reverse complement strand
TCGCGGCGAGTAGTGTGTAGCCTAGTCATTCTAAGCAAATACTACTCAACAAAGAGTAAAACGTTTTTAGCCGAATCCTTCGGACAGCGTTTGTTGGTCGTTTTTACGGCGTTATCACCTTTTTATGTGGAACAACCACATTACAAAGGCTCTACCTTGTATAAATACCCAACAAAACGCTGCAAAAACAATCTCGAAAGTTCAACAGCCCCTAGTATCGCTTAACTAATAATTTAAAAGGATATTATTTTGTAAGTAATAAAGTCTAAAGGGGTATCACTCTATAAGCACAACGCCTTGCACCCTCAACAATATGTTCCTCTCTTGTCACTACTGCCACATCGGCAAGCAAGCTCTGAAACATTTGTAATTCACTTCGACAAAAGTTTTGACATTTAGTTGCAGCCGCACAAATCGGACAATGATTTTCATATAACCAAAAAAACTCATCTTCTTGAACTACGGTAGCCATGTAACCTTCATCGTTACGCAGCTTAGCCAATGTAGCAAGCTTTTCTAAAGTGCCATACCTGTCTGCCAAGGCCAGTCGATATAGCCTCATGGAGGATTCTTCTCTATTAGTAATGAGCTTCTCTAAACCATCATCACCAAATACGGCAATAACAGAATCGAGCAGCTGTACAGTTAATTCATCATGACGATCAGCAAAATGACTGTTAGTTTTTTCTGTTAATGACCAATATCGCGTCGGTCTACCTCTAGGTGCTTTTTCATCTTTAAAGGTGACTTCTTCTGACTCTTCAAGCGCCAGCATATGCTGACGAATACCCATAGTAGTTAAGCCCAACTCACTCGCTAGCACTTTTGCGGTTAATGGTCCCTGAGTCTTTAATAATTCAATAATTTTATCATGAGTTTTCATAGCAACTCCTTGGTAGCTTATACCGTCATTATCGCCCAAAACAGCATTATGTAAACT
The DNA here is from genome assembly GCA_026196955.1 of Colwellia sp. Lineage (GTDB taxonomy): Bacteria > Pseudomonadota > Gammaproteobacteria > Enterobacterales > Alteromonadaceae > Colwellia. The sequence goes on along the minus strand of JAPHTO010000083.1, from coordinate 2,305 downwards.
TTTAAATTTATTTTATTTTTCATTTTCCATTGACAACATTAAATAAAGAGTTTACTTTACTTAACATTAAATAAATATTTTTATTTACATAAAAGGGAGGGAATATGAATTTATTAATTATTAGTGCAAGTCAGAGAAAGGCATCGCAAAGCAGCAAGGTGGCTAACTATATGACTGAAATTTCAAAAGGTTATGAAAAAATAGTACATTTGGAGTTATGCCAATATCAACTACCCTTATGGGATGGAACATTAGAAAGTAAGCAAGCAGAAACAAGTGACTGGGGGATGATCAATCAATATTTAAGTGATGCAGATGCCTTAATTGTTATTACCCCTGAATGGAGTGGCATGGCTTCTCCATTATTAAAAAATTTTTTATTAATGTGTTCCAGTCAACATACAGCCCACAAACCAGTGCTATTAGTGGCGATTTCTAGTGGCATCAGCGGTGTTTACCCGATAGCTGAATTACGAATGAACGCTTTTAAAAACAATAAATTAGTTGCGATACCAGATCATCTTGTTATTAGAAATGTTGATGAGGTGCTTAATGTTCAAAACAATGACGCATCAATACTGCCTGAACGTGATAAGCATATACGTCATCGCATAGGCTACAGCCTACACACTTTGAATAATTACAGTAAGGTATTAAAAACAATGCGAGCTAACTTATTAGCTCAAGCCTATGAAAATGAAAAACTATATTCATATGGTATGTAAAATTAAACTCAACTGGAGAACATTATGATTACTTTAGAACATATCAACTTAGTGGTAAGCGATATTGAGCAAACACTTACTTTTTACCAAGCCGCTTTTCCTCATTGGACTGTGCGTGGCGGCGGTAAAAGTGAGTGGTATGGCAAACCCAGAAACTGGATACACTTTGGAGATGATTATCAATACCTAGCTTTTAATGACGATGGTGTTGGAGAAAACAGAAATTTAGCTGGTCATCAAGTGGGTCTCGCGCATTTTGCTTTTGTTACCACGGATCTACAAGGCGTGATTGACCGTTTAGCACATGCTGGGTTCCCCATAGATAAAGAAGGCGCTGAGGATGAATATCGTAGCAATGTTTACTTTATTGACCCTAACGGCTATGAAGTTGAATTTGTGCAATACCACAGCGACTTGCCTGAGCAGAGAAATCACTATAATTAGTCATATTCTGTAACAAAATACTGCCAATCATGCCATTACTCAATGGCATGAGCCATAGTCTTATCTTACGCATTTCTGCTACACTGCTTCATCTAAAAATGTAAAATAATTGTAAACTTTTATTAAAATAATATATTCAATTAAGAGAGTCACAATGAATAACAAGATAATTTTATTATCCAGTGTATTGGCCACAGCACTATTAGCGGCTTGCTCAGGTAACAACTCAGAACAAGCAGCAAACAAAGTTACACAAGCAAAACAACAAGCGATAAATATCACTTACCCTGACACTAAACAAGGTAATGTGGTTGATAACTACTTTGGTAGCGATGTTGCTGATCCCTATCGCTGGTTAGAAGATGATCGCAGCGCAGAAACGGAGGCTTGGGTAAAAGCTGAAAATAAAGTCACCTTTGATTATTTAGCGCAAATCCCTTACCGCGAAAAGCTAAAAACGCGTTTATCAGAATTATGGAACTATGAAAAAGTAGGTGCACCATTTAAAGAAGGTGATTACACCTACTTTTACAAAAATGATGGTTTGCAAAATCAATATGTTGTTTATCGTCAAAAAGAGAATGGGGAAGCGGAAGTCTTTTTAGATCCTAACCTTTTCAGTGAAGATGGCACCACTTCTATGGGCCAATTAAGCTTCTCTAAAGATGGTTCAATCGCGGCTTATGCTATTTCTGAAGGTGGTAGTGATTGGCGTAAAATTATTATTATTGATGCGGTAACTAAAAAGGTATTAGAAGCACCATTAGTTGATGTGAAGTTTTCTGATATCTCTTGGTACAAAAATGAAGGCTTTTATTACTCAAGTTACGATAAACCCGAAGGCAGTGAACTTTCTGCAAAAACCGATCAGCATAAGCTCTACTACCACCAGTTAGGACAACCACAAAAGGACGATGTGGTTATTTTTGGTAATACAAAAGCGCAAAAACGTCGTTATGTTAGTGGTGAGGTTACCGAAGACAATCGCTATTTACTGATTTCTGGTGCTATATCAACATCAGGAAATGATCTGTTTATTAAAGACTTAACTAAGCCGGATAGCCCTCTAGTCGTTATCACTGATAACTTCGATGCTGATACTTATTTACTTGAAAACGATGGCGATAAATTATTTT
>JAPHTO010000134.1 GCA_026196955.1 Colwellia sp. | reverse complement strand
CATGCGTCATCGTCAAAGTGGTCGCCAGTTAAACCGTAATAGCAGTCATCGCCAAGCGATGTTCCGCAATATGGCAAGCTCTTTAGTTAAGCACGGCGTTATCAAAACGACTGTAGCTAAAGCTAAAGAACTACGTCGCGTTGTTGAGCCATTAATTACTTTGGCCAAAACCGACAGTGTTGCAAATCGTCGTTTAGCATTTGCTCGTACACAAGATAAAGAAGTAGTAGGTATTTTATTTAACGAACTTGGTGAACGTTACCAAGAACGTCCAGGTGGTTACACTCGCATTTTAAAATGTGGTTTCCGTACTGGTGATAAAGCGCCTATGGCTTACGTTGAATTAGTAGACCGTCCAGCAGTTGAAGAAGCTGTTGAAGAAGTTGAAGAATCAGCAGAAGCTTAAGCAATAGTTTAAGTTTCATTCTTTTATAAGAAATAAAAACCGAGCCTTGGCTCGGTTTTTTGTTTCTTGACGTACAGGTTAATTCCCCGTATAAAATAGCTATCTTTAACCCTATTAGTTTGAGCTCATTTCCATGTCATCCCGAAACCCCATCATTGCCATTACCGGCTCTTCTGGTGCTGGAACTTCCACAACCACCTCTGCCTTCGATCATATATTTCGCACCTTAGGTATTACTTCAGTAAACGTAGAAGGTGATAGCTTTCATCGTTTTTCACGTCAGGAGATGGATTTAGAAAAAAGAAAAGCGAAAGAAACGCATACGAATATTAGTTATTTTGGTGATTTAGCTAATGATTTTGGCGCGCTTGAAAAGCTTTTTCGTGATTATGGTGAAACGGGTACGGGTATGATGCGCCGTTATTTGCATACTTTTGATGAAGCGGTGCCTTATAACCAAATGCCGGGCACTTTTACCCCTTGGGAAGAGTTGGGGGAAGGAACTGATCTTCTCTATTATGAAGGGCTACACGGTGGCGTTGTCACCAAGGAAAATGATGTTGCTAAACATGTCGATTTACTTATTGGTATGGTGCCTATTGTTAATTTGGAATGGATCCAAAAAATAATCCGAGATACCCGAAAGCGTGGGCATAGTCGTGAAGCGGTAACGGCGAGTATTGTTCGTAGTATGGAGGATTATATCTCTTTTATTACTCCGCAGTTTTCACGTACGCACATTAATTTTCAACGAGTGCCTACCGTAGATACCTCAAACCCCTTTAGTGCTAAAGCGATTCCCAGTTTAGATGAGAGTTTTGTTGTTATTCGTTTTCGTGAAGTTAAAAATGTCGATTTTCAATATTATCTGCGCATGATTGATGGCTCGTTTATGTCGCGAGTAAGCACGCTCGTTGTGCCTGGTGGTAAAATGGGTTTGGCAATGGAGCTGATATTAACACCACTCATTCGAGATTTAATCGAACGTAAAACTCAGGCGAATAAGCAACTTGATTGGATGAGCGATCTTTAGGGATTATCATGGCAGCCAGCACTCTTTTTATGACTGAAAAGCTGTTGTAGCGTTTTGTGTAATTGTGCTGTTATCTCAACTTGTTGCTCTGTTGTTAAACTACTTTCATCGTCGTTGAATAAGTAATTAGTTAACAACACTCGCTTTTTTGCTAACTTAGCGTGAAATATATTCTGTGCGAGTAGGTTACTTTCTACTATGTCAAAATCAGCAGACAAATTACTCGAAATAAACTCACTAATATTGGCCATTTTACCGTCGTTAAACAGCATCTTTCCATGCGTTGTTCGTGTCATGCCACGAACACGGTAGTCAATATCAATAACATCGGCATTGAAGGCCTCAATCACATAATTAATCACTTTTAATGGCGAGATGACTCCACAGGTTGATAATTCGATATCAGCTCTAAAAACGGCTATACCGTGTTGAGGAGCCTCTTCTGGGTAGGTATGAATACAAAGATGACTTTTGTCCAGGTGTGCAACGAGACAGTCGTTGCTCATTCTAGAGGAGTTATTCGGTAATGGCTCAGGTGCAGCCTCTTCAGAGATCATTAAGGTGACACTAGCGCCTTGCGGCTGATAATCCTGACTGGCAACATTAAGTATATTTCCACCAATGGCATGACAAATGTCGCTGAGCAAACGGCTAAGCTTGTTAGCACAAAAGTGCTTTGCGATGTGCGCTTGGTAATTCTCAGCGCTGTTATTGCCAGCGAGTGAATGTAGCTTATACAGCGAAAAGCTTAAGCTTTTGGTCAAATTGTTAAAGCCATATAGGGCTATTTTATTCATGGTGCCTGCTATCAGCTATCGATAATTGAAAAATCATGGGTAATATTGACATTACCACTAAGCATTAACGCCACAGAGCAGTATTTGTCAGCAGATAAACCAACAGCCCTTTCAACATGTTTTTCTTTGATATTGCTACCTGTTATGACAAAGTGCAAATGAATATCAGAAAACAATTTAGGCACTGTTTCTACTCGCTTGCCGCTAATTTCTACTATGCAGTCGCTGATCTCTTGACGTGCTTTTTGCAAGATACTGACGACATCAACAGAAGAGCATCCCCCGAGCGAAATAAGGACATTTTCTAAAGGACTCGGCGCTAAATTACCACCATTGGCATCTATGATGAGGCTATGTCCACTTTCTGAAGTGCCTAAGAATAGCTCTTCCCCTAACCATTTTACTTGTGCTTTCATAAGGCTAACTTTTAATTGATAAATATGTGGGCATTCTAGCTAATATTTTTAACTAGCACTAGGGAGTCGAACAAAAACAAGCGAAGTGGAGGTAAACTAAATAAGACGTGTTAATTAGTTGGCGTTAAGAGTTCTGGGCTAGCTGTTCATGTATTTCAGAGTCAAATAGATTTTTGATCAAGCTGGCAAATTCTTTGATAAATCGACATTGTTGTTCAGTTGCAGGGTTATTAATAACCCCTGAGAATATTTCTTCAAGATCGTAAACAATGGCATCAACCTCACGGACGATTTCATTTCGCTGGTTAAAGCTAAGCTTTTCATTTTGACTGCATACAGTAATGATTTGCTCACTGAGCTCTTGTTCTATTACTGCAATAATAGAGTCTTTGCTTGTATCTGTAACGCTCGAGTTTTCAAAGAAACTTAAGTGCTCGGTCAAATATTCAATAATTTGAACATAACCTTCAGTATCTGTAACCATAGAAGCTTATTGCGCCTTTTCTACTAACTTGCTTTTCAGTATAGCGGTATTTTTTTGCTGTTGTAGAGTTATTTAATAAAAGTTATTCAGACAATGGATAGGAGGCTTTGCCGATAAAAAGCCCCCTAAAGTATGCGTAAATTACGCTACTGCGTTGGTGCTTTCAAAAATCTTATCAGCTGAAGCTGCCACAAAACCAGTATAGATTTCGCCGTTAGCTTGTGGATATCGTTTGGCAAACTCATAAAAGCAGCTTGGAATTTCCATTGATTTATCAGTAAACTCGACCATTGCCTTATCGGCCAATGTCGATGATTGCTCAAGCTTAACAATTTCATCACCTTTAACTTCACCCCCTGTGTTATTGAGGGTATGTCCTGCTTCTTTAAGGCTGTTGTTAACGGCAACTATGCAATCAAAATTATCAAGGTGGTTAATGCTTACAGTAAAGTGGTTGGCTCGATAACCCCATGCGGCTAACCACGCGGCATATTCGCTAGTTGCTAATAATGTCTCGTAATCGCTAGAGCTAACTTGCCATGGACGCCCCATATAAAGGAAGTTCTCTTGATCACTGATATTGTCAGGGAGTTGCTCTACTAAGCCATGAATAATTTTCTGAATATTTTCTGGGAACTCTTCAACGCGTAATTCACTAATGAACACTTTTGGCATAGTGCTATTGCTGTGCTCAAAGTGTTTCGCTGTTAGTTTTTTAGCAGCAAAATCGTATTGGCCGCATTCACTATAACCAAGTGTAAGTAAGTGGCTAGCAAGTTTATCTAGATTGATTTTTTCTAGATTGAAGGTGCGATAAGCAACATGATCATTCACCACGTCATTACCATTACCTAGCAGTTGATGAATTTTGTCAGCCGACGGGGTGACGGTTAAATACTGTTGCCAGATATTATCAAAAAGTTCAGTTACTTGGGTTGTCATATTATTTTCCTCGTGTACAAATATTGTGGTATAGCTAACTAAAATAAATAAGAGTAAATAGCGGAAGCGTTTGACTAAAAAGGGTACAACAAGAAATGTTGGTGACAGCAAACGCTACCACCAATGGTTAGATTTGGTTTACGCAGGCAAAGAAACAAGGTCGAAACCCTGCTTCTCTTTTTTCTGCAAATATATAGGTATCTTTAATGTTCATTTGGGTAACTTAAAGGGTAATACCAGGGCTTAATGTTGCAGGTAAGCTGACTTTCTCTGCTTCTACTGAAGCAATAGGGTATGCGCAGTAATCAGCCGCATAGAAAGCACTAGCTCTGTGGTTACCGCTTGCACCAATACCACCAAATGGCGCAGCACTGCTCGCACCAGTAATTGGCTTGTTCCAGTTAACAATACCAGCACGTATACGAGTAAAGAAGTGATTGTATAGTGCTTCACTATCACTGAGTAAACCAGCAGATAAGCCAAAGCCAGTATTATTACCTTCATTGATGGCTTCATCAAAATCTGTGTAGCGGTATACTTTAAGCAATGGACCAAAATATTCTTCGTCAGGAATATCAGCAACAATTGCTGTTACATCGACAATACCTGGTGAAACAAAACCTGTGTTTGCCTCTAAGTGTTTTAATTCAAGTAATGAAGTAGCGCCCAAATCAAGTAATTTTTGTTGAGCGTCAACTAAACTTAAAGCGGCCTTTTCAGAGATCATTGAGCCAATAAATGGTTGCTCTTCATCATCATAATAACCTATGGTTAGCGCTTTAGTTGCTTCAATAAGCTTGGCCATGATGGCATCGCCTTGAGCGCCTTCTTCAATAAATAAACGACGAGCACATGTACAACGCTGGCCAGTAGTGACAAAAGCCGATTGAATAATGTCGTGTACAACCGCATTAATATCGCTAACATCTTTAACGATAAGCGGGTTATTACCACCCATTTCTAGCGCCAGAATTTTGCCTGGTTGACCGCCAAACTGCTCATGCAATAAATGACCTGTCGCTGAACTGCCAGTAAAAAATAAACCGTCTATCATTTTATTGCTTGCTAATGCTTTACCTGTTTCAACTTCACCTTGCACAAGGTTAATAACACCATTGGGTAAACCTGCTGCTTGCCAAATTTTTAACATTTCTTCAGCAACTTTCGGCGTTAATTCACTGGGTTTAAAAACAATGGTATTTCCGGCGATAAGTGCTGGCACAATATGGCCATTAGGTAAGTGACCTGGGAAGTTATAAGGACCAAAAACGGCAACAACACCATGGGGTTTATGACGAATAAAAGCTTTAGCGCCAGGCATAGGATTTTCGACTGTGCCAGTACGTTCTTTATAAGCGTTTAAGGAAATGTTAACTTTGCCAATCATAGCGCCAACTTCGCCAAGAGTCTCCCAACGAGGTTTTCCCGTTTCTAGGGCGATAGTGTTTGCTAAGGCTTCTTTGTTTTCGCCAAGTAATTCAGCAAACTTTGTTACTATAGCAACGCGCTCATCAAAGCTGATCGTTGACCACGTTTCAAAAGCCGCTCGAGCACTCTTAATTGCGGCATCAACTTGCTCTGGTGATGCTGTTTTACCTTGCCAGATAACTTCATTACGTGCAGGGTTAAGCGAGGTGACATCATGACCTAAACCGGCTTGCCACTGACCATTAATAAATTGAACGTTTGACATAAACTTTTCCTATTCTTATTTAGGCGATTAATTACTGAGAAGGCGAACCCAATCACCTTGTTGTACTTGTAATGCTTGTGCAACATCGCAAGTAATCACGACTTGATTTGCTGTTTCACGAAGCGTTAACTTAACTTGTGTTGCTCTAAAGTCTTCAACCTTAGTATTGCAAACAATATATTTTTGGTTGCTGTCTTCACCACAAGCATCATCAATCAATACTTGGTATTTGTTGCTTTCACGTACGGCGCGTATTTGAGTGCGCTCTGCTTCAACAGTTGGACCGGCATCAAAAATATCAACATAACCACGGCGAGAAAAACCTTCGGCTTCAAGTAGTCGCAATGCGGGTACAGTATTAGAATGCACTTTATTGATGACTTGTTGCGCTTCTGCACTGAGCAAATTGACATAAACAGGGTATTTGGGCATTAAGTCAGCAATGAAGCTTTTATTCCCTATACCTGTTAGATAATCTGCTTTAGTAAATTCAATAGAAAGGAAGTGCTCTTCTAGCCAATCGTAGAAAGGAGAACGACCATTTTCGTCACTGACACCACGCATTTCTGCAATAACACATTCAGAAAAACGCTCAGCGTGTTCAGCCATAAACAAAAATCGACAACGTGATAAAAAGCGGCCATTACCATTTTTGCGATGACTCTCTTGTAAGAACAAGGTACAAATTTCTGTGGCGCCCGTGTAGTCATTACAAAGCGCAAGGGTTTCTACTGTATTGTGTATGTCCAATTCACGTGAGCTATGAACCACTTTACCTAAGTGATAGTGGTAAAATGAGTTGTCTAGGCCTACTGCTGCTTCTATGCCCGTAGTACCCACAACTTGGCCTGTTTCAGTGTCTTCCATGACAAATAAATAGCCTTGATCGCCAGGCTGAGTTACTTGTGTGCTAAAAGAGTTTTCAGAGTGACTAATACGTCGCTTTAAAATATCTTCATTGACAGGCAATGAAGTAAAACCATGGCCTGATTCAATGGCAATGCGATGTAAGTCGTCATAATCTGTCATACGGATGGGACGAATGATAATCATATATAGCTCTCGGTGATTAGAAGAATACCTTGCTAACCTTGAGTGATTCAATGTTAGCAAGGCTATTGAATAGCGTTAAAATATTACGATGCTATTTTAGCAACTGCTTTTTCAAAACGTGCTAAGCCTTCAACGATATCTTCATCTGGGATCACTAAAGAAGGTGCAAAACGAATAATGTTAGCGCCAGCAACTAAGGTCATCACACCTTCATTCATTGCGGCAACTAAAAAGTCTTTTGCTTTGCCTTGATAGTCATCATTTAACACGGCACCAATAAGTAAGCCTTTACCACGAACTTCTTTAAAGACATTGTATTTAGCATCAATTGCTTTTAAACCATCCACATACAATTGAGCTTTAGCATTAACGCCACTTCTTACTTCTGGGGTGTTAATAACATTAATGACTGCTTCACCAATCGCACAAGCCAATGGGTTACCGCCATAAGTACTACCATGAGTGCCGATCACTAAATGTTTGGCTATCTCAGTCGTGGTAAGCATAGCACCAATTGGAATGCCGCCGCCTAGCCCTTTCGCTGAAGTTAAGATGTCAGGAGTTACACCAAGATCCATATAAGCATAAAGCGGCCCTAAGCGACCAGCACCAGTTTGTACTTCATCAAAAATTAATAATGCATTGTGCTCATCACAAAGTTCACGTAAACCTTTAATGAACTCAGGTGTTGGTGAAACAATACCACCTTCGCCTTGTAACGGCTCAACCATAATGGCACATGTTTTGTCTGAGATTAGCGCTTTTACGCTGTCTAAATTATTATATTCAGCGTGATCTATATCCGCAGGACGAGGACCAAAACCAGCAGAGTAGGCTTCTTGACCGCCAACGGTTACTGTGAAAAAAGTACGGCCGTGGAAGCCTTGCTTAAAAGCAATGATTTGTGATTTTTCGGCACCATATTCATTTAATGCCCAACGACGTGCTAATTTTAAAGCCCCTTCGTTGGCTTCTGCACCTGAATTGGCAAAGTAAACTTTTTCTGCAAAGGTATTATCTACTAATGTTTTCGCTAAACGTAATGCTGGCTCATTAGTCATTACATTAGATAAATGCCAAATTTTATCACCTTGCTCTTTTAGTGCGTTTACAAGGGCTGGGTGACAGTGACCTAAACAGTTTACTGCGATGCCGCCGGCAAAATCGATATATTCTTTGTCTTGCTGATCCCACACTCGAGAGCCTTGACCACGTACAGGGATAACCGCTGAAGGTGCGTAGTTAGGCACCATAACTTCATCAAATAATTCGCGATTTACAGAAAACTGTTCTGACATTATAAACTCCTCAAAAATGGGTGATTGTATTGGGTTGTACTAACACTGACGTTAATGTACCTGAGTATACAAGTAAAAATTTTAATACTAAAAATATTGATCAGTGGTTAAAAAATAGAAAGCTATTATGACAGAAGAAAGCATCTTTGTCTTGTCTGAACCTGCTGTAGGCTAATAAAAACAACGGTTTGGCAGGTTTTATTCAACAAAGGTGAATATTTATTGCGAGCATTTAAATTAGCCCTGTTACGATGATTTGTTAAGGGGATTGCGTTTGCTTTAACAAGAGGAATCTTGTCTGCTTTTCATAATTAATCAAAAATAATTTACAGAAAATAAGGGAATTCGCGCAGAATCAGTTAAATTTGAGTTTAATATGGTCAATATCACTTTTATTTAACAGAGATATTTCAGCCGTATTTAGCTTGACTAAGTCAAATAATTGTTTGCTTTCGTCTTCACTAATTAAGCTTCCTTTGGTTAAACTACGGTTGTTTACGTAAACAGTAGCTTTAGCAACAAGTTGAGCAAAAGGACACATATTAGCGATATCATCACTATAGGCTAAATCAAACATGGGCTCGGTGATTTGTAATCGATCAAATTGCATGAGTTCTATCAAGTCGGCAGATAATTTACTACTGCGCAGAATAAGTTGCTCTAACAATAAGTTGGGAGAGTTATCTATTTTTACCAAGACATTATGCAAACGCTTGTCTTTTGTTTCAAAGGCTTGGCGTAATTCTTTTTTGTACATGTCATTATAAGTGGATAAAAAACAACGAGTCACCGCTAGTTGACCAATATTTGATAACATCCCTGTGGTGAATGCGGTATAGCAATCTAGGCCTTTGTGTTTTGCTAACGCACTTGCTGCAAGGGCAACCGCTAAACTGTCATTCCATAGTTTTCGCTTCATTAATCCATAAGGTGTGGTGCTTTTGGGCAACCAATGCTTGAGGATAAAGGTTGGCATCACGAGCTTTAAGTTATCTAAGCCAATATAACTTAGGGCTAATTTTGCATCATTGACTTGTACATCGGCACGTTTTCTATACTGGGGTTTGTTTACTAAACTAACGAGATCTGTTGATAACCAAGGCAAAGAGGTGGCTAGCGGCTTGATTCTATTAATTGATGTTGCCCTTAGTGATAGCAACTCCAAAATAGTAGGAGCAGCATCTTCAATGCATAACACGCTGTTATATAGGTTGGTTTTGTTATCAAACTCATCATTAATTTGGCTACGTACTTGTGAGTAAAACAGCTCCATAACTTGATTACGAAAATGTTCTTCACCATGTGCGGCAACAATTTTGTCTTGTTGAGCTTTTATTTCAACAGCTAATAATTCTCTGCGACGGTTCTCTTGCTCACTTCCTTGAAATTGAACGATATCAACTTTTCCGTGCTGTTGTTCAGCAAAGTCTTTGCTAATACATAAACTTAAAGCGCGTTGATGTATGGTTGAAATGGTATCGTTAGTATCAAAAATTTGCATAGTTATTTGCGAAAGTGGTTAGTAAGTTAACTCAATTTATAATGATGATATGTTAAGTTTATCGTCTTGTGTTAATAAAGCATTAATTTTATACATTTATTTTATGCGCTTGTGAACACTGTCACATAAAAAGTTTTGTAATATAGCATGCCCTTGTTCAGTTAAAATAGATTCGGGGTGAAATTGTACGCTATAAATAGGGAGCTCTTTGTGTTGCATTGCCATTATTTCTTCTTTATTACCTTGCTGATCCAAGCTCCAGGCGCTGATTTCAAAACTATCAGGTACTGTTGAGGCATCAACAATAAGAGAGTGATAGCGAGTAACTTGTAGTGGCTGCTTTAGTTGTTTAAATAATCCCTGACCATTGTGTTTTATCTCGCTTGTTTTACCGTGCATTAATTTTTTGGCTTTTTTTACCGTTGCGCCAAAGTGCTGGGCAATACATTGATGTCCCAAGCAGACCCCGAGTATGGGCGTTTTGCCTGAAAAGTGTGCTACTACGGCTAAAGATATACCTGCTTTATCTGGATCACATGGGCCAGGTGAGATAACAATATAGTCAGGTTTTAGCTGCTCAATGGTGTTGATGTCTATTTCATCATGACGAAAAACACTCACTTCTTGACCCAAAGCGCGAAAATAATGCACTAGATTAAAGGTAAATGAGTCGTAATTGTCGATCATTAATAACAAAGTTAAAAAGCCTAGAAAATGAAAACGAGGCTATTCTAATCTTTGCTAAATAACAATTCACGGATTATTTTTATTTTAACATTCACAGTCCTTTGATATGTTATTTTTTAGGCAAAAAAAAGGTCAAACTTTTGTTTGACCTTTTTAACGAGCGAAATAACTCGAAGATTAACTTATAAATTTAGAATTTAGCTGAAACCCAAACCCAAACTTTATCAGTATCAACTTTAATGTCGCCTGCATTGTATGCAGCATATTTGATACCAGCTTTAAATGTTTTATTGATAGCTTTTGTATATACAGCATCAATTTCTGAACCTAGGTCATCAACAGTGTCTGAAGATTCGTCAGCTGAGAAGTCATGATAAACAACTTTCCAAGAACCACCCGCTAGCTTACCACCTACAGATGCGTAGATATCTTGTAAACCTTCTTTAGGTGTTCCTAAGAACTGATCAGCCCAACCATTGAATTTATGTAAGGTTGCTAATGGTGTTGCAAAACCATATTCGCCATCATCAGAGCCTAATAATTCGTAACCAACATTAACATTGATACTTGCTACTTTGGTACCTGCATCTACTGCAAAATAGTTTGCAGATTTATCAAGCGTGTCATTATCTTGAGTAGCAAATTCAGCTGAATAAGTTACTTTGTTCTCACCTAATTTAGTTGAACCAGCATAGCGAAGGCCGTAAGTATTAATTTCTGCACCGCCAGTTTTATCTTCTTCTAATAGATAAGCGTAACCAGTTAATTTACCTGTAGCTAATTTGTGAGAAATATTTAATAAGTGATCTTTAGAGTCAATGTCTTTCTTATCAGAGAAAATACGGTTACGTTTTGTTATGTAAGCGTAAGTTGCTTGTGTCGCATCACTTAGTTGGTAACCTAAAGTTAACGCATCAAATGTTTGTCTATCTTGACGCCAGCCAACGTGTCCAACAAAACGATGATTATCCATAGTGATCACTTGACGACCAATTTTACCCGAGAATTTGTCATTCTTATAGGCAAGGTAGGCTTGGTCAAGCTCTGTGTGATCTGGATCGGCAATAACAGAATAACCTGCGCCTTCACCAGTTGCATCATTGTAGTCATCAACAAGTGCTACTGAATTTTCAAGCTCAACGGCAGCAGAAAAACCATTAAAAGTACCTGTTGTATAGTTTATACGAGTGCGTAAAGTTAACGCATCAGCATCTTTTAAAGCATTATCTTGTTCAACACCTTCATAACGTAAGTTAAAGTCTGCTGATAATTTACCATCTGTTAACGCTGAACCTAAGTCTGACTCTGCCGCAAATGCAGAAGGAGCTGCTAATATAGCAGCGGTTAATAAAGAGAGAGTGAATTTATTTGTATTCATAAGAGTTATCCCAGTTTTTATGTTTTAAATATTTTTAAATATGTGTCAGTACGCTTCTTTTTGTTCTTTTATGTACTCTGTGAGCTAATTCTTACACTCTGCTTAATTTCACAAGTTGATTTAAATCAACTTGTGAAATTAACTTACCAAATAGAGAAGAAATGTTGATTTACGTCAAGTTTTCTACCACTTTAGTATAGAGTCACCACGATTCGCTGAAACTTTGAGCATTGTTAATCTCAAGTTCTCTGCTATTGTAGAGAATGAGAGTGCAGTATTTTTACTCAAGGGAACGTTGTGAGTTGTTTTTATAGGAGAGTAGTTTAATGCCAGAAGAAAGACGCAAAGTAGAAGCGAAAATAAAGCAGTTGCTAAAGGAATTAAGTGTTGCTCAACAATGTTCATTAAGTGAAATTAGCCATTATGGTTATACATTATCTTTTGTCAGAAAAACCCCTGAGGGTAAATTAGCGGTTGTTCAAATGGATGATGCCGCAATTACCATCGATGAAGAAGGGGAAATCGATCATAATTCAAATATTAAAATCCGTCGTTAACGAGTCATGTTGATTAGGTCATGAGTGATATCATTAAGCAAATAAATAATAGGAGTGAAACACCTTGCCAAAACTGTACAGGGTTTCTTTCTAATAATGGCTGGCTTTTATAATCATTAAAGGCGTCAATATTAGGCTTGTTCAGATTACTAAAAAACTCAGAAAATGCTTGCGAGCGCAGCTCAGGGTTAGCTTGTGTTGCTTGTTGTAAAGTTACATCTATCCATAACGGTAAATCAGGTCGATATTGTTTGCAGCTGCGATAATGCCATTGCTGGTAGCTTGTATAATTCACTGACTTTGATTGCGGCTTATAAGGTAATTGACCTGTTAGCATTTCGTAGCAAATAACGCCTAAGGAAAAGAGATCGCTTAAATGATCCGCCTGCATACTTAACTGTGTTTCAGGAGCAATATAGTTTACTGAGCCTTGAGGAATGTTCTCACAAAGCGTTTCTTGATTTTCATCGAGTGAAGCAACAAAAACAGCGCCATAATCTATCAGCTTAATTTGGCCATACTTATCTATCATTATATTGTCAGGCTTTAAATCTCGGTGAACAATATCTAGTCGCTGAAAAGCACGTAATGCAGAAATGACTTGTTTAATAATGTCTCTGACTTGAGCAATTGTTGGCTTAGGGTTGTCATACATCCACTGGCTTAATGTTTGCCCTTCAATATATTCACTGATGTGATATAAAAAACGACTATTATCGTTAATACCATTAATTGCCATAACGTTATCATGCTTTACTCGTTCGCCTAGCCATGCTTCACGCATAAATGCTTGAAGATAGAGCGCATCTTCAACAAAATTTTCTGAAGGCGCTTTAAGCGTTAATTGTTCACCATTGTTTTTATCTTCAACAAGATACAAGTGGGAGCGATTACTGGCATGAATGATTTTCTTTACCTGATAATTATCAAGTGATTGACCAATGGATAGGGCAGGTGGAATTGACTTTTCTCTTAACTCTCTTTCAATTTCGGCAAGCTGTCTATTCGGTACGTTATCGATGAATACTAGCAAGCAACTGACATTATCATCACTGCCAGCGGCCAGTGCTTGCTTAACAATCGTTTGGCTTAATTGCTCAAGGGCTTTATTGTCTGGTACGGGAGGTAGCGTAGCAAGCGCTGCTTTAAGTTGTTTTGGCGATAAAAATTCATGAATGCCATCACAAGTGAGCAGGTATATATCTTTTGCTTGTAAATCTACTTGATGCACATCTACTTGCAGGCGAGAGTCAGCGCCTAAAGCGCGAGTCAATACCACAGAGTTTGCACCTTGCTTACAATTATGATCTTGGCTAATGGCCTCTAATTGCTGATGACGGTATTTACTAATGCGGGTATCACCGACATGAAATATATAGCCGGTAGCAGATTTTAGTATGATAGCCGAAAAAGTGGTTAGCCACTGTTGCTGCTGCTCTGATATATAATGATGGCTGTCAAAACTACTGTTTTGTGAAAACAGCCATTGATTCAAGCTAGTGATCACTTTGGCAGCCGACTTTCGAGTTGACCAAGTTTCAGGAGTCGCATAGTAATCACTAATAAACTGAGTGACCGCAAGCTGAGAGGCTTCAGCAGCTTTATTGGCACTTGATACTCCATCGGCTATACAAGCAATTGCCCCTTTTGATCTTATTTCGCTGGTGCTAGGAATGAGCGCGGCGAAGGCATCTTGATTTTCTTCTTTAATGCCCGCACAGGAGTATCCACCAAAGCAAAGCTGCAAGCTTGCTGAGCCTTTTGAGGTCAATTTCGTGTTATTGTCGTCGCTCATTTTAGTCACAATTTGCCTCTAGTTCACTTGAATAAGTTCAACACTGCCATCTTCGCGTACTTCAGTAATGGCGCCTCTAGGCTCTTCCATAAAGAGTAGTGCAATAAAGCCAACAACGGCCGTTGCAGCAATAACCAAAAAGAAGCTTTCATAACTCACCATAGATAAGACAGTTAGATACACTACAGCACCGACATTACCGTAAGCACCTGTCATACCCGCAATTTGCCCGGTAAGACGGCGCTTAATTAACGGCACAGCAGCAAATACAGCACCTTCGCCAGCTTGAACGAAGAATGAACATGCCATCGCTGCAAGTACTGCTAACGCTAATGGCCAGCTATTATCAATTGATGACATGGTGAAGTAGCCGATAGCTAGACCTGCGGTTAAAATGAGTAAGGTTTTCTTACGGCCAAATTTATCACTCAACCAACCGCCACCGGGGCGAGACATTAGGTTCATAAAGGCGTACAAGGAAGCTAGCATACCCGCATACACCATATCTAAGCTGAACACTTCAGCAAAAAATAATGGCAACATAGAGATCACCGCCAACTCAGAGCCAAATGTTGCAAAGTAAAGCACATTCAATACGGCCACTTGTTTGAACTTATATTGGTGTATTTCAGGAACGTCTTTAACAAATAAATGACCGTTAACCTTGTAGGTTTGCCTGATTTCGACAAAAAGTAGTATCACTAAAGCACTATAAGCGATGAGGGCACTTTGCTCTGAAAATAAAGCAACACCTGCAGGCGATAGCTTCCAAGTAAGTAGTGATAAGGCGCCATACATGGGAAGTTTCATCAAAAGCAGTAAAAAGAAATCGCTTTTGCTGGTAACTTCCATGGCACCTGTTTGCTTGGGTTTGAAATAGGTTGAGCCTTTTGGCGTATCCGTCACATTCACGTAAAAAACAATACTAAAAAGTAAGCTTAATAAGCCTGTTAGCGCTACAGCATAGCGCCAGCCTTCTTCAACACCAAAAGTGTCGCTAATAAAAAGTGCTATTAAAGGTAATGACATGGCGGCGGCGGCGGAGCCAAAGTTACCCCAACCACCATAAATACCTTCGGCAGTACCTAATTCGTTAGCGGGAAACCATTCACTTACCAAACGAATGCCAATAACAAAGCCAGCGCCAATAAAACCCAGAAGAAAACGCGCCAAAGCGGCTTGTTGAAAGTTATCAGCTAGCGCAAACATAAAACACGGAATACTACACACAGCTAATAACAAAGCGTAGGTTATTCTCGGCCCGTATTTATCGGTTAACATGCCAATAATAATGCGTGCAGGAATGGTTAAGGCGACATTAAGAATAAGCAATGTTTTAATTTCACTACTGTTTAACCCTAAACTTTCTGCAATTACAGCTAATAACGGCGCGTGGTTAAACCAAACGGCAAAAGTGATGAAAAATGCGATCCAGCTTAAGTGTAAAATTTTCATTTTACCGGTAAATGCCCATAATTTTATGCCTGCTTGACTACTCATAAGTAACGTCCAAAAATTAGAAAAAATGTATGATTACTAGAAAGAGAGCAAAGGAAGTGCCAATAGGTTTTTATTATTTAAATCAATGGTTTGATGTTTTTTAATTCGAAGGGATTTTAGATTATTGCACTTGTAATACTTTTTTGCACAACAAGAGTGCAAACTGATGTAGTGTTTAGCAAAGCAGTCATTATTCGTGGTAAGCTATTGCTGTTATTATAAAAAAGCGGTTAACTAGTAAATCAATCAATGTGTGTTATAGGCCTTTAAAAAATGAAAGAGATTTTATGCATTATCTTGCTTTTTCTGTGTGCTTTTTCTAGTGCTGTAGCACAGCAAACTTTCGCTGAAGATAAAGAGCCAACCCCTATTTTTAAGCAAGAATTTGATTGGGTAAAACTTACCTCAGATGAATGGCTTAAGGGTGAAATTGTTTCAATGTACGATGAAGAGCTAGAGTTTGATAGTAAAGAGTTAGATCTACAAACAATTGATTGGGATGATGTTAGTGAATTACGCAGTAAAGAGATACTTAGCATCCGTATGATTGATGGCACAATTGCTGAAGGTTACCTCGTGGTAAAAGATGGCAAACTGAGTTTGGTTAATGCTGGACAAACAACACATTTCACCTTGGCTAATTTATTGTCGATTGCGTCATCAGGCGTCAATGAAATAGATTTATGGAATGGCTACGTCAACCTTGGTGCTAATTTGCGTCGAGGTAATACCGTGCAGTTTGATTATACTTTTACAGCAGGTGTGCAACGTCGAAGTTCAAGCAGCCGTTTTAAGGCGGATTACACATCAAACTATAGTAAGTACGAGGATAAAAACACAGAAGAAAACATTGTTACCGCCAACAGTATTAGATTAACGTCAACTTATGATTGGTTTTTTAGTCAAAAAATCTTTTTACGCGCGGCAGAGTTTGAATATTTTAGCGATGAATTTCTCAATGTTGATCAACGGTTAAGTTATGGTATTGGGATTGGCTACCACCTTGTTGATGATACTCGAACTACTTGGGATATCAATGCAGGGCCAAGTTACCAAATAACTAAGTTTAATGAAGTACAAGTTAATGAAGATGATAGTGAAAGCTCAGCAGGTTTATCACTAGGAACAGAGTTCAGTTATGAGGTAACTGGCGATATTGACTATGCTTTATCTTATCAAGTACAAATTGTGAGTGAGGAGGCTGGAGATTATTTACATCACCTTCAAACAGGGTTAGAAATTGACTTAGCGAATGATCTTGATCTTGATATTACTTTTTATATAGACAGAACCGGTAACCCGAAAGCAGATGCCAGTGATAATGTGCCAGAAAAAAATGACTATCGTTTAGTGGTTAGTTTAGGTTATGATTTTTAATCATGCGAAGAAAAATATCATTGCTTAACAATGACGTACTTCGAAATAGCTGTGCCGTTAATGCGCTAAGGCCTACACTTTTTAATATGCTAAAGCTGTTTTTACTTTTCTCTATTGTTATCAGTCTTGTTCATTCAGATTTTCTTTTTGCAAAGCAAATGCCTAAATGGGTTAAGCCAACCCCAGTATTCAGTCAGAAATTTGATTGGTTAAAACTCACCTCTGATGAATGGTTAAAAGGGGACATTATCTCTATGTATGATGATGAATTGGAGTTTGATAGTGATGAATTTGGGATCAAGTCATTTGATTGGGAAGATGTTGCTGAGCTAAGAAGCCGCTTCGATCAAAAAATTCGTTTAGCTGACGGGCGAATTGTACAAGGTTTTTTGGTTGTTAAAGAGGGCCGTCTAACGCTGATTAGTGGCGGCACAGAGCAACACTTTCCTTTGTCAGACTTGTTAACGATTACCTCTGCGGCAGATAGTAGAAAAGATCTTTGGGATGCAAAAATCAGTTTAGGTATAGATCTTAGTCAAGGTAACTCTAATCAACGAGATTACTTTGTTACCGCCGAAGCGCAACGAAGAACGCCTGTTAGCCGTTTAAATGCAGATTTTATTTTCAATTACAGTGAGTCTTCTAATGAAAATACTACAAATGTTACCGTGAACACCAGAAAGTTTAATAGCTATTTTGATTGGTTCTATAGTGCAGAGATCTTTTTTCGTGTTGTTGACTATGAAAATTATAAGGATTTACAACAGAATATAAAAGAGCGCCATAGCCTTGGTAGTAGTTTGGGTTATCATGTCATGGGGACTAAACGCATCGAATGGGATGTCACGCTCGGGCCAAGTTACCAGATAACACAGTATCATAGTCAGGCGCAGGAGAGCTCTGATGAAGGGGTTGCGTTAAGTTTTAGTACCTTGTTTGAATATCAAATTTCAAGTCGCATTGATTACACACTAGATTATCAAATGCAGTTTGTTAATGAAGACTCTGGAGCTAGAGTTCATCATTTTAAAACAGGTTTTGAATTTGAATTTATAGAAGATTTAGATATTGATCTGTTCTTTTATCTTGACCGCGTTGCGAAACCTGTTGCGGCAATATCAGTGGAAACTCCCGAGCCTAATGATTACCGATTAGTGCTAAGCATTGGTTATCAGTTTTAATACCTCTTTCATTGCTATTGAGACTATTCATGCTTAATCACAACATCGCTGGTGCCAATAGCCGAACAACATAAAATATAGCCCTCTTGCTTTTCTTGATCGGTTAAACCGTCATTTTTATCTTGTTTTACTGTGCCACTAACCAATTTAGCTTTACAGCGACCACACATACCTGCGCGACAAGAATAAGGTAAGATCAAGCCTGCCTCTTCACCATGCTCAAGCAAGGTTTTTTGGTTATCGCCTTGGTAAATTTTTTGCCATTTGTCATAAGTGATTTTGATCTTTTGCTTACTTTGCGTCTTAGCCTTATCAAGGAAGCTTGTTTCGCTCTGATCACCTTGTTGTATGGGTTGTGGAGTTTGTTTTTTTAAAGAAGGTGGAGTTTGCTTGCTTAGAACTTCTAATGTATCACCTTGCTTGAGTGTTCCTGTATTAAGGGGAATTAAGTTTTGACCAAAGATGACCTCGCCTTGTGTTGTTTGCCTAAAAGAGCTTAGTGTTTTCAGTGGTTGTTGCTCTGCATGCTTTTCACCACTGAGAGGGTTAACTGTGGTAAATATGCAGCGCTCGCATGGTTTGCTCACTTTGAACTCAACCTCACCGATGCGAATGTGCTGCCAGGTATCTTCTTCAAAAGGCAAACAGTGTTCAACAACAATATTAGGGCGAAATTGAGCCATTGAAACAGGAGATAGTTGATTATGGCGAAGGCGCTGATTAAGATCATCTAACGATGCTTGGGAGATTAATAATAGTGGATAGCCATCAGTAAAAGTAAGTTTTCTAGCTTTTTCAGTATTTGCTTTTCGCTCGCGATATGACTTTTCACCAAAAAAAAGTAACTGGCAAGGGCGTTGCAAGTAATCACTAAACCATTGACTTGCTGTTGTCGAGCAAACTTGTCCGGCAATATCGTCTCCCCATACCGTTACTTGTTGATATTGACCACTAAAACCGTCATAACTTAATGTTATTGTTGGCATGTTGGGGGCAGATATTCTAATGCCTGTTTCCATAAGCACAGTGTTAACTAAACATAATTTGGGCTCTGTTCTCGCGGTAATAAACTGCCCTAACTCATCACTAAGCACAAAATATCGGTCAAAGGCTAAACCTAACTTATTCACAGTTGCAGAAGGTAAGCTTATCCCTGCAGTCGATTTTATCGGGTAAATATAAAGGCTGTTTACTTTCGTTGCTGACATGTTTCGTCCGTTGTTTTTAGTTTTTCTCTACTTAGGTGAGGATTTTGCGGCTAAGCGCTAGTTTATAAGGTATATTAACGCTTTAATTCTTTCACCATATTTTTGATTTTATTATGACAAATCCTCGCCAGCATCTACATATTCTTGGTATCTGCGGTACTTTTATGGGCGGTATTGCCGCTTTAGCAAAAGAGCTTGGTTTTCGTGTTACTGGTTGTGATGCTCAAGTGTATCCACCGATGAGTACTCAACTTGAGCAGCTTGGCATAGAGTTAAAGCAAGGCTACAAGATTGAACATTTTGATGAAGAGCCAGATTTAGTAATTGTGGGTAATGCCATGTCACGTGGTAATGTTATGGTAGAGCATTTGCTTGATCGCAATATTCCCTATATTTCTGGTCCGCAATGGTTATTGGAAAATGTATTAAAAGATCGCTGGGTACTCGCTGTTTCTGGCACTCATGGTAAAACAACCACTAGCAGTATGCTGACTTGGATTTTAGAGTATGCCCAACTCTCACCGGGGTTTTTAATAGGCGGTGTACCACAAAATTTTACCAGCTCCGCTCGGTTAGGTAATGCGCCTTTCTTTGTTATTGAAGCCGATGAATACGACACGGCATTTTTTGATAAGCGCTCTAAATTTGTTCATTATCGACCGCGGACCCTAGTGATAAACAACTTAGAGTTTGACCATGGTGATATTTTTAATGATCTAGCAGATATTCAACGCCAATTTCATCACCTTATTCGTATGGTGCCTAGTAATGGCTTGATTTTATCGCCACAAAATGAAGTAGCAATAAATGACACTTTAGCCATGGGGTGTTGGACAGCCACTGAGCAAAGTGATTGCCAACACGGTTGGCAGGCAGAGAAAATTCGTGCCGATGGTAGTGAATTTTCGGTAACCTTTAAGGGTGAAAAACAAGGCATAGTGAGCTGGTCATTAATCGGTGACTTCAATATTGATAATGGCTTAATGGCTATTGCAGCAGCACGGCATGCTGGAGTGCCTAGTCATATTGCAATCGAAGCGCTAGCAAAGTTTATTAACACTAAACGCCGTTTTGAGTTAAGGGGAGAAGTTAATCAAGTTCGTGTTTATGATGATTTTGCCCATCACCCCACGGCAATCGCGAAAACGTTAGCGGGCGTAAGAGCGCAAGTTGATGGGCAAAACAGTAAAGCATCTGCAACGACAGAAGGGCGTGTACTTGCCGTATTAGAGCCTCGTTCAAATACGATGAAATCAGGCGTTCATAAAGAGGCATTACCCCGCTCATTACAACAAGCAGATCAAGTCTTTATCTTTCAAGATGAGCATATTAAATGGTCTGTTGAGGAGCTAGTTCACCAATGCCAGCAATCCTGTTTTGTTGAAAAGCAAATAGACGCTTTAGTTCAAAGAATTATTGAGCAAAGCCAAGCAGGCGATACTATAGTGGTTATGAGTAATGGTGGCTTTGGCAATATTCATGAAAAAATATTAACTGCATTAGCAAGTAAAAAATAACAAGGTTGTCACGTGGAAAATTTTAATCAAAAAATCACCATCGCAATCACTGGAGCTTCTGGCGCTGCTTATGCGTTAAGGCTTTTGGAGTGTTTGGTTGCCGCTAATTATCAAGTGTACCTTTTATGCTCTAGTGCTGGGCGTGTGGTGCTTGATACTGAGTTAAACTTTAAGTTACCTGCATCGCCAGATGCTGCCAGCGCCGTGCTCATCAAAAAGTTTCAAGCGAAAACAGAGCAAATCAAGGTTTTTGGGAAGGAACAATGGTTTTCGCCTGTCGCTTCGGGCTCGGCAGCACCAAAACAAATGGTGGTTTGTCCTTGTTCAACCGGTACGCTTGCAGCGATCAGCCAAGGCATGAGTGACAATTTAATCGAGCGTGCTGCCGATGTAGTGATTAAAGAGCGCGGTCAACTTATTTTAGTGGTCAGAGAAACGCCATTTTCCACCATCCATTTAACTAATATGCTTAGTTTGTCACAGCAAGGAGTGACAATAATGCCCGCCGCCCCTGGCTTTTATCACCAGCCTGAATCGATTAATGATCTTGTTGACTTTATGGTGGGTCGAATTTTAGATCACCTTGGCATAGCGCAAGAAATTATGCCGCGCTGGGGTTATCAAATCTAGCTTGGTTATCCTCCGATAATATTAGGGGCTGTTGATCTTTCATGTTTAAATTTTGTTCGAATTAAATGCTTTTTGATCGCGGCGCTAGGAATGTAACATAGTCGTTCTCTGTAAGTTCCTCGCAACAAAGAGCAAGAAGCATTTAAACGGATCCGAAAGACAGCGTTTATTAGCCATTTCTACTGCGTTATCGCTTATTAGCGTAGAGCGACTACGAAACATAAGCTCTGCCTTGTATAAAAGGCTAATAAACTGCT
>JAPHTO010000078.1 GCA_026196955.1 Colwellia sp. | reverse complement strand
CGGTATGCAAACACCAGAGCAAGTGCATCAAAAAAGCCAACCGCTTGCGCGATTGGCTTCAACTTAAAAAACTGTCAACGTATTCTAGGACGAGACACTTAATTTTATTAGCTATAAAATATTTTTTATTATGACACCAAAGCAACAAGCTTTTCGTTTGATTCCACATGTGACTTCAACAATTTCAACATAAGTAGGATCACAACAATCGGCATTAAAGTAAAATAAAAAGCAGTTTGACCATCTAATGTAGAAAAAACATAGCCAGTAATAATTGACCCTGTTGTGCCTCCTAACGCTGAAAATAACACGATTAACCCTGTCATTGCTGCATGTCTTTTTTGAGGTAGCGCACTGAGAATTACCGAGTTAATAGCTGGATATATTGGCGCCATAAATAAACCAATACAAGGAAGAAGCCAAGCCGCTAAAGGTAAGTTACTCCAACTAATATTTTCATCAATGGCAACATTACTGGCCAATGGCATGGTTAGTAACAGCAAAGCTGCCATCAATACTAAACAAAGATTAAGTAATCTATACCAATGTATTCGCTGTAAAATAACGCCAGCACTTAACCGCCCTATTGCTAAACAGCCAGCGAAAATACTGGTTACTTGTACGCTAACATTGGTTGGTAAATGTAATACTTCATTATTGAATGTTGGTAGCCAAGTGCCAATTCCCTGTTCTATTAATACATATAAAAATGCCGAAATAACAAAGATATAAACCATAGGGAGTTTGACCAACTTTACCATTGCAATAAACTCGTCAAGCGCAGAATTTTGCTTTTCAGCAACTGCCACATGCTTAAAAGAAGTAGAAATCAACAGTAGAATATTAATGGCACACAATAATGCTAGCCAATAATAAACCTCGAGCCAGTCTGTTGATTTGAGATCGTCTGGGTTAATAAATAAACCAAAAATCCAATAGCCCGACAGCACTCCCACCATAAAGAAACCTTCAATAGTATTGAGAAAGGAGGCGTGTTGTTGGCGGCTCTCAGTAATTAATCCAACCGTTGAATAAACAGATACTTTCACCAAGGCAAAACCAACACCTACTGAAAGAAATAACATTTTTGTCATAGCAAAACTGGGCAATAGGGGCATGACAAGACAAGCGGTTAGCACAATAGCGAGACCGACTAAAATGGCATTTCTGTAACCAAAACGTGGTAAGTAAGAGGCAACTAGAAAAGAAACCAAGGCAATGGGAAGATCTTTAAAGCCTTCCAAGATACTGGCCGCAGGCTTACTAACACCATAATTATTAATGACTTGTAAGATTACGACACCAACACTGTTTAGCAAAATGGCAAAAACAAAGTAAGTTAGTAGTAAGGATAATTTAATGCGCCAGTTTTTCATAACACCCCTCATGTATTTATTTTATTGAACCATAGTTAATTGCAAATAACGAACTATTCCGTAGATCTTGCCAACACAGCAAAGTACTGCAAGCAATATCGATTGCATATTATCTTTTCTTGAAATCATAGTAGCGTTAAAATAAATATTTTGCAAACGATTGCAAAAATACAAATATATTGTATGATTAAAAACAGAAAGAGATAGTTTAGAAAGGTTAATCTGTGAAAAATTTATATAACAACCTAGCTGCAGGCGAGAAAAAGCAATGGCTTTTATCACAGACTCAGTTAGCTCACCTTAACGATGGTGTCATTGAAACTTTATTCTCATTAGGTAATGGCACTTTAGGCACTCGTGGAACTAGCTGCTATGAAAGTGATATTACGAATCCTGAATGTGAAGGAACATATCTCAATGGCGCGTATATGCGAGAAGCTATTGAATATGATGAGTCAGCTTATGGCTTTGCGCAATTTAACAATAAAATGTTACAGGTTTTCAACAGTAAATCTATTGAAATTTCAACAGATAATGAGATTTTCATTCCTTATAAAACGGGCGAGAAGTATTTGCATTTACGCCACGGATCTTTTCATGAGGTATTACAGCTAAAAACAAGCTCTGGCAAAAAGGTAAAATTGCATGTCACTCGAATAGTTTGTCAACATCAGCAAAACATGATGATAAACCACTACAAAATTGAGCCTGTGAACTTTCATGGCAAGCTGCTAATAAAGTCCTTCCTTAAAAGCAATGACGCAACGAGCACAAGTAATGGCGATCCCCGTGTTGGTAATTTGTCAACTAAGGAGCAGCTACATACCCTAAATTCATCGTCAACACCTGAGTATTCATATTTACTGCATCAACTGCAAGTACCAAAAAGTTTAGTGTTGGTCGCCACAAGTCACCAATTTGAGCAAGAAAGTCAGCAAATTTTTCCCTCTTCTCCTAGTGAGAATGAATTAACCGACCAATTTGAAATAGCGCTAGCGAACAAAAGCGTTGAGTTAACTAAATACAGTGTTTATTTAACCAACCAAAAACTAACAAACGCTTACCAAGATAAAGATGAACAATTAGCATCAGAAGCGTTAATTACACAAGCACGCGACGAATTACTGCTCGCTAAACAACTTGGCTATAACAAAAATATTCAGCTACACCAGAAATTAATGCATGAGTTTTGGCAAGATAGTGATATAGAAATTCATGGTAATGAACAACACCAACTAGCCATCCGACTGAACATGTTGCACCTTAAAATGTCAGCCGGCAAAGATGGTCAGCGAAATATTGCTGCTAAAGGTTTAACGGGTCCGGGTTATGATGGGCATTATTTTTGGGATTCTGAAATCTACATCATTCCCTATTTTATCTACACCCAACCAGGTATCGCTAAAAACTTGCTAAGCTATCGCTTTCACGGATTAGCTCATGCTAAAAAACGTGCTAAAGAGATGGGACATAACCAAGGCGCGTTATTTCCTTGGCGTACTATCAGTGGTGAAGAGTGCTCATCATACTTCCCTGCAGGCACAGCGCAATATCATATCAATGCGGCAATTTCCTATGCCGTTAAGCAGTATTTTAAAGCCAGTCAAGATTGGCAGTTCATGTGGAGCGAAGGCGCTGAGTTAGTTTTTGAAACTGCGCGATTATGGCCTTCTTTAGGGCATTTCAACGAAAACAAGCAGGGCTTTTTTTGCATAGATACTGTAACTGGTCCTGATGAGTATACGGCCTTAGTGAATAACAACTATTACACCAACGCCATGGCTAAAATTCACTTGTCATTCGCGGTTGAGCTCATCAATGCATTAAAAATCAAAGATAAAACCATGCATGCATCCTTGCTAGCCCGATTAAATATCTCACCTCAAGAAATAGAACGCTGGCAAAAAATCGCTGAAAAAATGTACTTACCTCATCAAGCGGAGCAAAATATCACGCCACAAGATGATAGCTTTCTGAATAAAAAAGCCTGGGATTTCATTGGTACCCCAAAAGATAAATACCCGTTATTGCTAAACTTTCATCCGCTAGTGATTTATCGTCATCAAGTATTAAAACAAGCCGATGTTGTACTCGCTAACTTTCTTCAAGACGATGCAGTAGATCTTAGTTTAAAACGCAATAACTTGGCTTTTTACGAGCCAATTACCACACATGACTCCACTTTATCTGCATGTACGCATAGTCTAGCTTACAGTGAAACAGGTGATCATCAAGCGGCTTTTGAGTACTTTGATAATACTGTATTAACGGATTTAGACAACTTACATCATAATAGCCACTATGGCGTGCATACCGCTGCCATGGCAGGATCTTGGATGTGTATTACCCAGGGTTTTGCTGGTTTACGTATCAGAGATCACTACGCGAGCTTTCAGCCAAACCTACCTAAGCAATGGCAACATTTACGGTTTAAGTTGCAGCTAATGGGCTGTCAAATTCAAATAACCTTAACGAAAGAGCAAACAACTTACCAATTACTATCAGGTAATACTCTTAAGCTAACCCATTATCAGCAAAATTTCTCATTAACAGAGCAGTCACCTATCCAACAGTTTGCTGTTAACAAAAGTGAATCAGCAGAGAAAAAACCAACCTTAGCAGCGAGGAAATGATGAAAATAGATGCCGTAATTTTCGATTTAGATGGTGTATTAACTGACACCGCAGAGTTTCACTTTATTGCCTGGAGAGCAATAGCACATAAACTTGGTGTTGAATTTAGTAAAGAAGATAATGAAGCACTCAAAGGGGTTGATCGGGAAGACTCGCTGAAATATATTTTAGCTAAAGGAAAGATAACTGTTAATGCCTCTGAATTTGAGGAGCTGTTAAAAGAAAAAAATAACCACTATCTGACGTTAATCAATGACATCAATCCTAGCCACCTTTTTGATGGTGTATTGCATTGCTTTTCGATATTGAAAAAAGCAAACATTAAAATAGGTTTAGCCTCTGCCAGTAAAAATGCCAGTTTAGTGATCAATAAATTAGGCATAGACTCTTTGTTTGATTTTGTCGGTGATGCAGCCGCAGTTGCACACAGTAAGCCTGCACCCGATATTTTTCTTTCTGTTGCCCAAGGGCTCAATGTGGCACCACATAATTGTATTGGTGTTGAAGACGCGGTAGCAGGTGTCACGGCAATCCAATCAGCCAAAATGTTTGCTGTTGGTATTGGTGAGAGGCATGTACTCACTCAAGCGGAGTTAGTCTTCCCTACTATGAGTGAGTTTGATTTTAACGCTGTTTTAGCCACATTTTCATCAAGATCTACTACTTGATTGCCTTTGTATAACTTCAACATCAAGCAGTTGTGAATCAACCGGTTGTTGGTTAATTTTCTTTAAAAGAATCTTAACTAGCAGTCGGCCACCGGCTGCCGTATTTTGTCTAATGGTTGATAAGGAAGGAGAGCAAAATTCCGACATGGCAATATCATCAAAACCGATAATCGCGATCTTATTAGGCACATCAATTTTTTGCTCAAATAAATATTTACTCGCGCCAAGGGCAATGGCATCGCTTACCGCAAATATGCCATCAAGGTTTTGATCTTCAATTAATAAGTGATCTCTTAGCTTAGAATAGCCATCATTAGACGTGAAATCTGCTTTAATTTGTAAGCCATGCTCTATAGGTAAATTAGCGGCCGTTAAAGCATCTTGATAACCTAACCAACGTTGTTCAACTTCGTTATGGTTAACATCTCCCATAAAAGCAATACGTTTGCACCCTTGCTGAATCAGGTGTTGCACGGCAAGAAAACCACCTTTTCGATTATCACTGCCTATGGTGGTATAGCTTTTTTTATGAATTTCAGTACCCCATACAACAAAAGGTAAGTCGGTACTGGCTAACAGCTCAATACGCTGATCGTGTTCCCCTTGACCAATAATAATCAAGCCATCTGCACGTTTAGATTCATAGTAATAACTATACCAATCATGGGTTGCCGTTTTCGTGGTAGTGAGTAACATATCATAACCAAATTTAGTTAACTCATCTGCAATGGTACCCAATATCTCCATTAGAAAAGGATCAGAAATAACTTGACCAGACTTTTGTTCTAACATCACCACAACAGCAATAGTATTCGTTTTTTGGGTGCGAAGTTTACTTGCTGTCACATTCACTTTGAAATTATGCTCTTTAGCAATTCTTTGCACTAAGTCCCTAGTATTTTGCTTAATAATGGGGTTATTTCTCAAAGCCCTAGATGCAGTGGATGTAGAGACGTTCGCTAATTTAGCAATATCTGCTAATGTCATTAAATTTTTTTTATTCATGTCCTTGATTATCACATAATTAAAGAACAAAGCAATCATTCTTAGCTAAAATCACGCAAACGATTGCAAAAACAACTTGCAATCGTTTGCAATCATATCTATATTAATTCTGGGGAAGGAAAAACATACACAAAATTATAATTAAGAGTCGATGTAGCATCTGCTAAAATTGACAACAGAGGATAAGAACATGACTAATAGATTTAAGTTATCATCACTAACATTGGCAATGGCATTAACCTGCCAAGCTAATTATAGCTTAGCCGCAGATACCCCAGCTCCTAAAAACGATAATGTTGAAAAAATTGTTGTGACAGGTACCTTCAGCGGTAAAGCAGTTGCTAAAGAAGAAGCAAGCTTTGCTATCAGCTCATTTTCTGAAGATGACATTAAAAAGTTAGCACCTAAAAGCACAGCAGACCTTTTCAAAGCCATTCCGGGTGTTTGGTCTGAAAGCTCAGGTGGTGTATCTGGTGCTAATGTATTTGTTCGTGGCTTCCCCGGTGGTGGAGATGCGCCGTTTCTTACAGTTCAACTGCAAGGTGCGCCAATTTTTCCACCACCAACCCTTTCATTCTTAGAAAACTCTACCTTATTCCGCTTAGATGAAACAGTAGAGTTTATGGAAGCACTTCGTGGTGGTACAAACCCGGTCATCTCGAATGGCCAACCAGGTCTTACTACCAACTTTTTATTGAAAGAAGGCTCTGAAGATACAGAAGGGTTAGTAAAATACTCCACCTCAGACTATGGTTTGCAACGCATAGACGGCGTAATAAGTGGTGAGTTAGCTGATGATCTGTATTTCATGGTTGGTGGTTATATAAAAAGCTCACCCGGTGTGCGTGATGCAGGCTTTAATGCCGAAGAAGGTAATCAGTTTACTATTAATATCACAAAAGTATTAGATAACGGTAAAATTAACCTTTATACCCGCCAAACGGATGATCATGGTGTATGGTATTTACCGACACCTTTAAATGTAGAAGGCGTTGACAATGAATTTACCCAAATAGGTAGCTTAAACCGCCAAGCAAGTATTCAATATGGTCCTGATGGCAATAAAACCACGGAAAGTGTTGATTTTGGCCAAGGCCGTGGCTGGAATGGCTCAGTATCAGGCGGTAGTATTGATTTAACCTTTGATAATGGCTGGGGACTTGTTGATCGTTTTATTTATACTAATGGTGATGCTGATACATATGGGTTAGTGCCAAATGGCGCACCTGTGAAATTATCAACCGTCGCAGACAATGACAATACCGCTTTTGGCGCGGCAACAGGTAATGAATATTCGGGTGATACTGATGTACAACAAATTGGCCGTTGGGTAGTGAAAAAACAAATTGAAGCTTTTACCAATGACCTTGCTTTAACCAAAACCTTTGATAAAGGGAGTATCACCGCTGGTTTTTACAACTCTACTTTTTCAGCCAACGACTGGTGGGCATTAGGAAACCAATCTTATCATGTCGTTGCAGCCGGTGGTGAAAACCTTACGGGAATTGATTGTAATGATAATGTTGATAGTTGTGGCTGGAATTACGACATCAACAGCACAGGTGACGGTAGTACAACTGCACTTTATTTTGCAACCTCTTATGAAGTATCAGATTCTATCACAGTCGATGCTGGTCTTCGTCGTGAAAACCATGAAATTGAATACACTGTTGATGAAGGGTTAGATGGCATAATAACCAAAGCCGTATCTTATGATGAATCTAGCACAGCATGGACCGTTGGTGCTAACTGGATGTTTGCTGAAAAACAAGGGATTTTTGTGCGTGCTAGTGAAGGGAGTAAAATGCCTTTCTTTGATGATTTTAGAGACAACTTTGGTGCATATCAAAGCGGCGAGGATTTAATTAAAGACGTTAGCCAATTTGAATTAGGCTATAAGCATTCAGCTGATAATTTTGATTTATACGCGACGGGTTTCTACAACGAAGTTAAGGGCGATACCTTCGTCGCTACTCCTGGTGATCCAGCTGAAGTATTTACTAACGAAGCCTACGGGGTAGAAATTGATTTCAATTACTATAACGACAGTGGTTTTTCAGTTAACTTAAATGCGACGTTACAAGAAACAGAAGTAACTGAGCATAGTGACTCAACGATTATTGGTAATGAATCACCAAGACTGCCAAACTACCAAGTTCGTATAACGCCAAGTTACGATATCGAATTTGATAATGGCATGTATGCAACCTTATATGGCACGGTGACCGCCGTTGATGACCGTTACAGCGATTCAGGAAATACTAAAGAGGCCGTACTAGAAGGTTATGAAAAAGTTGATATTGGCGTAATAGTAAACCTAACTGATGAAGTTCAAATGCAATTCGCTGTAAATAATTTGACTGATGAAGAAGGTTTAACGGAAGGTGATCCACGCGATACGTTATCATCAAATGGTCGTTATATTCTAGGTCGCACCATTGATTTTAGCGTCAGCTATGCTTTTTAATATAAACACACATTAACACATATTTAGGGCTACTCTGATGAATAGCCCTTTTTGCATTGTTAAAGCAACATCATTTATCTGATCGAGCTGTTAATTTTCGTTGATTACTTATTAGCAAAACTCCAAGGCTTAAACATAACAACAACCAAGTACTCGGCGCTGGCACAGCAACAACATTTTGACTAATAGAAAGGCTGTTGAAGTAAGCGTTCGCCAACTCTGCATCCCTATTATACAAAGAAACACTATCAATACTGCCGCTACCATTTAAACTGCCGTTTCTGCTTTGTATAAAAGAATTATCAAAGGCGTTAAAAATATCAAGCTGATATAAATCTGGTGTCAATAAAGTAAAGGTTAAGTTTAATCCGGCGTCAGTATAGTCAATGCCAGTATCTATCACGCCTTGACCGTCAAAAATACTATAGTGTTGTCCACCACCAATAAAGCCAAATTCAAATCGACTTAATTGATTATAATCGCCGATAGCATTATGAATGTTCTGGTTTCTCAATACAAAGCCCACCGAGCCACCTTGAGTAATGGCACCATGTTCAAACGATAATTGAAAAATATCGCCTGCTTGCGTTAGTGAATTACTGGAAAAGCCCCGATAAGCTTCAAATTGATTAAAACCACCGCCATTGGCATAAGTGCCCCAAGCATTATCACTTGGGTTTGAAGCGATATGATTAAGATCGCCATTGTTATTCTTGTTTGCTAAAAAACCGCCAGCACTACCACCAGCACTATCAGTATTAAAGTGCCAATCATCAAAACCAATTCCCCCATTGCCTTGCCACTGATCACCATAGTTATTGGCATCATCACTCGCGAGAGTCATTAGCGTCGCTTGACTACTAAAAGTAAACGCTAGATTTATTAACGAAAGCACGATTAAATGTTTAATTTTCATTAGTTACTATTCCTATTTTTTATGCTGCTTTTAGTACTAAGGCAGCTATACATATCCGTGCCTTAGAGTGAGTATCTATTTTATTTTAAGCTAAAAGCTTTTGTTATAATTGAGTGTTTCTTGCTTGTTGAATATTATTTATACAGGCAACAATGTTAACGCTTTGTGAAATTAAAGCTCAATAGCCTGCATACGTATTCATAGTGCAATTAGTATTTTGCAACGAGGTAGAGTTTATTGAATACGTATGTAATGAATAGCTGTTCATTGCCATAATAGGTATATTGAGATGATTGAAGATGCTATTAGTTTTTTCAATACACCCGTTGTTTGATATTAGCCAAGTGTTATTTGGCCTTTAGCATTCTGTTTTTACTTTTTTATAAGGAATAAACAGGGTGCTTTTTTCTCAAACTTATCGCGTAACTATTCACTATTTAAAATAAGAGTCCGGTAATATGACCACAACGAATAACCATCAGTCTCAGCAAAAACCACGCTTAAGTTTTTGGCAAATTTGGAATGTTAGCTTTGGTTTTTTAGGTGTGCAATTTGGCTTCGCACTGCAAAATGCCAATGCTAGCCGAATATTATCTGATTTAGGTGCTGATCTACATTCACTTTCTTTGTTCTGGTTAGTGGCGCCTATTATGGGCTTGATTATTCAGCCACTGGTTGGCTCAGCATCAGATAGAACGTGGAATCGCTTAGGCCGACGTAACCCTTATATTTTGGCAGGTGGTATTGCTGCCGCTATCGGCATGTTATTAATGCCTAACTCAGCGACTTTAGCAAGCTTTATTACCCCGTTATTTTTTGGTGCTATGATGCTAGCGCTCATGGATGCCTCTTTTAATTTAGCCTTTCAACCGTTTCGCGCGCTAGTCTCTGATATGGTGCCCGCCGAGCAGCGCAATGTTGGCTATTCCATTCAATCATTTTTAATTAATATTGGCGCGGTATTCGGCTCAATATTACCTTTTCTCTTAACCAATGTTATTGGTTTAGAAAATACCGCAAGTACGGGCGAAGTAGCGCCGTCAGTCATTTGGGCGTTTTATATCGGCGCTTCAGTGATGTTAGGCTCGGTATTATGGACAGTATTTAGAACTAAAGAATATGCGCCGGGTACTAATGGTTTAGCGCCATTAGAAGTAAAAGATACTGAGCGCTCTATTGGTGAGAAATTGTCTGAGTTCTTCGGTTTAATGAAAACCATGCCAACAACCATGAAGCAATTAGCCATTGTGCAATTTTTCTCTTGGTTTGCGTTATTTATTATGTGGGTTTATACCATGCCAGCCATTAGCCAACATATTTGGAGTGTAGATGCTAAATGGTTTGACCCCCATTATTTAGAGTCTGTTGGTGCTATTCCTGAGCATATTGCTAAAGCAAAAGGTACGGCTGGCGACTGGGTTGGTATCATCTTCGCTGCTTACTCATTATTTGCAGCCATAGCCTCACTATTTATGGCGAAAATTGCCAATAAAATAGGCCGTAAATTAACCTATTCGTTATCACTACTTGCCGGTGGTATTGGCTACCTAAGTATTATGCTAATGCAAAATCCAGAGTTAGTTTTAGTCAACTTAGCGATTACACAAATTGAAGTGCCTCAAGGTGCGGTATCATTATTTTTACCTATGGTGGGTATTGGCATCGCTTGGGCAGCTATTTTAGCTATGCCATACGCTATATTAGCAGGCTCTTTACCGGTAAAACAAACCGGTGTTTACATGGGGATTTTCAACTTTACCATTGCCGCACCACAAATTATTTCAGGCCTTTTTGCAGGTTGGATATTAACGGCTGTCTTTGAAAATCAAGCCATTTATATCATTATGATGGCAGGTGGCTCAATGATTTTAGCGGCACTGTCAGTGTACTTTGTTAAAGATGGTGTTGAA
The DNA here is from genome assembly GCA_026196955.1 of Colwellia sp. GTDB lineage: Bacteria > Pseudomonadota > Gammaproteobacteria > Enterobacterales > Alteromonadaceae > Colwellia. The sequence continues at coordinate 40,646 of JAPHTO010000078.1, read as the reverse complement.
GAAAAGTCGGCTAACTGCGGTGATGAAGTAACGGCATAACCGTAGGTTTGACAGAACATGATGACGAAAAAGGGCGCTTAATAAGCGCCCTTTTTGTCTCTATAAATTTTTTATTTCTTCTTGGCTAACAACCACAAGATTTTCTTATGGCAAGCTCGGGAGAGATCAACGTTGTTGAGGTTTCTTTGCCATCAATCGATTCAAGCAAGGTACTCACTAATAACTCGCCTGCAAGTTTAGTATCTTGCTTCACTGTTGTTAAAGGAGGGAATGTAAAACTAGCAATAGCAATGTCATCAAACCCCACCACTGCGACCTGCTCTGGTATGGAATAGTTATGCTCTTTCAATGCCCGTAGAGCACCAATGGCTATTAAGTCACTGGCGGCGCAAATAGCATCAAACTTCTCACCGCTTGCAATTAATTTAACGGCAGCATCGTAGCCCGCTTCTTCAGTATAAAAAGCATTAACTTGAGCATTCTCATTGATGGTAAGATTGTGATCTTTTAACGCTTGGCAATGACCTTTATAACGGTCAAAAAACTCTGGTGCATGCCTTGAAGCACTGCCTAAAAATGCAAAATGCTTTTTACCCTGTTTAATTACATGTTCAGTGATTTCTTTACCACCGCGAAAGTTATCACATCCTATCGAGACAATAGGTAAGTCTTTTACTTCGGCGCCCCAACGTACAAAATGCGTGCCTTGCTCACTGAGTTTGACTAATTTTTCTTTATAATCAACATAATCACCATAGCCTAATAAAATTAAACCATCGGCTTTATTACTGTCTTCAAAGTCAGCATGCCAATCATTACTTGCTTGCTGAAAAGAGACGAGTAAATCGTAACCTTTATCTGCACACGCACGCGTGATACTACCTAACATCGAGAGGAAGAATGGATTAATGGCGGAATCATCATTGGTTGGATCTTCAAACAATAATAACGCTATGGTATCACAGTGTTGGGAGCGTAAATTACTGGCGTTTTTATCCACCTTATAATTGAGCTCTTTGGCAATCGCTTGAATTTTTTGTCTGGTTTCTTCATTCACTAACGGGCTATTACGTAGCGCTCGAGACACCGTAGATTGCGAAACACCCGCCTGATAGGCAATATCAAAAGAAGTCGCTTTTTCTTTCACTTAAGTAAACCCTAATCAAGGTCAGTTATAACAAGAATATACCCCACAAAGTCGTTTAAGTATAGTGATTAAGTGTTCGCCTGCCTTTACAGAATAACCTTTTAATAATTCAACAGAAAGTAAAAGAAAAAAGCCTAAGTATTGTCGCTAATACTTAGGCTTTTTTATAAATGCTGTAAAGTGAACGTTTAGAAAAAAGAGCCTATTTCCACAGGGATCATACCCATACTTAAATCAATCCGGCTTTGCTGATAGCTAGCTCGTACCTTACGCCTTTTGCAACTTTAACAAATTACTTAGTGCCAGCTCGCGATACATACTCACCAGAGCGGGTATCAATTTTAACTTTCTCGCCAATTTGTACAAATAAAGGCACACGAATTACCGCACCAGTTGCTAAAGTTGCAGGCTTTCCACCTGTACCTGCCGTATCACCCTTCAAACCAGGATCCGTTTCGGTAATATCAATTTCAACAAAGTTTGGCGGCGTGACTGAAATAGGTGAATTATTCCACAAAGTAATAGTACAAATATCACCTTCAACTAACCATTTCACTGTATCAGCAACGGCTTTATCATCGGCAGCAATTTGCTCAAAAGTATCGTTATTCATGAAATGCCAAAACTCACCGTCAGCATAAAGGTATGCCAGCTCAACATCCATAACATCGGCACCCTCAACTGACTCGCCAGATTTAAAGGTTTTTTCTAACACTTTGCCTGATACAAGTTTACGAATTTTTACACGGTTAAAGGCTTGACCTTTACCCGGCTTCACCAATTCGTTTTCAAGAATATTACAAGGTTCGCCATCAAGCATGATTTTAAGTCCAGCTTTAAACTGGTTAGTACTGAAATTAGCCATAGTTGTGCTCTTTTTTTGTTTGCGGATAACCTTTAAAATAGCGACTTAATTACGCAGAGGTTAACCATTGAAAATAGAATTGACGCAGATAATACCCCAAATTGACGCTGATTTGCATACCAGTTGGCAAAAAGATTTGCGCGAGGTCATAACTGAGCCAGAAAAACTGCTAAAGATGCTACATATTGCGCCTGAAGACTATAAACAGCATTTCAAAGCACGAAAGCTGTTTCCTGTTCGTGTACCAATCCCCTTTATTGAGCGCATGAAAAAAGGGGATATCAACGACCCTTTACTTAAACAAGTTATGCCATTAAATAAAGAGTTTGTGGTGACGGATGGCTTTAGTCAGGATCCACTGCAAGAACACACCAGCGCGGTCGAAGGCTTATTGCACAAATATAAAAATCGCGTTTTGATGATAGTAAAACCAGGCTGCGCAATAAATTGTCGCTATTGTTTTCGTCGCCACTTTCCTTATCAAGAAAATAGCCCGAACAAACAACGCTGGCAACAAGCTCTAACATACATAAGCGAGCATAAAGAAATTTCAGAAGTGATTTTTAGCGGCGGTGACCCTTTAATGGCCAGTGATGAGCACTTAACTTGGTTAGTTCAACAAATTGAAGCCATCACTCATGTAAAGCGTTTGCGTATTCATACAAGGCTACCTGTGGTTATTCCCAATAGAGTCACCTCCGCGTTAACTAGTCTTTTAAAAAACAGTCGATTGAAAGCCACAATTGTGCTGCATATAAACCATAGTAATGAGATAGACGCTGACTTTATCAAAGCACTTGAGCCATTAAAAAATGCCGGCATTCCACTGTTCAACCAAAGTGTATTACTGAGCGGCATCAACGATAATGCAGAAACGTTAATCGCGCTAAGCGAAAACATCTTTGATATTGGCATCATCCCTTACTATTTACACCTATTTGATCAAGTACAGGGCGCAGCCCATTTTGAGGTCAAAGAACAAAAAGCCGTAGCTATTGCTAAAGAAATGCTTGCAGCATTGCCAGGTTTTTTAATGCCAACACTGGTTAGAGAAATTGCCGGAGAAGCAAACAAAACACCGATTAATGTAACCTGACTGTGTTTGTGAAATGCATTGCGAGTTAACGCGTACTGCCACTAAACATACAGCAAACAATCTGGCATAATTGCCACAATTTTTATCGTAAGAAAAACACTATGACCAAAGCTATTGAACAACAATTAATTGAAAATATTTCTATTATCTTGAAAAAATCTCTCACGGCTGATGCGACTTTAGCCGATTTGCGTGAACATAAAAAAGCAGGCTTTGAAGCTGTATTTAAAAAAGACGCCGGCTTTAACTGCTCTGCCAATACTTTCCAGCCTTATGTTGAAGAAGTTGCTGACGATCTACTACACTGGCAGGCCAATAAAGAGCAACAGCAATTATTGATCCCCTTAGTAAAAAAAATAGAACAATTATTTACCGTATTAGCCGGTTTTGAACAAACCCATAGTGCGTAGAGCATGAATACTTAAGCTGGCACTCTATCGCTGACAACTTGCAGTTGACATTGGTGTTGCTCAAGCAGTGATAAAATAGTCAAATTTAATTCATTAATCGTATTTAAATAAGCATCAAAATCCGTTGTTTTGACATACAGTAAAATATTTAGCTCAATGCCTTGTTGAGTACATGCCTTGATATGGGCTCGTTGGGGTTTAGCCGATAGTATATCTAGCGTTGAGAAATGTGCTCTCAACGCATTTAATAGGGCGTCTATATTAGTCATGCTACATGTTGGCGTTAAATACATTTTAGGACGAAAAGCGATCCTTTCCCGCTCTGAAAAGTTTTCAATTTCCATATCGATAAATTTTGCATTGGCGATATAAATAACGGTTCTATCTAATGTTCTTATCCGCGTAGCACGTAAACCAATTTCTTCTACTACACCTAGGTGCTTGCCAAAACGACAAAAGTCACCTATCCTCACCGGTGCCGAGGTGTATAAGGTTATTGCTCCAATAATATTTTCTACCGTTTTTTGCGCAGCTAGTGCTATAGCTAAACCACCAATCCCCAAGCCAGCGAGCAATGTTGTTGCACTAAAACCTAGGTTTTCGAACCAAATTAATATTGTTGCAACTGCGATAATTGATTTGGCTACTGTTCCTGCAGGTCTAAGCAAGAAAATAGCTAATGGCTTATCTTGCTTAACAAAGTGCTCTGCCATTTTAACTTTCATTAAATCGATAAAGCGGAATAACACCCATAACCAAGCGATAGTGAGTAAGGTTGCTCCTTCAGCAACTGCTTTAGCTTCATGCGTGGCATTTTCCTCAGGTATAAAAAACCTAAGTAGAATGACGGTTAGCAATAAAGAAAATGGTTTTTCAATAAACTGAAGTGTTTCTGGTGATGTTGTGGGTTTGACACGTTTTAAACTATAACTAAAGCTGTGTGTTAAAATTTTTGCCACAATAAAGAACACAAAAATCATGTATAAAAAATAAAGCCATTGCCACAACTTCACTCCGAGGAAGCTTACTGGCGGTAGGTGCCTTGATAACCACTCCCCTAGAGGGGTGTATGCATACTCAAGACTTAGACTAGGAACTTTTGCAACCGTAGAATTAGAGATTTTCCAAATTTTTACTTTATCGGTTTTACGGGGGACATGTTGAAGATATAGTTTTACCGAGCCATGTTTGGTCTCTATTTCTCCTAAAAACTCTCGATAGTTAGGTACATTACTTTCATTTAAATTACCTTGTGGCTCATCACTTAAACTATCAATATCAACCCATATTGTTCGACTTAACACCACATAAAACTGGCGTGCTAACTCTTCTTTACCAACACTAAGTACTTCTGATGATAAGTTTCTATAATCAAGGTATTCACTCGCAGTGACGTAGTCTTGCTTTTTCGCTGCATTTAAAAAGCCTTGAAAACTACTCCTTGGTTGGCCTCGTCTGTATGGATCTTCAGGTACACCATCTTCAATAAGCCTTCCGTCGTCAGGACTTTTTTCCTCTGCTTGTTTGTCTTCTATCAAAATTTCTTTCAATGAAACTTTGGGCGCTTGCTGCTCTTGTGCATTTAAATCATTAACATTGAGCAAAATAAACAAACAGAGAAACACAGACAAAAAGGTTTTCATGAATAATTTCCGAGAGATAGCTATGCCAATTAGCTTACACAGGTAGCCAATTAACCTCAAGGTAGGAGTTTAACTATCAAGCATAAAAAAAGCTGCCAAGGCAGCTTTTTAAGAGTTGAACAAGTTAGTGTATTGTCATACTACTTAACTATTTTTTCTCAACAACTAAATCTTTAAAAGTTTTTAAAAACCAATCATCAAGCATTTTCTTTTCATAACCCAATGATTTATTACGATACTTCAAGTTACTGCCACTCATAAAATCCATATCTTTCAATTCAACGGTATCTTCTTTTACGACACTACCATCGGCATTAACAAGCTGATATGAAAAATCCATGCGAGGAAAGTATATTTCTTTAACAATACGCAAGCGGTTTATTCCACCTGCATTAGTGTCACCCGCTAAATCGACATCTGTTACATCAATTTTCAAAACTTGCCCTTCAGGTAATTGCTCAGCTAATTTAGCAAAATGCTTCTCAAAATGTTTAAACGTTCTTTCGCGAAAATGCTTGCGACTTTCATCACCTGACTTAATATCACGATACTTGTCATAATCGGTCCACGTTACTTCGCTCGTTGCAGCATAAGCCTGGCTTTGAAAAGTAACTAAAGTCAGTATTGTGATTAATATTGTGGTTAATTTTTTCATTGTCATATCCTCTTTTGTAGGCTTACCTTATAAGACCATATTTATGCGCTTTGTATTGTAAAAAAGTGTTAATTGGTTTGATAAAATTGTTTCAGCACCGCAGCAACAATGGTTTCAGCTCTTTGTTCTCTTTGCTCTGGTGACAAGTTTTCGTGAGCAAACCCTTGTACAATACCTCGCCAAACACGCTCACCTGTTTGAGCATCCTCGATATAAATTAGCACACTGCCTTTTTTCAAGCTTTCTTGCTCAGGCAACCCCGGTGAAACGCCAAACTTTTGATTAATTTTCTCATCCGAAAAGTCTTCTGTTAACGCAATACCAAAGCCAACATGAAATGCTGCAAGTGTTGGGGAAGTTGTGTTTTCAAAATGATTTTGTTGTAAATTTTCAATAATAACATTGGTATAGAGAGCGTAAATTTTTTGAGTTTGTTCGGCCTTAAGCGAAGTATCTTTTACATATTTGGGTGATAATGAAAAAAGACTACCGACAGGATAGGTTATAGGCAAATCTCTAACGCTAGAAACAGCTAGCTGATTAGCTCTACTTTGGTTTTCTACGGGCACTTGCACACATGCAGCTAAGGTAAAAGTAATTAATACGGTAGTAAGTAAACTTATTATTTTTTTCATTTCCTGATCCTAGAAATAATCAACTTTTCAAAAGTATAGTGACTTATTCTGTCACATAAATACATATTCACTAAGCATATTTGTGCAACAGTGTGTAACTTTAAAAGTGACATGGCAATTGTATAATTTTTTATTTATACATTACGTTTTTCTTTTCATTCCTTTTAACTATATTCGTAAAATCCGAACAAAACAGCTTGATTATTCGAATATATATTACAAATTTATCGTGTTAGCTTAACTATACCCCTATATCTAGCTCTAAAGGTAAAGTAATGATCTGTCCACGATGTCAAATTTCTTTAACCGTTACCAGTCATTTCTCTATTGAAGTTAATGATTGTCCCCAATGCCACGGAGTATGGCTAGAACAGGATGCGCTAGAAAAAATAGCAGAAAAAATACAAGCCGTTGAAGTTTCTGAAAAACCACAAATAGAAAACAAAGAAATAGAAGAAAAAGTGCAAAACCCACAGGAGAAAAAAAGGGGATCTCGACAATTTGTTTCAGGAGCATTGGATATTTACGATGATTGGTAATAGAGCATTGGTGGCTACTTCATTTCCCCTATAGAGTAGCAATACACCACTAAACGCGTTAATCGTATCACTTTACCTGTGGAGTCGCTATGACAGCTATTTTAGCGCAGCTTATTGTTTATTAGCGGCATTGACTATCTCAAGAATTGCGGGATGTTTTAACCTCCGCTCTGGAGAGATAATATAGTAGCGTTCCTTAATTTCCTCAGTATGACCAATAATTTTCACATCGTATTTATCGACAATGTATTCATCAATAAGGGCTGGGCTGCTAAAAATACCAAAACCTGATTTTCCAAATGACTTCATTAACGCGCTATCATCAAATTCAGCCACAATATTTGGTGATATATTGTTTTTTTCTAACCACGAAGATAATCGAGCTCTCACAGCGGACTTTTTGCTCTGCATGAGCCAAGAAAAATTAGACAATATTTTTGGAAACTCTTCATTGCAATCCTTCAGTAAGTCTTCAGCAGCAAAAAAAGTAACACCACTTTCAGTGAGTAAGTGGTTATATGCTTTCACATGGCTGCCTAACTGAAGTGGCTGATCTGTCAAAATACAATCAATTTTGTTAATAGATAAATCGGCCAGTAAATGATCTTGGTCACCCTCTTGGCAAATCAAGCGAACAGGTTCATTCATGTTTAGTACCGGTGACAACAACTCGTATGCTAAGACCTTAGGTATAACATCTGTTATGCCAACAGTGAAGGTGTGCCAAAGGCTAGGTTGCTTTCTTTTTAAGATATTCTTTACTTCATCCCCCAACTGAAAAATTTCTTCGGCATAGCTATAGATGAGCAACCCTATTTCAGATAGCGTTAACGCCTTTCCTTTACGCTCAAATAAATTGACACCAATTTGCGCTTCAAAGCCAGTTATTTGGCCGCTTATTGTTTGTGGTGTTAGGTTCAGTCTTTTACTCGCTTTGGTGATACTACCTTCGGTAGCAACGACATAGAAATAATACAGATGATTATAATTTAGAGGACTCATAAATATACTTTTCAGTTTTATTCGATGATAAATGAAACAATATTCGAATTTACCTACAAACACAAGTGAGCTATAAACAATGTAGGACTCATTAAGCTGTTCTCTGGATAATTATGACATTTTATAAAAAGCACTCTTTATCGCTCGCTAATTTTCAGTCATTTCTATCAATCTCTTCATCAACAGAGAACGCGGGCAGGCTTGATAGAGAGCAAAAGTCAACCACGTTAGTCGAGAGAGCATTTAGCAAAAGTACAGGTAATAAAGCACGAAATAGAAAACCCAGAAATTATGCTCGTTTAGTTCACATGTTGAAGACAGCAAGCTCTGCTGAAAGTAAAGTGAATAGCCTATGAAAATTGATATTCAAAATCGTTTAATCGAAATAGAGCAATCAATAGAAGAGCTTATTCAGCGAAAACTTAGGTTAGCATTATCAAAGATGGATGCGTATATCTCATCCATCACCTTTATTATATCTGATGCTATCGGTCAAAATGGCAACGTTGAAAAGCACTGCTCATTAACACTTTCACTTTATCGCATGCCCAATATTGTCATTGAGGAAACTCACGCTGATCTCTATTTCGTCATCGATCGTGTTATTCAAAAGGCGGCTCGAACACTTTCACGAAAACTTTCATAGGTAAAAATGATTAAAGTACGCTTTTTATAATAAAATAGCGTTTAAAAACAAATGTCTAACAGAGGGTTTATGAAGCATATTATTAGCTTATTTGTAACTTTAGCAGCGTTTTGGTTACTTAACTCAGGCCATTATAGTGTACTAATTTTATCACTTGGTTTTGCGTCTATTGTGTTAATTTTAGTTATTGCGCGTAAAATGGATGTTGTCGATCATGAATCCCAACCCTTATATCTCACACGTAAAATATTCGGTTACCATTTGTGGCTTATCAAAGAGATTATTCAAGCCAATATCACCGTAGTAAAACATATTTGGCTCGGTAAAAAGAGCATATCCCCCTCACTAAAGAAAATAAAAATTAGTCAACAAACTGATATGGGAAAAGTGATTTATGCCAATTCTATTACCCTAACACCAGGTACCGTTGCCATCGACTTAGTTGAAGATGAAATTATAGTTCATGCCTTACTTTATAAGGATATTGAATCATTAGAAGCCGGTGAAATGGATCGCCGAGTAACCTTGTTGGAACGCTAATGTTAATTGCAGCCACACTTGCTATTTTTGTCGCCATGATTTTAGCCATCATTCGAGGAGTTATTGGGCCAACACTCTATGACCGTATTTTGGCAGTCAATATGTTCGGCACTAAAACGGTACTGCTTATTTCTTTGCTAGGTTTTGTCATGGGCAGGCCTGAATTTTTAGATATCGCTATTGTGTATGCACTGATCAATTTCATCAGTGTTATTGGCGTATTACGCTACTCGGATACCAATCAATTTAAACATTCACCTAACGATAATGAATCACTAAAGAAGGAGCCTTAAATGGATATGATTATAACGATTAGCAGCGGCTTCTTCTTACTGATTGGTAGCTTTCTTTGTTTTTCAGGGGCTATTGGGCTTTTGCGCTTTCCTGATTTTTATACGCGTATGCATGCCGTGGGCGTTACTGATACCTTAGGGGCTGGAATGATTTTGGTTGGACTGATGATAATCAGTACTGATTTCTTAGTGTTCGCCAAATTAGCTATGGTACTGTTATTAACCTTGTTAATTGGCCCAACTACCAGTCATGTATTAGCCAAAGCGGCTTTTCATAACGGTTTAACACCCAAAAGCTTAAGCAATCAGGAGAAAAATAATAAGGAGATATCCTCATCGAACACTTGATTGATATTATTCTACTTACCTTATTGGTGGTTGTTGCGATTGCGATCATTCGCATGAAAGATTTGTTTGCAGTGGTTATGCTGTTAGGTATTTATGGGCTATTGTCTGCAAGTTTTTTTGTCGCAATGGATGCCGTTGACGTTGCTTTTACTGAAGCTGCTGTCGGAGCTGGTATTTCAACCTTACTCATGCTGGTTGTCATTGCCATGACAGGCCGAAAAGAAAAAACAAATCGGCATAAGCCATTGCCGGCGTTGTGCATCGTGTTGATAACAGGAGGTTTGCTGATATACGGTACTTTTGATATGCCACATTTTGGCGCTGCTGATGCGCCAATTCACCAACATGTAGCACCTCGATATATCAATGATTCAATGGCTGAGGTTGGTGTGCCTAATATTGTAACCTCTGTACTTGCTAGCTATAGAGCATTCGACACTTTTGGTGAAGTGGTCGTCATATTTACTGCCGGTATCGGGGTGTTAACCCTGTTATCGGTAGCCCGTCGCAAAGAGGATGCTGAGAAAATTTCCTCAATAAATGACTCTATGCATGAGCAGCATCTGGTTATTCGAATTGTGGCAAAAATGTTAATTCCTTTTATTTTCTTGTTTGCGCTTTATGTTCAATTTCACGGCGATTTTGGCCCTGGTGGCGGTTTTCAAGCAGGTGTAATCTTCGCTGCCGCTATTATTTTGTATGCGATGCTGTTTGGTTTAAACACTGCGCGTAAAGTCATCAATCAAACATTTATCCAACTCATTGCTGCTGTTGGTGTGCTGCTTTATGGCAGTGTTGGTATTGTCTCTTTAATGAATGATGGGAATTTCTTCAATTACAATGTTTTAGCTAGCGATCCTATTGCGGGTCAACATTTAGGCATTTTATTAATCGAGTGGGGCGTTGGTTGTACAGTTGCCTCTGTAATGATGATTATCTTTTTCAGCTTTGCTGGGCGCCTAGAATTACATCAACATAACGAGCGCGTGAAAAATCAGGAGTCGTCGTAATGTTAATGGATCTTTTTAATCACTGGGTTGTGATCACTCTGATGATGAGTGGTTTATATATCGTCATTGCGCATGGCAACTTAATTAAAAAAATTGTTGGTCTATCGGTTTTCCAAACCTCAGTCTTCATATTTTATATCAGCATGGCGAAAGTTGACGGGGGAACAGCACCAATTTTAGCTGACGATATCGTTCAATACTCTAATCCTTTGCCTCATGTACTTATCCTTACTGCTATTGTAGTGGGCATTGCAACCACCGCATTAGGTTTGTCATTAGTGGTTCGAATAAAAGAAGCTTACGGCTCCATTGAAGAAGAATCTATACAGCAACAAGATAATCAACAACAAGATAATAACGCGCATGCCAAGCGTAAGCAGGAGGAAGAAGCGTGATAGCACACTTACCTATTTTACAGGTAATTATTCCGCTGATGGCGGCGCCTATTTGTTTAATGTTAAAGCGCGCTCAACTGGTATGGTTATTTTCTCTCATTGCTAGTGGCTTGGCATTTGCGATAAGCATTTTATTATTACAACAAGTGATGACCTCAGGCGTAATTAGCTACGAGCTAGGTGGCTGGCAAGCGCCATGGGGAATAGAGTATCGCATTGATAAGCTCAATGCTTTTTTACTGTTAATTGTTTCAGGCATCAGTACGGTCGTTTTATTTGCTGCCCAAACCAGCATTGAGAAAGAAATACCAAAAAATAAGCACGTTTATTTTTACATTTTATATCTACTATCGCTTACCGGCATGTTGGGTATTGTTGCAACAGGCGATGCCTTTAATGTTTTTGTGTTTTTAGAAATCTCATCGTTATCGGCTTATGCATTAATCGCGATGGGGAAAAATAGACAAGCGCTTTGGGCGTCGTATCAATATTTGATCATGGGAACCATAGGCGCGACGTTTATTTTGATTGGTATTGGCTTGATATATCAAATGACAGGCACACTCAATATGTATGACTTGTCACAACGTTTACCTGAAGTCGCTCAAACTCGTACTGTATTCGCTGCCTTTGCTTTTGTGATTGTTGGTGTCTGCTTAAAGTTGGCGATGTTTCCATTACATTTGTGGTTACCTAATGCATACGCCTACGCACCATCAATTGTCACGGCATTTTTTGCCGCAACCGCAACTAAAGTCGCTGTCTATTTACTGATTCGATTCACCTTTTCTGTGTTTGGGCTCTCATTTTCTTTCACAACAGTTCCGTTGCAGACCTTATTCATGGCACTTGGCTTGATCGGTATTTTTGCTGCCTCAACATCAGCAATTTATCAACGTAATGTTAAACACCTTTTTGCCTATTCCAGTATTGCTCAAATTGGCTATATGATTGTTGGTTTTAGTTTGAGCACAGTAACAGGGTTAACCGCAACGCTATTGCACTTGTTCAACCACGCATTAATGAAAGGAGCAATATTTTTAGCCTTAGCTGCGGTTATTTATCGCGTAGGTAACATTGAACTTAATAATCTTCGTGGTTTAGGTCGTCAAATGCCATTGACCATGGCGGCGATTGTTATTGGCGGATTAAGTTTAATTGGTGTGCCGTTAACAGTGGGCTTTGTCAGTAAATGGTATTTACTGATGGCGTTAATCGAGCAAGGTTGGTGGCCTGTTGCTGTACTTATTCTGTTAGGGTCAATGTTAGCGGTTGTTTATGTTTGGCGAATTGTCGAAGCTGCCTATTTCAAAGCGCCATTAGACAACAGCTCACCAGTTAAAGAGGCGCCGATGAGTTTTCTTATTCCAATATGGACACTGATTATCGCCAATATTTATTTTGGCATAGATACTCGCCTTAGTGTACAGGTAGCAGAAGCCGCCGCACAAAGCTTGTTTGGAGTATCATTATGAGCCTTTCCTTAGAAGTTATACTTCAACTCGCTATTCTTCTTCCTTTGGTGTCGACTTTTGTAATTGTAGCCACAGGGAAAAGTCCTAACCTTCGAGAAAGTGTCACAATTACCACCTGTGTACTCTTGATATTTCTAGTGGTTAATTTATATCAAGGTTTATCTGCCGGAAAATCCATCAGTGTTTTTTGGTGGGAGCTTTTACCAGGTTTAACAATTAGCTTTGATATTGAGCCACTAGGCATGTTGTTCGCCTTAATTGCTAGTTTCCTATGGTTGGTGACAACATGTTATGCCATTGGCTATATGCGCAGTCATCAAGAAAAAAATCAAACGCGTTTTTATGTGTGTTTCGCCGTTGCTATTGGCGCAGTAATGGGGCTGGCATTTTCAGCAAATCTTTTTACCTTGTTTATCTTTTATGAAGTGTTAACACTGTCTACTTACCCTTTAGTGACACACGCAGGTACTGAAAAAGCCAAAAAAGGTGGGCGAACTTACCTTGGAATTTTGCTTACTACTTCAATCGTTTTCTTTCTACTCGCTATTGTCAGTACTTGGTTTGTCGCAGGCACATTAGATTTTAAGATCGGCGGTATATTTGCTGATGATGTTGATAAAGTGATTGCCGGCACCTTATTGGCACTGTTCATTTTTGGTATTGGTAAAGCCGCGATTATGCCTTTTCATCGTTGGTTGCCTGCGGCTATGGTTGCCCCAACGCCTGTAAGCTCACTTTTACATGCAGTTGCGGTAGTAAAGGCTGGTGTGTTCACTGTGTTAAAAGTCTGCGTATTTATTTTCGGTTTAGATTTACTCGCAGTATTACCTACCACGCAATTTTTATTGTACTTGGCTGGCGCTTCGGTATTACTTGCCTCACTCATTGCCATGAGGCAAGACAATCTAAAAGCAAGGTTAGCCTATTCAACAGTAAGTCAATTGGGTTACGTAACTATTGGCGCCCTACTCGCAACATCTTCAGGCGTAATTGGCAGTTCTATGCATATCGCTATGCATGCGTTTGGCAAGATAACCTTGTTCTTTTGTGCCGGCGCTATTTTAGTGACTTTACATAAATCAAAAATTAGTGATATGCGCGGTATTGGTCGTCAAATGCCGCTGACGATGATCGCATTTTTTATTGCTAGCCTGAGTATTATTGGCGTACCTCCAACCGGAGGCACATGGAGCAAATGGTATTTAATGATGGGAACAATAGAAACGGAACAGTTTGTACTGATGGTGATTTTAATGTTGAGCTCTTTACTTAATATTGCTTATCTATTGCCTATTCCTTTTCATGCCTTTTTTCCCAACCTCATATCTTTTAAAACGTCTAATACATCGCTCGACACCACAGAAATCTCAGAAAATAAAGCCTCTAGCTTTGATATAAAAGAGGCTCCTTTGCCTTCTTTAATCGCCATTGTTGTAACAACATTAGGCTGCTTAACATTATTTATTTACCCCCAACCTTTATTTGAGTTGGCCTCAGCCGTTTTGACTGGTAGGGAATAGTTCATGAAAGATGAGAAAAAATACCTATTTGATGATCCTAAAAACGTAAAACGCCTATTGCATATCCTTTATGTATGTTGTGCTTTGTTGGTTATTTTAGATTTTGTTATTCATCGTCACACCATGCATGATTGGGAAAAAGTGTGGGCTTTTTACCCTATTTATGGCTTTATTGGCTGTGTAGTGCTGGTGATAGTTGCAACCTGGATGCGAACTTTTCTGATGCGCTCCGAGGATTATTATGACAACCCAAATGAAACAAGCGTAAACAACGACGCTTTGAGTGACAAGGGATTAAATAAAAAAGGAGCGCATCATGTGGATGATTGAGATCCCGCCATTTTTCCCCTTTTTTATTGGCACATTCATTCTATTATGCACTCGCGGCATGCTGCGAAGCGCGATAATGATCCTTGTTCCTATTGTCAGTGCGCTACATCTATCGATGATCCCAGAAGGCATTCATCTACAATTTGCTTTTCTTGACTATCAATTGACGCCTTATCGCGTGGATAAGTTAAGCATAATGTTTGGCTATGTTTTTCATATTGCAGCACTCATTGGCATTATTTATTCGTTACACCTGCGCGATACCATGCAACAAGTAGCAGCAATGTTATATGCCGGCAGTGCCTTGGGAGCCGTTTTTGCAGGTGATTTATTAACACTATTTGTCTTTTGGGAGTTATTAGCGTTTACCTCAGTATTTCTTATTTGGGCACGTAGAACCGAACGCTCTTATCATGCAGGCATGCGTTATCTTATTATTCAAGTACTCTCTGGCGTTATTCTGCTTGTCGGCACACTTTTTTATGCTCATGAAAACAATACCTTGGCATTCGGTTATATTGGTTTAGATAGTATTGCTGGTTGGCTTATTCTGATAGCTTTTGGTATTAAGTGTGCGTTTCCTATCGCTCATAATTGGTTAACAGATGCTTATCCAGAAGCGACGGCAACGGGTACCGTATTTCTTAGTGCTTTTACCACCAAGGTGGCGGTTTATTCGTTAGCACGTGCCTACCCAGGCGCGGAGATATTGGTCTATATTGGCGCGGCCATGACTTGTTTTCCGATATTTTTTGCCGTGATTGAAAATGATTTACGCCGCGTATTAGCCTATAGCCTAATCAACCAAGTAGGCTTTATGGTCGTCGGAATAGGAATAGGTACCGCGCTTGCCATCAATGGCGCTGTTTCTCATGCCTTTAATGATGTGATCTTTAAGGGCTTATTGTTTATGTCAATGGGGGCTGTGCTGCATATGACTGGGCGAATAAACGGCTCCGATCTGGGTGGCTTATATAAAACCATGCCTAAAACCACGATACTGTGTATTGTCGGTGCAGCGTCCATTTCCGCATTTCCTCTTTTTAGTGGTTTTGTAAGTAAATCAATGGTGATGTCTGCAGCCCTTGAAGAAGGCTATGACTGGATCTGGCTGATGTTATTGTTTGCTTCTGCGGGTGTATTCCATCATGCGGGGATAAAGATCCCGTATTTTGCTTTTTTTGCTCATGATTCAGGCATAAGAGCAAATGATCCGCCAAATAATATGTTATTCGCAATGGCTATCGCTGCTGCGCTTTGTATTGCCATAGGTATTTATCCACAAGCCTTATATTCATTGTTGCCTTATGACACAGGTTACAACCCATATGACGCAACCCATGTGTTGGCACAAACTCAGTTACTATTCTTCTCAGCATTGGCTTTTGTTTGGCTCAACCTTAAAGGGCTATATCCACCTGAACTGCGTTCAACTCACTTAGATTTTGATTGGGTTTATCGCCGTGCAATGCCAAATGTATTACAAAAAGTATTTAGTGTTATTTGGCAAATAGATCGTACATTGCGGGATGCCATGAAGTTAAGACTTAACAGCTACTTAAGTTACTTTACTAGAAAAAATGATCGACTGAGCGTTTTACTTTCACAAAACTATCCTTCTGGCAGTATGGCTATGTGGGTCGCTGTGGTGCTAGCGGCTTACTTATTGCTTAGCTTTATTAAATAAAATACAGTTTCATTTGCGGATGAACTCGATTTAGTAAGCATAAGTTTAATGAAGAGAGGAATAAACCCAGCTAACGTGCAACCATGCTTCTTGTAAATTATTTAGGAAAGAGCAAAGGTTAAAAATAGCTGACTGTGAATATTATCGTAGTATTTCTTGCAAGACTCTAAATAAAAAGCCCGAATATTGCTATTCGGGCTTTTCTGTATATGGTTAGAACTATATCTTCTATTAGGCACTAATTAGTGGCGCTGCATTCATTTGTCTACTCCGGCATTATTAGTTAACACCTTCTACCGGAATACCTTGCTCACTCAGCTGCAGATAATGCCTACGTTCATTGAATGCATAGTCATAAAAAAGCCAGCTTTCACTGGCTTCATTTACTAATTTTATTTCTTTTACTCACTTTTTAAATGTTTATTCAAAAAAGTTAAAAGTTTTGAATAATAGAGTTCCGCTTGCTTAGTCGTACCAAAACCATGTCCAACACCATCTAGTACTTGCCATTCAAATGGCTTCTTATTTGCTTTCAAGGCGAATTTAAGTCGATAAGCATGCTCGATATCCACAACATCATCATCAGTGCCGTGAGCTATAAATAGTGGTCTCGTTAACTCATTAGCTCGATAAACTGGAGATTGCCGAAAGAGTTGTTTTTGATTAATATCCGGGTCTCCCGCACTTTTAGCCAAAAACATTTTTACAACCTCATTATTCTCGATATCAGAACGTTGAAACATTAATGCTAGATCGGTAACCCCAGCAAAAGAAGCGCCACATTGATAGAGATGAGGAGAGCGTATCAAACTATATATTGCTGAATAGCCTCCATAACTACCACCAATGATACAAACTCTTTCAGGGTTAATTGGAAAGTGCTGTTTAACATACTCTAATGCACTTTCAATATCATCTTCAATCAGCTCTCCCCATTGCCCCATACCTTGATTTTTGAATGCTTTACCGTAACCTGCTGAGCCACGAAAATTAACTTGCAGTGTTGCAAAACCAGAATTGACCAATACTTGCGTTTCTGCCGAATAGTGTCTGGAATCACTCACACCTATAGGTCCACCATGAGGAATAACTACCAAGGGAACAATATTCGTTTTTATCTCTGGTAAAGTAAGAAATGCTTCTAATTCAGTATTATCTTTAGTTTTGACTTGGATTAGTTCTGTTTTTTTCAAATTAGCCTCTTTTAACCACGGTTTCATGGTTAATAAAGAGTTAAATTCTTCACTTTGGGCGTCATAAAAGAATACTTCCCCACTATTATCACTACTTGATACCTTGTAAATACCATTATTATTTTCCACCGCACGGTCAATAACGTAGACATTAGTCGACTGAGTTATTTTTCTTAGCTTTTGTTGTTTTTCCTCATCAGACTTATCAAAGAAAACTTGTTTATAATAACCACCATCTATATAACTCACGCCTATTAATTTAGTTTTATCTGCAGAGGATAACCCGTTGGTAATATCATACTGATCATGTGAATAAATGATGTCGGTAAATTGTTGAGTTTTTAAGTCAAATGCTTGCAGTACTTTTTTATCACTCTCGTTGTTAGTGATAACGTATAACAATTGCTCGTCTTCATTTAAAAGTATCGGTTTAATATAAGTATCTTTTTTTCCTGTCCACATTAACGGCCAACGATAACGTTTAGGCTTATTACCGGTACGAATATATAATTCTGGTTTACCATCAATAGTTCGAGTTCCTGCGACTCTATGTCCTTTTGTATCCGTAATCCAATATTGTAGCTTTGCACCTTTTTTGTTAAATCGTTTTTTATTGCTTGTTTGACCGTCTAGATTTGATTTTTTTAAATTCAATTTGAATATATCAATATGATTATCAAAATCGTCATTTTTTTTGTATTTGGCAAACAACGCGAATTTGTCTGTTCCAACAAGCGGGTTTAACCAATAACCACGTTGGTTGAGATAATTAACATTTTTTTCGACAATAAGATCATCATCAATGTCTAACTTAAGTACCTTATAGCGACGAAAACCATCTTTTGTATACTCTTTAATGGCTAATGTGTTGTCACCTAACCAAGTGAGTCCGTAAATACGATTATTATGTTTTACCCATTTAATATAAAATTCAGTTTTAATTGTTTCAGTTGTATAACGTTTCGCACTATGAACTTTATGTTTTTTTTGACTTTTACTGTCGTAAACGTAGACATTGTATTCAGCATTTAGTGATTCAGAATAAGCAATATATTGCCCATTAGGGCTGATGACAAAATGAGCATTAGGACTAGCTTCAAAAAAATCTTGAAGTGAAACAGAAGCGATTGAAGGTGCAATAAAGCCCAACCATAAAACCAACAATACAATATATTTAATATAGTTGGTCATGTTATTCTCCCGTTGTTGTTTTTTGAGAGTTATTTAAAAAATACTCGATATATTGATCGTCAGGATATATTCCATTAACAACACTGTAATTTTTCAAATAATGAGGAAAATCTTGCTTCATTATTGATAGAATGATACTGGTTCGATTCAGTACTTTAGCTGAATAAGTACTGCCATTACTCTCAAACATTAACAAACCAATATAATTGAGTTTTCCAGGGACTATTTCAAAGCCAAGGTTTAAGTTAGATAAGTCAGACGTTCTTCTAAGGGACTCTCCTACTTTTTCAATCACTTTTTCCCATTTGTATTTACCCGCCTTTAATTTTTGAACCTCAAAATGCTGAGCATTTAAAAGAGGACCATAGCTCTGATCGTTGCCAAAACCTGGGCCATCTAACTTTATTTTTTCCGCATAGCCTTTGCTATAAATAGCAATTATGGCCAAGCCTTCATCTTTCTCTAGTTGAGGTAGTTGCTTGGCTGCATTTGATGTCAGTGGTAATGCGGCTAGAAATAGTAAAAATGGTAAGGCAAACTTTTTCATTATAATCCTTTATTTAGTTCTATTTTCTGATTGAAAATTATTATATTTTAAAAAGCTAATATCGCTCTTTCTTGTTCAGCTTTATCGTTTTGGCAACAACTGAAGTGCCTGATGACATGCAGGTATCATCATAGCCGTTAGGGAACTGTAATTCCACCTTTTGGTCGTTACGTTGCGCAGACATGGCACGAGGCATTTTCTTGTCGTAATCGTTATCACCTTTCATGGTAACTACATGCCAGCTTTGACCTTCTAGCTGAATGAACAGTTTTTCAGCAGTATACTACGCAATGTAAAACAGCTGATCTGCTAGCAGCATTAGAAAGTGCCATCTTAACCAGTGCCAGTAACTAATAAAGACATACAGACAAAATCCGCTACATATAGATTTCACTGCTATTTTCATCAATAGGCGTCACTTTCATTTATGATTGCGTGCATTTTAGTGGCATTGAATGATTAGAAACATTCATCTTATAGCCTTGCCTTTCTTGGTATTCAATGATTTCTTCTACAAGGCTTGATCCATCATTTAAAGTACAGGTTTTTTTTGCACCTAAACCTGAGCTAATTTCATTGGCGCTAGCAGATTATTTAATTGTCATAGCAAACTTTTCAATATTAGTGAAATAATGGTTAATGTCATTTATAGGATTGATGAAGACATAAAAATAAATGCAGTAAGATAGAAGCAGAAATGAGCACAATCAAAAAAGCCTGAATATTGCTATTCAGGCTTTCGTTTTAATGGTTAGTGCTACAGTTATAGATTTAAAACCTATTACATCATGCCGCCCACATCTAAAGTAAATTATTGATAATTAGTTAAAAAATAGATTTAACAAAATGGGATACCCCGCTTTATACCCTCGTCAATCAAAGGGAGTCGTTATTGGAAGTTAATACTGTGAAAGATGGTTTTACTCCATCTAACTAGAAATTGTGCTTAACTTTCGGATAACTTGCTCTCGCAATTCGTTTAGTTTTTCCTGGTGTTGTTTCAGCAATAATTTGAATTCAGGTTCTTCAAACAAAGGCCGTAAAAGATGGTTATTCTGTAATGACCACCATTCTCTATTGTTAGACTCAAGCCAGCCCATGTCTAACGCCGTCGACAAATGTTGTAATGCTTGTGTCGTGTTTTCTAACTGCGCGTTGATTTCGGCTAAGCTAAATTCAGCCTGAATTTTATCAAATACCCTGTCCTTTTTTAGGAATGTTTGTACCTTATGCAATAAAAGAGCTGTGACTTCTTTTTCGTCTAATTTGGATAAAGTAGCAGCGTACAACACCAGTGCCATATAGTTATCTGCGGTGATATCATTTGGTCCAATGTCTGCTTTGTTGCGCCAATTTGGATACAGTTGCAACAAGCTGGTTTTGGCCAGATTGAACTTTGCTGCACGAAACTGTGCAACGGCTAAGTCAAATAAAACTCTTCGGTTATTGGGACGATTTAATGATATACGCTCTTTAATCGCCAATATTTTTTGCTCTTCTTCTTCCGAACCTAACTTAATCAAATTCAAAGAGTTTCTAAAATGACGGTGCTTTCCCCCCATTTGGGCTAACATGTTATTAGCGACATCCGTTGCACCAATACTTAAATAAGCTAGCACCAACTGTTCGCAATACTCATCACTAGAGCAATTCGTAAAAATGTCTGCATTTGCCGAGTGCCATTCAGCCAAGGCAATAATCGATTTTTGAGTATGTCTGAAAACCTGTGTTGATTCAATCACGTGTGAGAAATGATCCGGTTCAAGCGCTAATGCACGTTGGTACATTCTTTGAGCTGAATCTGGTTTTCCTATGGAGTGCAGATATTTACTGAGTGATCGCTTTAAAGACGCTGACAATGGATTAAGTTTAATTGCTTTATTCAGGTGCTGAATGACTTGTGATTCATTACCTAGTTTCTTTAGCAATAAGCTATACCACCGGTGAGTAGTGGCATTATCATCTAAGGCAAGTGAACTTAAGAAAGCTTGATGTGCTTGTTGAATCAAGGCTGAGTCAGCATCAGCAAAACCTGTTTCATAGCCCGCTTTGAGGGTCAAGAGCATACCTTGAGTTGCAAGTGCTGTTGGTGAATTCGGCTTTAAAGCCAAGGCTTTCTCTATATGGGGTAATGATTTATCGAATGACTTTTTTTCACTCCAATTTGCAGAATAGTGAAGACTTCCATAAGTAACCGCTAAACCGATATGGGCATCGGCATATTCAGGTTCTAGCGTTAAACTATGTTTAAAATAAGTCACTGCCTTGGAAAGGGATATTGGATTCCTTTGTCGCCAGTGATATTGCCCCATCAAATACCATTCGTACGCCTGCGCATTAATTTTTTTAGTCTGTGTTAGGCTACTAATGCTATTTTTTGGTACATAATCCGGTTGAATTGTTTCTTGTATAGCGGCACTGATATTGTCTTGTAGGGTGAATATATCCTCATTTTCACTGTCAAAGGTTTTAGACCAAAGTTGTTGACTATCACTTGTACTAAATATTCTGACATTAATGCGAACCTGATCGCCCATGGTTTGCACACTACCATCCAATAAAGCATCTACCTTCAATGATTGACCTATTTCTGTTGCCTTGTATTTTCCACGAAAAGTAAAAGAAGAATAGCGAGAAATCACTTTCAATTGTTTAATTTGGGAAAGCTGATTAATAATGGCATCGGACAATCCATCGGTAAAATGCTGATTATCCTGCGTTGAACTAAGATCATCAAAAGGCAATACTGCAATGGAGTTGATATTAATTCGATTAGCAAGTGAGTCTTCATCTGTGTTGATGAAATACATTGCTAGAGATGTGGCTATTAGCAATAAGGTTATGATGCCTATAGTGATACTTGGCTTATATATACTAGAGACGTTAATTTTTTTACTACGCCCCTGTTTAGGGTCATTTATTTTTTGAACCTTGGCAATTAATGTATAGCCCACACCTGGCAGGGTTTTGATAAACGTCGGACTGCGTGCATTATCGCCCAATACTTTTCGTATTTTACTTACCGCGACAGATAAGATGTCATCTGCCACAAAACTATCTTTCCAGACATGTTCAAAAATCTGGCCTTTAGTGACCTGTTCTCCACTATGGAGAATTAAAAACAACAGCACTTGCATGCTTTTATTGTCGATAGAGTGTGTGTCAGCTTTATTTGTTATGGTATTGGTTTGGGGACAAATTATCCACGAGCCCAGTTGATATTGCTGACTATGTTCCAAAAATGTATCCAAGAGGTAAAGATGATTTTATTGTTGGGAGAGTATACCTCCATCTATAAATGTATTCTTTGTTTTTAACTTGGCTGACCTGTCGTTAATCGCATTTTATTAACATAAACTAAAACAGCTTTCCCTCTAAATGGACTTTCATTTAAGTCAAAATCATGAGACCCAGTTATACTACCTGAACCTTATACGTCCTTAATTACCCACAAGGCATGTAAAATTAACCATTCAAGCTAACTATTTGATAATACTAACCAATTACGAACACCCTCTATTGCTTAGGTTACCCAATAGCCGCAATTTAAGAAGATTTAAGAAGTTTTAAGTTGTTTAAAATCCCTCTCCGATGTAGTTTTTTCACAACATAGGTTTTTATCAAGCCAACATAGGTTTTTATCAGGCCTGTGTTGATTTATAGCAAGGACCTGTCAAGCAATTATACAATTTACAAGTGAGTGATTTTATATGAAAAAGATTTTAGTTTTTTTGTTTTTGTTACCTTTCTTCAATGTTGCAGCAAGTGAACACAAATTATACTCAATGCCTGGAACACAAGTTGTTCCGATTAAAGATACGATATCGAATAAACAATACGAGCTACTCATCAAACTACCCGATAGTTACGAGAAAAATAAGAACAAAAATTACCCGGTTATTTACTATACAGATGCCGTCGAGCATATTGCATTATTATCATCTGCCTCATATATGATTTGGAAAGATGTAATTTTAGTAGGCATCTCCTGGCAGAAAGACATTTCAGATGAGTTAAGGCAAAAATATGGGGTTCATGTCAGTCGTTTTATGGATTACACATTTAAGAAGACCCAAAATCCAAGACATCCCTTAGTAATATTTGGCCAAGCTGATACACACCTGGCTTTTATTCGCAAAGATGTTTTTAAGTTTGTCGAAAGTAATTACCGAACCCAACCGAACAATCGAACCTATTTCGGTTTTTCCGCAGGTGGTGTATTTGGTGTTTACGCACTAATGACACAACCTGACTCATTTAAAAATTACATTCTCGGTAGTCCATTGGACGAGAAAGTTCCTACACTCTTTGCTCAACAACATGCTGATTTAACAAATCCACAGTCTGAGATTAATGTCTTTACTTCTTATGGTGAATTAGAGAAAGAGAGACAAGGGCCATTTGTCGATGATTTTGTTAGCCAATTAAGCAATGAAAAATATAAGGGATTAGGTTCAATAGAGAAGCTTGTTGTTGAGTCCTATGGACATAGCGATTCGTCTCCTATTGTGGCGGCACACAGTTTTAAATGGTTAAAAAACTTACAGCCAAAGTCAAAAGAATAAATGGGGTCAGGTACACATTAGCTAATAAAATTTTAGTTTCTGTTAATTAGCAAGCACAAACACGGCCTCACCTGCATAAAGAAAGTCACATTCTAGACACAAAAAACCAGCTAATTGCTGGTTTATTGTTTTCAAGCTATAAAAACTTGAAATGGTACCGGAGTGATCTTGCCAGTAAAAAAACTACATAGTACAACTTTTTCTCTAATACATTTACGACTCTAATTAAGAGTTGAATCTGAGATTAAGAACAATTTCCCTTTAGAGTTTGTTGCTCCTAAGACCCTATTGTTTGTAATAAAACTAGCTCCACTTTTACGAGACTTTTTACTAATATTTTCATTCAGCCCACCAAGCCATTCACCTGTGATTAATGAATATTTGCTAATAGATACACCATGATTTACATGTAAATCATGGCCTACAAAATATATATTTCCATCAACTTCATCTAAAGTTAGACTGCCATAGCCATACTGACCACCGTCCAAATTAAATGGGATAGTCTTTTCTCCGTTTACCATATCAAATACATTTCCATAAATATCGTAAATAGATTTATTACTAGAAATCGTTAGTCCATCGAATATAGGTGAACCATATGAAGGCGAATAATATTGCGTTTCTAATGTCTTTATTACACCATCACTTATATCAAACTCCTCAACGCCACCGTATGTACCTAAGCCAATTAATCGATCTTTTTCTGAGAAAACAAATTTTCTAGCACCCACTTCTTCTAAAGATGATTCGGTTATTTCATTTTGATTTGAGTGATACACTTGAAGATAAGCTGCATTACCTATAAAACCTTCATCAACTCCTACAATAAACTCTTCATCAGAATATGGAGAAGAAGCCACAAAAGATATTTGTCCAACGACAAGATCAATATCGAAATTTAGAAAATCAGCAGTAACATTTTTTGCTTCTATGACTAACGCATCTTTGGTTAAAAATGTTTCAAGATCAATTTCGACAATTTTATCAGTATCATTAAAACCAACATATAATTTTCTTTTATTACCGGACAGGTTCATAGAGCTAGGCTCAGAGCCAACATAAACATGGTCAATTGTTTCTTTAGTGCCCAAATCAATAATTGCAACAGAATTTCCATTGATGCCAAGTGCACTAGGTATCGCGCCATAAACTCGATTTCTTATCGAATCATAGATTGCATTTGAAAACTGGCAATCCATGCTCCCCCAATATTCATCACCATCGTCCGTAGAAAGCTCACATGTCTGATTATATTCTTCTTGCACATCAAGCTCTTCTTTCGGAATCGCATATATTCCAGCACGAGTAAAAACCAGTAGGTGTGAGTCAGTGGCGTTCATTGCCGTTACTTCATTTTTGCTAGATAATCCAAGTGGAAACTCTGCTATAGGTAAATATTCTTCATACAAATAAACAATCACTTTGTCATCTTCATCCAAGAAATATGCTTTATTTTCATCTACATCAAAAAATTTAGCCGAGTAATGATTACTCCAACCTGACCTATCTTTTCTTTCAAATTTTCCAAGCTTAGTCAAATTAATTGGATCGTACATACTACGCCAATCAAATAATGAACCGTCAACAACGGATAAATCATGGCTGCTGTCTGATGAAAGAGATATATTTAACGATTCTCCAAAACCGTTTCCATTAATAGGTACTGAAAACAAATCTATAACTGTATATCCTTTACCGTCTAAAAATATCGACTTATCGTCAGGTGCAAATATTATCGAGTCTTGAAGCCCACCAATCTTTGAATAATCGTTATCTGGAACATTTCTGAATGTTAAAGGCAACTGTTGCCCACTTTGAATTAACACAATATTGGTACAGTCTAGATAACCTTGTTTTCCAAGCCTCAAAGCATAGTAATCATTAATTTGATTAGCTGCTACTGCATCACAAATGAACACTTCTGCTTCATCGAAATTTGGATCTCCAGACTCATATCCATGATCAATATTGAGGCTAAAAATTTCAGAATTATTAGATAAGTTATAACAGGAAAAAACATCACTTTCTTCCAGTATAGAGCAATATTGAGAAGCGTCATGTGAAAACACAATACTTTTCAGTTTAGTACTATTAAAGCTCATCAACTCAGTAACTTCATTAGTATTGACATCCATTGCAACTAAGGAGTTTGGAAACATAACATCTAGCTCTGTCGTAAAAATTAATAGTCTATTATTTAATTTGTCCTCAAAAACATGCCTAGCAGTCAATGAGCTTCGTCCAACCTTCAAGTCAGACATGAGTTCTTGTTTTCCCCCCACTCTATTTGAGTCAGAGTATATGTACCCTTCAAATACTTCTCCCCAGATGATATTACCTATAACCTCATATAAATTATCACCGTTTTCATCTAAACTTACAGTGCCATTAGAAAGCTTTGCCGAACTGTTGTCTCCGTAACATATTGTATCCGAGGATGTAGGAAAGTTGCCTTCAAAATGGATAAGATCAGCATCACATTTAAAAGTACCGCCTAAACTAGAACTATCAAATTCAATTTGAAAACTTGTCTCATTTTCGTGCTCACCATAAGTTCGCTCAAAAAAAGTAGTCTTAGATAGTTGGAAGCTTTTGGCCGATTCAGATAATTCTTGTTGTGTTAAATGAAAAAAACCATTGTCACCGGATTCAACCGTTATAATTTCGTCATCGGTTAGACTATATTTTATTTTGAAGCTAGCTGAAATCGTTCCTGAAGTTCCCTCTTCTATAGAGTGAAGCTGAAAATTCTCCGTAGACAGATTAGCTTCCATTGTAATACCGTTATTTTCATCAGCAGTAAATTCAATAATTTCAAGCTCAACACTTCCTGTTACGTCGTCATCTAGTATCTTATCAAAGCATGAAACGTATTTAATGTTAACTATTTCCCCTGCCTCAACAGTAAAGCTATTATTCGAATCTTTATGATCAATTGATACTGTTCCTAGCTCACTAGGAGCCCCTTCTTCCTTACACGCCCCAGCAAAAGAAACATTTCCGTAATAGTCGAAAAATATAGATAGTACTGAATCAGAAAGCTGTAAAATGCCCTCCGCATATAAGGGGCCATATGCGATAACACCAGCATTATCTTCAGTTATTTTAAGTGAATAAGTAGGTGAGGGAGGTAAATCTGGCGTTGGAGCTGGGGTAGTACTTTGCCCATCACTTCCTCCTCCACCGCAACCAATGGTTAAGGCTGTCAAAAAAATAATTAAGTATCGTTTCGATAATAAATGAAGTTCCATCTTTTTCATCCTTTTAAGATGCTTTCAACTTTTTTAAATTGCATCAGTTTACATGAGTAGTCAGTTTTAAAACAGGGAGAATTACCAATTACAAAAGTAAGGAAAGTCAATGTAATAGCTTACAAAAAAGTACTCTAGATTTAATTGTTCATGAATATCAAAATTAACTCTATCATTGTTGTCATGAACCAAGTTTTAGTGGGTTTATTTAGCTTTATAATATAATGATTTTTCTGAATGTGCTAAGTATCATAATAAATGATTCTTCTACCTGCCATACTCGGGGTCATCTATTTGAATGCTCCTCATTGATTTCTAAATGCGATAACTGTATTAAAAAAGCCTGAATATCACTATTCAGGCTTTCGTTTTAATGGTTAACGCTAGAGTTATAGATTTAAAATCTATTACATCATGCCTGGCATGCCACCCATACCACCGCCCATGCCGCCCATATCAGGCATAGCAGGAGCTGCTTCTTGTGGCGCATCAGTCACCATAGCTTCGGTAGTTAGCATTAAACCTGCAACTGAAGCGGCAAATTGTAAGGCGCTACGAGTAACTTTAGTCGGATCTAAGATACCCATCTCAATCATGTCACCGTAAGTACTGTTACCAGCATTATAGCCGTAGTTCGCTTCACCGTTACGCACTTCATTTAATACTACTGACGATTCATCACCACAGTTTGAAACGATTTGACGAAGTGGCGCTTCCATCGCACGAATTGCGACGTTAATGCCATGAGTTTGATCTTCGTTAGCACCTTCAAGGTCTTTAATTACCGTTGCAGCGCGAACTAAGGCAACACCGCCACCAGCAACAACACCTTCTTCAACGGCTGCGCGAGTTGCATGTAATGCATCTTCAACACGCGCTTTTTTCTCTTTCATTTCAACTTCAGTCGCTGCGCCCACTTTAATAACCGCAACACCGCCAGCTAACTTAGCTAAACGCTCTTGTAGTTTTTCCTTGTCGTAATCTGAAGAAGACTCTTCAATTTGACCACGAATTTGCGCAACACGTGCTTGAATGTCAGCTTCTTCACCAATACCGTCAATGATAGTGGTATTGTCTTTAGAGATGATTACACGCTTAGCTTGACCTAAATCTTCTAACGTCGCTTTTTCAAGCTCCATACCAATTTCTTCAGAAATAACAGTACCTGCCGTTAGTGTAGCAACATCTTGTAGCATGGCTTTACGGCGGTCACCAAAACCTGGCGCTTTAACCGCAGCAACTTTCACAATACCGCGCATGTTGTTAACAACTAAAGTGGCTAGTGCTTCACCTTCAACATCTTCAGCAATGATTAATAATGGCTTGCCTGCTTTAGCAACACCTTCAAGCGTGGTCAATAATTCACGAATGTTAGATACTTTCTTATCAACTAAAAGAATGAACGGGCTTTCCATTTCAACGGTGCCGTTTTCTTGGCTGTTGATGAAGTATGGAGATAAATAACCACGGTCGAATTGCATACCTTCAACAACGTCTAGCTCGTCTGTTAGCGCTTGACCTTCTTCAACAGTAATAACACCTTCAGTGCCTACTTTATCCATTGCTGTCGCAATGATTTGACCAACAGTTTCGTCAGAGTTAGCTGAAATAGTACCTACTTGCTCAATCGCTTTGTTGTCTGTAACAGGTGTAGAGGTTTCTTTTAACGCAGCAACGGCAGCAATGACTGCTTTGTCGATACCACGTTTAAGATCCATTGGATTCATACCGGCAGCAATTGATTTTAAACCTTCATTAACAATAGCTTGTGCTAAAACAGTAGCCGTAGTTGTACCGTCACCCGCTTCATCATTGGCTTTAGAAGCAACTTCTTTTACCATTTGTGCGCCCATATTCTCGAACTTATCTTCTAATTCGATTTCTTTGGCAACGCTAACACCATCTTTAGTGATTGTTGGACCACCAAAAGATTTATCTAACACTACGTTACGACCTTTAGGCCCTAAAGTTACTTTAACCGCATCGGCTAATACATTTACGCCTTTAAGCATTTTTACGCGGGCGTCATTTCCAAATAATACGTCTTTTGCAGCCATGTTATTTATTCCTATAATTTTGTTTATTCAATAATAATTAATTTTAAAGCTATGCTCTCAAGCAGCAATTTTATTAAGCTAATACGCTCAAGAGCAAAGAAGAAGCACGGAGCTGACGATAGTCAGTGAGTACTTCTGATGCCGCTATTGTGATGAAGTAGCGACATAAAAATTACTGCGACTATTCTACAATTGCTAAGATGTCAGACTCTGAAAGAATCAACACTTCTTCGCCATCAATCTTTTCAGTTTTAACACCGTAACCTTCTGAGAAAATCACTTGGTCGCCAACTTTAACGTCTAATGCACGTACTTCGCCATTTTCTAAAATACGGCCATTGCCAACAGCAACAACTTCACCACGTGTAGACTTTTCTGCTGCGCTACCTGTTAGCACAATGCCACCCGCTGACTTTGATTCAACTTCTTTACGTTTTATGATTACACGATCATGTAATGGACGAATGCTCATTAATTTCTCCTAAGAATATTGAGTTTTAACAAATTTGATTATTACCTAACTAGTGGATAAGTAAATGGGGTTAAAAATACGCTTAACAAGTCTTTTAACTAATTTTTTAAGCTCTTTTTCTACAGCAACTAATCCTTTCGTTTAAATTCCCCTTCAATGGTTTCATTTTGGCGAGGGTTTTCCGCTGAAATTACCGGTTGTTCCGTGGTAAAAACCTCTGAATTATCCACTTCGTTCTCATAAACATTACCGCCTGCTTGTGTGAAATTAGACGAATAAAAATGGGCGTTAGCACCAAATGCGCTTCCTTGGCTTGCCTGCATATGTTTTTGCACTGAGCTTGCCAGAGCTTGACGAACACTGGGGATTAGCAATGACAAACCAAAAACATCAGTCACAAAACCTGGGGTCACTAACAGTACACCGGCAACGAGTAACATTAACCCTGTCACTATTTCCCCCGAAGGCATTTCGCCTTGCGCCATTTTAGTTTGCACTGACTGCAACGTTGCTAAACCTTGTTGACGCACATACTTCGCCCCAAGCCAAGCACTAACAATAACAATTGCCACTGTTGGCCATGCACCAATAAGCGCTCCCACCTGCATTAACACCGTAATTTCAATGATGGGTACAATGATAAAAAGTGCAAATAATATTCGAAACATAAAGACTCCTGTTTTCTTTGTAAGATATATTGGGGTTAACAGGTCTTTTTCAAGCACAGAACATTTTTACCGCACTTATTACTGGTGTTGTTACGTTTTTTTTAAGAGAATAAGACTAATTTCCCACTGTGAAGATGAGCGATGGAATTTCAGCTAGTATTGACAACTTGTCCGGATGAACAAATAGCAAACACTATTGCTCAACATATAGTCAGTGAAAAGTTAGCCGCCTGCGTTAACATCTTACCCAAGATTACCTCAGTGTATCATTGGCAAGGGGAAATGCAGTGCGACAATGAAGTTCAGCTTTTAATCAAAACAAGCAGTGAAAAATTTACACTGTTAAATGCTCGAATTAATGAACTACACCCGTATGATGTAGTCGAAGTGATTGCTTTGAATATCCAGCAAGGCGATAACCACTATTTGAACTGGATCCGAGAATATTTGAAGTAGCATTAATGAACAAAACAACCTCATTCTTTCACTTGTTTTTAACTAAACCGTTAAACGTAGTTTTTGTCTTTTTAGTCACTCTAGCAAGCTTTCAACCTGCAACAAGCTATGCACAGCAGTCTATTTTTGATACTTCAGATTCATCATTATTTAGTAATGACGATGAGTTTTTAAAGGTAGATCAAGCGTTTATTTTTAATTTTGATCAAGCAAACAATCAACTAGAGATCAGTTTTGATATCACTGAAGGTTATTATCTTTATCGTCACCAATTCAAGTTTACTAGTGAAAATGCAAAAATTTCAACGGTAGAGTTACCCCAAGGTATTGATCATGAAGATGAGTTTTTTGGTGTTCAGCAAATTTATACGGAACAACTTACTTTCACCATTAATATAGAGCAAGCAGCTAAAAACGCGACTGTTACTGTACGTTACCAAGGCTGCGCTGAAAAAGGCTTATGTTATCCACCCACAAAGAAGACAGTCGACTTAGATGAAGTACTTAGCCAAGTTAACGGCAATGATCCTTCAGCCGTTATTTCAGCATTAACTATTGCCGAAAAAGCGCCTGTTAGTGAGCAACATCAACTGGCCGATATGTTAAAGCAAGATAGCTTATTACTGACATTGATTGCTTTTTTTGTCGGCGGTCTACTTTTATCATTCACTCCCTGTGTATTCCCTATGTACCCTATTTTAACGGGGATCATTGTCGGAGCAGGTAAACAACTAACCACGAAGAAAGCCTTTACCTTATCTTTTTTCTACGTACAGGGTATGGCAGTTACCTATACATTATTAGGTATTGTTGTTGCGTTAGCAGGGGCACAGTTTCAAGCAATGTTTCAGCATCCGGTAGTGTTAATCTCCCTGAGTGTTTTATTCATCTTTTTAGCGCTGTCCATGTTTGGTGTTTTCAACTTGGCACTGCCCGCAAGCTGGCAAAATAAATTAAATAACCTTAGTAACAAACAAAAAGGTGGCTCTATTACCGGTGTTGTCATGATGGGAGTTATCTCAGGGCTTGTGGCCTCTCCTTGTACAACAGCACCGTTAACGGGCGCGTTGCTTTATATCTCTAATACTGGGGATGTAGTATTAGGCGCATCAGCTTTATATGCATTAAGTTTAGGGATGGGACTACCTTTATTGGTTTTAGGTAGCTCTGGAGGTAAATTATTACCTAAAGCAGGTGCTTGGATGAATATCATTAAAAACATTTTTGGCTTGCTGCTACTTGCTGTGCCTATCTTTTTACTTGAACGTTTCATTCCAGCAGCGGCTAGTCAAGCATTGTGGGCGCTATTAGTACTAGGTGCGGCAAGTTACTTTTATGTTGCTAATCAAAATTCAGCCACAGACAAGCCCAAGGGTTTTGCATTTGGTTTGCGCTCTTTATTGATTTTCTTAATGATGTTTGTTGGCGCCAATATGGCTTATCAACTTATCTTACCCAATAATGCTCATATCAGAGTAGAAAATAGCCAGCAAAGCCAAGGTCATCATTTCATTCAGGTATCTAGTTTAAAAGGATTGAACCAAGCTATTCAAGAAGCAAATAAGCAAGGAAAAACCGTGATGGTAGACTTATATGCTGACTGGTGTGTTGCCTGTAAAGAATTTGAACAGTACACCTTCCCTGAAAAGTCGGTGCAAGATGCGCTAGCTAATACAGTATTACTTCAAATAGACTTAACCGATGGTAGTGCTGAAGATACCATTGAAATTATGGGGCATTTTGATGTATTTGGCTTACCATCCATTTTATTTTTCGACTTACAAGGCAAAGAATTAAGCCAACAACGGGTGACTGGTTTTATGGGGGCTGAAAAGTTCAGTGCTCATATAAAAGCGATATTTTAGGATACACCAACAACGCATTGACAAAAAAACGCTTGTCTTTCTGTCAATGCGGCTATCAACTTACAACGCTTTAGCGGGCTGTTTATCCACCTTCGTTTTCCAAAAACCATCTTGAATCTGATTTTCTATAAAGTCAAAAAGCTCAATTTCTGGCACCGGTTTAGAAAAATAATAACCTTGAATTATGTCACAGTCGTTTTCTGTCAAGCTGCGTAATTGCGCGCCAGTTTCAACGCCCTCAGCAATAACCGTCAGGCCTAAGTTTTTAACCATGGCAATGGTTGACATAATAATCTGATAATCAGCGTGATTTTCTAGCATGCCGAAGACAAAACTCTTATCCACTTTAATGACATCAATTGGCATCTTTTTTAAATAGGCGAGCGAAGAGTAACCTGTACCAAAATCATCAATGGCAAAACTAAACCCCTTCACTTTAAGGCTGTCCATCATGGCAATGGTATTATCAATGTCCTTAACTAATGTTTGCTCCGTTAACTCCAATTCAAAGCATCCTGCTGATAAGGAGAATTTATCTAATAATGTCTGTAAATAATTAGGGAGGTTGATATCGGCAAACTGCCCCGCCGACAAATTGATAGCAATTTGAATATCTGTTAAGCCCTTCTTTTTCAATGCCAATGCGAGCTCAAAGCAACGATGAATAATCCAGTATCCCAACTCAATCATATGCTGAGAGTTTTCTAAAATTGGAATAAAATCTTCAGGTGAAATCATTCCTCGCTCAGGATGTTGCCATCGCAACAAGGCCTCAAAACCAAATAGTTTTTTACTTTTCGCAGATAATTGAGGTTGTAAACTCAGGCTAAATTGTCGTTTTGCAAGTGCCTGTCTCACTTCCCCCTCAAGCATGACTCGGTGAGCAACGCGTTGGTACATTTCTTGGTGATAAACATAATACTGAGCGCCGCCATTATCTTTAGCTTCATACATAGCAATATCAGCATGAGAAATTAAGTCTTCGGCTTTTTCATCTGCTGATTCAGTGTAAGCAATACCAATACTGGTAGAGACATAAAAAATACTTGAGCCTAATCTAATTGGCTCTTTAAACTGCGCTAAAAGTTGTTCGGCAATATTTACCGCTTCATCAACAGCAGATAGGTGCCCTAGCACGAGTACAAATTCATCACCACCAAAGCGACAAGCAAGGTCGATTTTCCCCGCACTTAAACGAACACGATCAGCTGCCTGGATGAGTAACTTATCTCCTTCGCTGTGACCATTACTATCATTAACTTTTTTGAAATCATCTAAATCTAAAAATAAAACAGCAACACCATGCCCATATCGCCCTATATTGGAGATAGATTTACGCAATTGATAGTTAAGCATATTTCTATTTGGCAAGCCGGTTAACAAGTCATACATTGCGATGTTTTCAAGCTCTTTAGTTTTCTGCTCCACCTCAATATTGAGCTGCTCTAGCTCGTAACTTAACTCTAGCGCTGAATTAGTTAATACATCTAATTCATCTGAAAATAGAATGGGTCTTTTCAATTTTACCTGTCTAAATTGATCAAACTTTTTATTGGCAAGTAAAGGTAAAGCATTTGATAACCGTAATAGCCGCTTGGTAAATGGACGAGCAACCGAGTACACAAAAACGCTTAGTACAATAAACAGCGCCGTTAACGACAGTAAAAATTGTTGTCTGTATTTAGTATGTTGATCTTCAAATGGCGTAACATCATCGATTAAAGATAAATAAAAGGTGCGCTGATCATTTTCTGCAAGGGATAAAAGATTGATTAAATAACTTTGCTCTGCCAAATCAATTTGGATCCCATGTTTCAAAGCAATATTAAGATCACTTTGTTGATTAGCATCGAGTAAAGACTGAGCTAAAGGCATATTAGATGCTGATATAATTTCCGTTTCAGCTTGGTTGCTTGATTCTAAACCAAAACTAAGTACTGCTACATCACTGTTTAAAGAAGTGTTAATGGCATATAGCATATCAACCATTGAAGTACTCATTGTTACCACAACAACTTCACCATGTCGGTTTAGCAAGGGTAAACTCAGTAATAATTGACAGTCTTTTTGGCAATATATCTGGTGCTGAGGCTGTTGAAACCTCAACACTTGCTCGATATTATTTTGTACCACCGCGGGTATCGGAGAAGTTATAAAAAGCGGCGCCTCTTCACCATCAACTAACCAAAGGTTTTCAACATTTAATTGCAGCTGTAATCCATCAAATTGCTTAGCAAGATTTACTGAGAATTGCTCGAATCCATCTTGTTGAGCTAGCTGTGTTAATTCTGCAAATGACTCTATCCAAACGGTTAATTTAGAACGTAAAATATCACTATGGAGTTCAAATTGAGCCTGCCCTTGATCTAAAGTATTCTGTTGATATTGCTGATAATCTTCTTGTAGTCGTGACAAAGACAGCATAGAAAAACCTATTGCTAAAAATAGCAAGGTTGAAATAATCAAAGTCAGCAACTTAGTAGGTACACTGATAAATATTTTTGCCATAAGTGCCCTCCTTAAAACCAATACATCAGATGCATTGCCCATAACTGCCAATTTTCATTGTCATTCACCTGCGGATTAGGTAGCACAACTGGGGTAAGTCGAGCGGTACCTTCAATATAATGATATTCAAATTGCAATCTTAGGTTATCAGCTAAATCATACGATAAGCCAAAAGTAGCGTCATGCTGATAGCCAAAGTAGTGAGGGATCAAACCTTGGGTACTGTCTTCTAAGTCATGACCATTTTTATCATCTTTATTGGCATAAAAACGCTCATAACGTGCTAACAGAGTTAAATCTTTATTGACCTTATATTGAGACTGAACATAAATACCTTGACCAATATTGTCTTGATGAAAGCCTTCAAAATAAAAATCATCTAAAACAAAACGTTCTTGCAGAATTTCACCGCTAAATTCCCAGTTTTCACCTTCATACAACACATTGGCTATTACACGCTGCAAGGTGATATCTGCGTCCTGAAAAAAATCTCCTTGCTCAGCAGCATTATATTCAAAGTCACTGTCTAATAATGCTAAGCCTAAACGCCATGGAGATACAAACGGTTGCCAATATAGGCTCGCTTGTATATCGTGTGTCTGCTTCATATCACCCAACGCATGATCACCCATAATAATTTGCGTTTGTTCTGTTGAAATAGGCGACGAGCCAGTACTGATATTAAAATCAAAGTTGCCCAAGGTATCGGAGCTGTGACTTATCTTGACAGCACCGCCATCAGCGCCAACAGCAATATCTCGAAAACCATCAAAATAAACTGATTGCGGTAGAATTATGCTTGGTCTAGTAAAGGGAACATCGCGTGTGCTTGAATATAACCAGTGATAGTTTTTATAGCGGCCAAAGTATAAATTCACTTGCCAATTTTCACTGTTATATGCAGACCAATCTACTAAGGCGTAATCTACCCTTACACCATCATCTAAACGATTTCCGCCATCAAGATATACAACCTGTCCCGCTAGTCTTAACGTTGGGGTTATTATGTAGGAAGCATTCAAGCCTATTTCGGTTAGCTCAGTTGATAATGCGCCATCATCGTTAACATAATTACTGCCATTAACATCAATAATTCCTTGCGCGGCAAAACCGTGAACTTGTAAATTCTCAGCTTGGCTATAAGCACTCACCATTAAGCTTGCACACATCATGCTTAATAATGCTAAAGGGCGCACATTTATTGGAGGGAGATTATTTTTCAATACGGATGACATTTACGGCTCCTTTGTCGGCAACGGTTTCGGCATAGCCTATTGCTCCTGGTGTTTTCATAATAGCGTCTATCAGTGCTTCAGGAGTATTTACTACAATAGGTGCTACACCAAGGCCTGAATAGGTCAACTTATTCCAAATTCGTTCGAGTTGATAAGGGAATATTTGCAAACGTTCTTTACTAAAGCGTTGGTGTAATGGATGCTGCCTTGGTAATACAAAGACAACGATATGGTGGCCATCAGACCACTGAGTTTGGCGCATAGTATAAATACGGCGCAGCTGAGATTTAGTGATAATGCTCTCGCTTACTGAAGGATGCACGATAACGTCAACAGCTTTGGCTGTTGAACTGAAACTACATAGAAAAGTAAGTAAGCACAAAAAATAAAGTGTTTTGATAATACAGTCCTTGCTATACCAATTATTAAGTGGGGGAATTTAATAGGATTGGCATTAGCTACAAGAAAAACTCAAACAAATAAATTATAGCTTATTGAAAATGTTATACAATAATTAACATTCATGCACAAGGTAGCAGAATTTACCCTTATGTTACAACCATTAGTTTTTAACTAGAGTTTTTCATAAACTATCGCTATAACATTGTAATGTACTGGCAAAAAAACGCTAACCCATTGAAGTACATCGATAAAGACTTATCTACAGCTTTCTATTTATAGCTGTTCAATAGAATACAATCCCTTTAAAAAACATAACCTTAAAAAATCCATAAACACTTTGTAAAGTGTAGTTGTGATATGCCTAAAAAACCACCACTATACTTGATAAAAGTGTTAACAAAGAGATTAGACCAGTATTTTGCTGCTATATTCTTCGAAATGCACCATAATGTCGCTAATATTAAAAAAGATGCTTTTTTAATTCACAACAAAGTGATTTTATGCAATTATCAACTGTAACTTTAATATAAAGGTGTTTTTACCGAAGATGACCGCAAAATTCAAAGTTTTAGTGCTAAATGGCCCCAACTTAAATATGTTAGGTAAACGAGAGCCTGAAATTTATGGTGCTCAAACCTTAACAGAAATCATTGAGCTGTTAACCGAAAAAGCAAAAAGTGAACAAATAGCCTTAACACACGTCCAAGCGAATGCTGAACATCAGATTATTGATGCTATACACCAAGCATTTCAGCAAGTGGACTTTATCATTATTAACCCAGCTGCATTTACTCATACAAGTGTAGCAATACGTGATGCATTGCTATCTGTAGCAATTCCGTTTGTAGAAGTACATTTGTCTAATGTACATGCACGAGAAGAATTTAGACAGCATTCGTATTTTTCAGATATTGCCTTAGGGGTAATTTGTGGGTTTGGTGCAAAAGGCTATGACTATGCACTTGAGTATGCAAAAACATTTTTAGAAAAAAAATAACAATATAGTCACTGTATTAACAATTGTGAGCCATTACAGTAAAGGCTCACCTACTTAAATAATTTTAGATCAAACGAACAAAAGGTATCACAATGGATATTCGTAAAATTAAAAAGCTTATTGAATTAGTTGAAGAGTCAGGCATCAACGAATTAGAGATTTCTGAAGGCGAAGAATCTGTTCGCATAAGCCGCGGTGGCCCTGCAGTAGCAGCTCCAATTATACAAGCGGCACCTGTTGCAGCTCCTGCACCTGTAGCCGTAAGTGCTGCTCCAGCGGCTGAAGCTAGCGCACCAGCAGCAATTTCAGGGCATGTTGTTCGCTCACCTATGGTTGGTACTTTCTATGCTTCAGCTTCGCCTGACGCACCAGCATTTGCTGAAGTTGGTCAACATGTCAATGCTGGCGATACTTTATGTATTGTTGAAGCGATGAAAATGATGAACCAAATTGAAGCTGACAAATCTGGTGTAATTAAAGAAATTCTAGCGCAAAATGAAGACGCTATTGAATTTGACCAACCGCTATTCATCATTGAATAAGCCCAACCTAAAAGGGTCATTCCATGTTAGATAAAGTTGTTATCGCCAACCGTGGCGAAATTGCCTTAAGAATATTACGCGCTTGTAAAGAGCTCGGTATTAAAACTGTTGCAGTACATTCAACAGCTGATAAAAACTTAAAGCATGTACTATTAGCCGATGAAACCATTTGTATTGGTAAAGCATCTGCGCTTGATAGTTATTTAAATGCACCTGCTATTATTACAGCTGCAGAAGTAACGAATGCTGTTGCGATCCATCCGGGTTACGGTTTTTTAGCTGAAAATGCTGACTTTGCTGAGCAAGTAGAAAAGTCTGGTTTTGCCTTCATTGGCCCAAAAGCTGAAAGCATCCGCATCATGGGTGACAAAGTTGCCGCTATTCGTGCCATGAAATCAGCTGGAGTTCCTTGTGTTCCTGGCTCTGATGGTCCATTAGATGATGACGAAGAAACCAATAAAGCTCACGCTAAACGCATTGGTTATCCTGTTATTGTTAAAGCAGCTGGCGGCGGCGGTGGTCGTGGTATGCGTGTTGTGCGCAATGAAGAAGAGCTTGTAGACTCAATTGCTTTAACGAAAAAAGAAGCTGGCACTATTTTCAAGAATGACATGGTATACATGGAAAAATTTCTTGAGAACCCACGCCATGTTGAAATTCAAATTATTGCTGATGGCCAAGGCGGCGCGATACACTTAGGTGAGCGTGATTGTTCTATGCAACGCCGTCATCAAAAAGTGGTTGAAGAAGCACCAGCGCCAGGCATAACACCAGCAATGCGAGCGAAAATTGGCGAACGCTGTTGTAATGCTTGTATTGAGATCAACTACCGCGGTGCTGGTACGTTTGAATTCCTATACGAAAAAGGCGAGTTTTATTTCATTGAAATGAACACGCGTATTCAGGTTGAACACCCTGTTACTGAAATGATCACCGAAGTTGATTTAATTAAAGAACAACTACGTGTTGCTGCTGGTCAACCATTATCTTACACACAAGAAGATATTAAGATTTCAGGCCACTCTATTGAGTGTCGTATTAATGCTGAAGATCCACGTACATTTATTCCTTCGCCGGGTAAAATAACCCGTTTCCACCCACCGGGCGGATTAGGCGTACGTTGGGATTCTCACATTTATGCTGATTACTCAGTGCCGCCTCATTATGATTCTATGATAGGTAAATTAATCACTTGGGGTGATAACCGTGACGTTGCTATTGCTCGAATGCGTAACGCATTATCTGAATTAGTGATTGATGGCATTAAAACCAATATCACTTTGCATCAAGATATATTAAGCGATCAAGGTTTTGTGAACGGTGGTGCTAACATTCACTATTTAGAGAAAAAGTTAGCTGAATCTGAATAGATTGCATTAAAGTAAATATCACTTTGGAAACCCTGCATTTTTGCAGGGTTTTTTATTTTCAGTATAATGAAGAAAATTGAGCCCAGAGATAGAAGATGACCAACTTATTAGAAAAACCTATTCCCCCAGCAGACGATGATTGTTGTGGTGGTGGCGCCTGTAATCCTTGTGTGTGGGATCACTACTATGCAGAATTGCAAAAATGGCGTATAGAACAAGCAAAACTAAAAGAGCAGCAAGAGAAAAGTGCTGAATAGCAGCAAAAACATTATTAATAAATAGGATAGGTTATGAAATATATTGTGTTAATTATAGTTATCGCTTTGATAGCTGTTTATTTCAATCGAAATGCAAATAACAAAAAAGTGGCTGTTGCTAATATTGCTATTGGTAAAGATTTTTTAGCAAAAAATAAGACTGCAGAAAGCATTTATGAAACGGCTTCAGGTCTGCAATATCAAGTATTACAGCAAGGCGAAGGAACTGTACATCCAACGGCCAGTTCAAAAGTAACAGTGCATTATCAAGGTAATTTATTAGATGGCACTGTATTTGATAGCTCAATAGAGCGCGGAGAGCCTATCAGCTTTGGTTTAAACCAAGTTATAAAAGGTTGGACAGAGGGAGTACAATTGATGGTTGTTGGTGATAAATTTAAATTTTTTATCCCTTCAGAGTTAGGGTACGGCAACAGCTCAGCAGGAAAAATAGCCCCCGGCTCACTGCTTATTTTTGAAGTAGAATTATTAGCTATTCAATAAATTAATCAAAAGCATAGTAATTACTTTATTCGTTCTAATAAAAAACCCAGTAAAAATACTGGGTTTTTGGTTTGATTGCTGTAATTTACAATTTAAATTTACAGTTTTATATCATTTAGAATGGAATATCATCATCAAAATCAATTGACGGCTCTTGTGGGTTTACTTTAGGTGCTTGTTGTTGCCCTTGAGGTGCAAATCCACCTTGTTGCTGTTGCCCTTGTTGAGCAAAACCACCCTGTTGCTGGTTTGATGCATAACCAGCTTGCTGTTGAGCAGGTTTGTTATAAGCTGGTTGCTGGCCTTGTTGAGCAAAACCGCCCTGTT